>JBJFAY010000069.1:0-5247 GCA_051888155.1 Alphaproteobacteria bacterium
GACTCGTCTTGCCGTTTATATTTTTTCCGGTGTTTTCGGATACTATCTGATTCCCGTATTTCAGCCGGCGTTTTCTTCTTTTATTCCGCATGATAAAACGGCGCGGACGCTGGCTTTAATTCTGGGGTCGTTTTTTTCATGGATTATCCTGCGTATCTTTAGTTCGTCTTTGGTCCGAAATGTCAAAAACAGCCGTTTTATTCGGCTGGACAAATCGCTGGGAGCTGTTTTCGGTTTGGGGCGCGGCGTTGCCTTTTTGCTTTTGTTCAGTTTTCTGGCCAGCGCCGTTGCTCCGCATTTGTTCGAAAAAAGCAAACTGCTGCAGTTGTCTTTCGATGGTGTAAAGACAATTTTAAGGCAGTATCCCGAATTAAATGTTCCGGAACGCAAACCGGAACAACCGGCAGATGATGCGCAACCGGAAGATCCCGATCAACAGACAAAAGAAAACGACTGGAAAAAATCTGCCGCGGATTATGTTTTAAATACAAATGTTCAGACAAAAAGCGGAGAAAGAAACCTTTTATCCATAGCTTCTGATTTTATCGCAGACGGTATGAGTCTTGATGCCGGCGTCCCGATTCCGCCGGAACTGGTCGAAATAAGGCTGCGTTTTCAGTTGGAAAATGCGGCCGGAAACAATGAAATACTTGAAATGACGCCGGAACAGCGAAAGCTTTTTTTGCAGCAAATGCTGGAACAACGAAAGAAAACGGAATGAAAATTTTAGCAATAGACAGCGCGCACGGCACTTGTTCCGCCGCATATTTTAACGGCGACAAGGTTGTATCCGAAATTGTGGAAGAAATGGAACGCGGACAGGCGGAACGCCTGCTTCCTATGGTTCAAGACGTTTTAAAACGGGCCGGCGCCGGTTTTGAAGAAATTGAAGCCGTCGCCGTAACAACGGGGCCGGGATCTTTTACCGGCGTTCGCGTCGGTCTGGCCGCGGCGGACGGGATCGCTCTGGCGGCCGGTCTGCCGATGATCGGCGTTTCGGTTTTGGAAACGCTGGCATGGAAAATTCATCGCCGTAACTCCGGATTGGAAAAATTGTGTTTGGTTTTGGAAACAAAACGCGATGATTTTTATATTCAGCGTTATAACCGCGGCGTTCCTTTAGAGGAGCCTGCCGCTAAGACCGCCGGAGAAATCAAAGCGTTTTGTTCCGAATATGCCTTTGCCGGCAACGGCGTCAACCGTCTGATTGAGGAAATCGGGGACGTAAATGTCTGCGCGGTTTCCATGCCGACGGCGGCGGACGTCGCTTTACTTGCGTCGGGCCGGCAGCCGCAAAAAGAATTCCCGGCGGCAATGTATCTGCGGGAAGCGGAGGTGACAGTATGTCGGAAATAAAAGTCAGGGACGCTTCGTTCGCGCAAACGTACGCCGATGTGCATTGCGCCTGCTTTGCCAAAGGGTGGAACGAATCCATGATGCGTCAAATGCTCTTGTTGCCAGGATCTTTGGGGTTGATCGCTTATCAACATGATAAGCCGGCCGGTATTGTGGTTTATGCGTACAGTCCCGGACAGGCGGATATCATAACGTTCGGCGTTTTGCCGGATTATCGCGGACAGCATGTATCCGATGAGTTAATGGAAGCTTCTTTCCGTTCTTTGGCGGCGGAGGGAATAAAAGAAATTTTTCTGGAAGTCGCCGTTGATAATATACATGCGATCGCTTTATACCGGCGTCATGGATTTCAACAAGTCGGCCGCCGTCCGAATTATTATGTGCGCGGCGACGTTAAAACGGACGCTTTGGTGATGCGGGCGGAATTATAATTTTTGCTTGTTTGAATGACGAAGGGTTTTTTTTCGGCGGCGAACAAAGAAAAAACGCCGATTTTTATTTTCAGGGAAAAAAGGTATTCGTCCGCGAGGTCAAATGTTTTCCCGTGGAAAGGAACGGACAGAATGCTTTGCTGGCGCTTGAGCAAAAATCCGGCGTCAATTATTTCTCGGCGGATCAGGCGCGCGGATAACGAAGGCATTTCTTTGATCTGTACGGGCCAGAATCCGGCGGTGTTTTTGATTATCAGGAAAAAGCGTCCCTGCGGTTTTAAGATACGGTGGATTTCTTTGATCAAAGGCAGGCAGCCGTTTGCCACAGATGTATTCAGGACGGCCATAAAAACGGCGGCAACTGATCCGGCGGCAGGCAAAGAAACAAGCGCAGCGTTGTCCGGCAGCGTTTCTTTTTCCATGATGATATCCGGCCTGTTTTGTTCAAAAGCCTGTAAAAACGGCGCATCCGGCCCGATTAAAACCGACGGCAGATCTTTGATTTCTTCTTTGGCCAGAAAAGATTGCAGGCGCTTTTGCAGCCGCCGGCCGGCCTCAGAAACAAAAAAAGAATTACTCGTCGGAAAGTCCGTCATTCTCGGTTGATTCTCCTTGTGTGTTTTTTATGTAAATTTCTTTGCGCAAAAGAGGCGGAGTTATTTTTCCCGATTCGACATAGCGTTTGATATTTTCATTAACGCTCCACTGCACGTCCCAGAATTCCGACGTTTTGACCCAGCCGCGCAGTTCCAGCTGTACGGCGGCAAAATTTAACTGCTTGACTAAAATCTGCGGGGCGGGCTCTTCCAAAAAACGCGGTTCGTCTTTGATAATCTGCTTCAGACTTTCAACGGCCGTTTCCAGAGAATCGAAATAAGACAGGCTGATTTTTGCTTCGACGCGGCGTTTTTTATTGCGAGAGTAATTAATAATTGCCGTTGTCCAAAATAAATTATTCGGCATACAGACATAAACGCCGGAAAACGTTTGCAGGCGCGTCGTAAACAGCCCGATCGCTTTGATCGTTCCGACGGTTGATCCGATTTCAACGGCGTCTCCGTTTTTAAACGGGCGCAAAAACAGCAGCATTAATCCGGAAGCCATGTTGGAAATCGCGTCTTTTAAAGCAAAACCGATTGACAATCCCCCGACGCCGATCAGGGTGACGATGCTGGCCGTGTTAATGCCGAACAGGTTTAAGATAAACAATCCGCCGATACCGTATACGCCGTATTGGATTACCAAAGTGGCGACGGGCAGAAAAGTATCGTCAATGTTTTTAATTTTGTGGATTCCCTTGTCCAGCGACACGGCGATGAAACGGGAAATAAGAGAAGAGGCGAATAATATTCCTCCAGCCAGCACGACTTTGTATAAAATCGGTAAAATAAAAGAAAGATGCTGATTGATAAAATCGGTCATGAAACAGGCCTCTGAGGATATTTTTTCTTATCATAACATGTTCGAAAAAACGTGAAAAGAAAAACAAAGGCTTTATTGCGCGGCGGTTTTAGACGCGGAAACGTGAGCTTCGGTAGCGTTTGGTTTTTCGGGAACGGCTTTTCCGGCCGGCTGTTTTTGCCGCGCCGCCGGTTTTGCGGAAGGCGCGGTCGTTTTTTTCGCCGCCGCGGGACGGGCGGGCGCAGCGGGTTTTGCCGCCGTCGCCGCTGTTTTTTTCTTCGGTTCGGCCGTTGTCTTTTTCCCGGCCGCCGGAGCGGCCGGCGTTTTCGGCGCCGGAGACGGTGCGGTTTTCACCGCGGGCGCCGCCGGTTTTTTGACGGCCGCGGGCGGGCGGCGGATCGTTTTTAAGGCTTTTAATTTTTCAAACCGTTTTAATTCCAGATCCATCAGCCGGCATTTATGGTTTTTTGTGTCCCATGAAATATTGGCCGACCGGCAGACGTTGATCGTATGAACTTTGTCCGTCGCCGGCAGAAATAAAAAAGCGCTTTCTCCGGCGGCCCATAAAAAAGCGGCGGCCAACGGCGCGGTTATTCCTCTTCTGAAAGATTTTTGTTTGATCAGCAGTTCGTAACATAAAAAGCCGCCGATAACAAAGACCAGCGTTTCAAAAGTCAACGCTCCCCAGAATTGTTTTTCGGCGGCGGCTTTATCCGCAAATTCGGGTTCGCCCGGAAAAGCGGCCATCGTATCGGAAAAATCAAACGGCGTCGAAAACCACAAATTGACCGTTTTGACGCCCAGCCCCGCCAGCACGGTCAGATTGAGCAGGTAAAGCAGATATTTAAAAAAGCAAACGGTATAGCGCGCTATTTGTGAAAAAAAACTGTTTTTCATCTGAATCCTTTTCTCTGCGTTTCTTTTGTAGCTGTTTTATCCGGGAAAGAAAAGAATTTTCATCACTTTTAAAAAAGCTTGTTGTTTCATGATCTCAAGTATATTCTGTAAAAAATTTTTATTCGAAAGAGAGAATACGCATGCTTTTCAAACGTCAGGATTTTTTACTCAGCGCCTTTGCTTCATACATTCGCCAGACGGCAATCGCAACAAAACGCGCCGTTTTACAGGCTTATCAGGAAAATCCGGAAATAACGGAAAAATTTCTGCAGTATTTTGATTTAAAATTCAATCCGCAGAAAGCTTCCTCCGGTTCTTTCGCGGCAATGGAAAACGAAATCGACGCGCAGATGCCTAAAAATACGGCTTTAAAGGCTGTTTTTTCGGCTTTAAAGGCAATGACCCGCACGAACTTTTATCAGGATCACGGCGAAAAGGAATATGTTTCTTTTAAATTTGCTTCGAATAATATTCATCATCTGCCGAAACCAAAGCCGATGGCTGAAATTTTCGTGTTTTCTAAGGACGTTGACGCCGTTCATCTGCGTTTCGGCAAAATTGCGCGCGGCGGGATCCGCTGGTCAAACAGAAAAGAAGATTTCCGTACGGAAATTCTCAGCCTTGTCAAAGCGCAGCAGGTTAAAAACGTCGTTATCGTCCCCGTCGGATCAAAAGGCGGCTTTTTCCCTAAACGCCCGCCGGAAAACGCCGCGAAAGAACAGCTGCACGAATATGCCGTCAATGCTTATAAAACGATGATTTGCGGAATGTTGGACATTACGGATAATATCGTGGCCGGCAAAATTATCGCTCCGCGCGACGTCGTCCGTTATGATGACGACGATCCTTATCTGGTCGTTGCCGCGGATAAAGGAACGGCGGATTTTTCCGATATCGCCAACGCAATTTCCTTTCAGTACGGTTTTTGGCTGGGCGACGCTTTCGCTTCGGGCGGTTCCACGGGGTTCAGCCATAAAGGCATGGCGATTACGGCCAAAGGATCCTGGGAAAGCGTTAAACGTCATTTCCGGGAAATGGGCATGGATTGCCAAAAACAGGATTTTACGGTTGTCGGGTCCGGCAGTATGGCCGGCGATGTTTTCGGTAACGCAATGCTGTGTTCGCCGCATATTAAATTGATTGCTGCGTTTAATTCTTCTTC
>JBJFAY010000070.1:0-5212 GCA_051888155.1 Alphaproteobacteria bacterium
AATTGTTCTTACGCATTAAATCGTAAACACGTTTGTGGTTAATGTTGAACTCTTCCTTATACCTTAACCAAGCCCATACACGACGATACCCCCAAAACGGATGAAGGCTCTTCAATTCTTTAATGCGTTGTAAGATCAAACCGTTCTTTAATGCAGATTTGGCGTATCTCCCCCGTGTCTTACCAGTCCGCATTTTTTTTAAGCTCCAATGTCAGTTCGGCTACGCATTCTTTAAGCTGTTGATTCTCCGCTAACAGTTGATCGCGTTTCCTGTCCGGTGTTTGTGTCGCAAACACTTCTTCCGCCTTCGAAAAGAATTGATCCCTGATCCGGTAATACTGCGCTTGCGATATCCCGTAACTGGTGCATATCTCTGATACAAGACGGCCTTTGATCCCTTCTATGACGATGGATAATTTTTGTTTGTTCGTAAGTTTCGGTGTACCCATTTTTTCCCTTTCTTTCGGGGATTATTTCTCCTTTAATTCAACTCTTCGGAGAAATAATCCCCTCGTCCTAGACTCTCATTTTTTTCTACTTTTGAAAATGGGTGCAGTATAGGTTCTCCGCTGATTGTCAATGAGTTTGACGTTTCTTTGCATCCGTTTGTTTTGATGAATGTAATCAGTATTTATCATAATGATGAAATCAATAAAAACAAAGCTCAGCTGATCTTTAATACACATAATCCCATTTTTCTGAACAAGAATATTTTCCGGCGGGATGAAATCAAATTTGTTGAACGTGATGACGAAACGCACGGGAGCACGCATTACGCTCTTTCCGACTTCGGAACGGAGGGAAAGAAGGGAGTGCGAAAAACGGAAGACTATATGAAAAATTATTTTATCAACAAATACGGTGCAATCAGGTCTATTGATTTTACATCGATTTTTCAAAAATTGATGGATGAGGTCGAACCGGTATGATGAGAAAAGAGAATGTTCAGTTTTATCTTTCCGTTGATGGAAACACGGAAGAATTATATTTCAAATGGCTGAAAGAGTGTTTAAATTCTTCTCCGAATGCGGTAAGGACGGTTTCTTTTGATGTTAAAAAAGCCGAGTTCATATGCTAAAAATCCCTTGAAAGCAGGAAGTCGGCAATATGCATCGTTTTTATCCCCTGATAGTTGCCTTGCGCAAAGTCGTCCGTTCTTAAAACATATTTCGGGTAATTGTCATGAATATCAAGCAACCTGTCATATTCGCGATGTTGTGTTTCCTCACTGCGGATTTCCTGCGTGACCTGAACATATATTTTTTCATTTCTTTTGTCGGCAATAAAGTCGATTTCGCCTTTCGGCGTCTTCCCGATGCAAACATCGTATCCGCGACGCAATAATTCCAGATATACGACGTTTTCCAACATTGACGCGACGGAATCCGGAGAAAATCCGAAGACGGCAAAACGCAACGCGGTATCGGTCAGATAGAATTTTTCTTGCGTCTTCAAAAGTTCTTTTCCCTGTATGTCGTATCGGGAACATCTGGACAGGATGAATGCTTTTTCAAGCTTTTCCAGATACTCGTAAACGGTTTCGTTGTCGATGCTTCTGTGTTCGGATTTAAGGTATTTGGCAATCGAAGCGGCGGAAAATGTCTGCCCGACATTGCCGAAAGTGTATTTAACAATACGTTCCAGCTGATCCGTCTTTCTGATCTGGTTTCTTTTTACAATATCCGTGAATATGGTGGAATTATAAATATCCCGAACGATCGTATAGACTTCGTCATCGGAATACGCTTTCAACCGGACGGCGGGAAAACCGCCGCAACGAACATAATCGGCAAGCTCCGATCTGGGATTTTGAATGTCGGCATATTGCTGTTTGAACGTCAGAAATTCTTCAAAGGATAACGGGAACACTCTTATCGTCACATATCTTCCCGTCAGATATGTGGATATTTCCGATGAAAGCATTCTGGAATTCGACCCCGTGATATAAATATCGACGTTTCCGTTTTGCATTAAATTGTTCACAAGCTTTTCCCAATCGGAAATTTCCTGTATTTCATCAAGGAAAAGATACGTTTTTTCCGTTGCGGAAAGCTCTTTTTGAATCCGTTCATACAATTCTTTTGCGGAAGTGTCCGTAAATTCAAAATCGTCCAATTTATAGCAAATGATCCGTTCGTCCTTGATGCCGGATTGTTTTAAATCGTCCATAATCATTTTCAGGATCGTTGATTTTCCGGATCGGCGAATCCCGGTTAAAATCTTTATAAGAGGCTGGTTTATATAAGGTTTTACGGCATTTACATAAAAGGGTCTTAAAATCATAACTAACTCCTTTTTTATAAATATACCGCAAAACATATAAAAATAAAAATGTTTTTATGGTTATAATCGCAAAACTATCAAACCTTGCAAGTTAAAAATAAAGGACGCTAATCCGCTTTTCTGATTTTTGCGATCCACTTTCGAACTGTTTCTTCGCCGTTGGAAACGGTCAGCGGACAATGCTTATATGAAGTAAAAAGCTTTTCGTAAATCAGAGAGGCGGCGAGTCGGTCTGAAATCGATTTACGTTTTTGACGCAATGCTTCGTATTCTGCTTGTACAAAATCGAAATAAGGCTTGTATTTATCTTTCTTTTTGATGCCGCCATTCCGGCTTCGGTTAATTTGTTTGTCTTTTTGAATTTTGAACAGGCTGTATAAGCCGAATGCGACGGAATCTGAAAAATCAGGCGGAGATAGGTTAAATTTTTTACGGATGACCGGATTTTGGCAGAGTTCGTTTAATCTTTTTTCAGAAGCATAAATTCGGCGGAATAAAGAAAAGTCATTGTTATTTCGTTCTTTTTCCATTTCCTGCAAGATAAAACGCAGTTCCTGTTTTCTCATTATCTCGCTCCGTCTGCTGAAAGTTTTTAAACTCCTGCCGGCATTTTTAAGACGGCGGTATCGTCATCGCCGTTTTCAATAAAAGCGTTCGTCGCTTTCAGCATGTTTCCGGCTTGTTGCAGATTGCCCCAATTGATCGCTTTCGTATATCTTTGAGCAAAATCAAGCGTCTTGATAAAAGCGTCCGTAATGCCGTTATGGGAAAGTCCTTTCAAAGCCATCAAATAGTTGGAACGGTAAACGGTCGGAATGATAATTCTCTGTTCATTATCCGCTATCAGCTCCGCATTCATCATAATTCTGGACAAACGACCGTTTCCGTCATCAAACGGATGAACTTCGGAAATCAAAAACATCATAAAAACCGCACGGGAAAAAGCGTTGTCCAGTTTCCGATAGAGCTTGAATCCGTTTTGAAGCGTTCCCTCGATCAAACTCGGATCGACAAATACGGTCGAACCGGCTTGATTGCGTTTTTGTTTAAAACGTCCCGGATTTTTATTCGGACGTCCGATCATTATCTTTTCATGCCTCGTTTTCAGCAGTTCAAATAAGTCGTCTTCGTTTTTCGGCGTTTTGGACATTTCTCTCATATCGGAAAGAACCCCGTATGTTCCGGCAATATCGTGCGCGTCTTCCGGTCGATGTTCTGGAATTTTGTTTTCAAAGACGATTTCCATCGCGTCTTCTATCGGGAATTTGGTTCCTTCGATATAATTGGAAAAGTAAGCCTCGTAAAAGCATAAAACGGAATTTCCGTTCTCGGTCGTCTTTCTGAACATCGGAGCGCGGGCGGTCAAAGCGTCATACAAGGACGAAAACAAAACCGCTCGATCGGGATCAAACGCTTTTCCGGAGGAACGGGCTTTTCCGGTAGGACTTAACAGAACGGAGGTGTGCGTGTGTAGCAAAGATCCGATTAACGCGTTAATTTTTTCAAATTCATCTTTTAAATCCAAGGCCGGAGCCAATCCCCTCATTTGATCGCGTAACTTATTGACGCCGTCCTCGCCGTTGATCCGGATGAACGCATCCAGCTTCTCCTCCAACTCCGTTTGAGAAAGATAGCGGTTCTCAATGCTTTTTTTTCGGCGGGAAATCCTCATACTTTCTAAAAATTTACGGGCTGTCGAAGGAAGATACAGGTTTTCCATAAACGGCGTATCCGATTCCTGAACGGGAGCTCCCGAACGCGGATAAATCGTATATTCGCCGACGGTAACAGGCCGTTGCTTTCCGGAAATAACGAAAATCTCTTTATGCGCTGTCGGTTTCAAGTCGAAAGCCGTTCGATCGGCAATGATCGCCTTCGGGAACAAAAGTCCGACGATTTCCCATAACCGGCGGGAAACGATTTTTTCAAGATCGTCTTGCATATTGGACGTATAGAGTTTTCCGGCGATCTTCCTCACGGTTCCCTGTTTGACCAATCGTGTGATTTTATAAGAAATATCTTTTTCGGATAAAAAGATTTCCGGTAAATTTTCCGTGTCCATAATGCGCTCCTTTGATGCGGATACAATATGCTATTTTTTGATTTTTATAAAATGAAATTTGCTAACTTTTGCTTTTTATGGCGGTGTTTTTTGCAAATTTTTGATGATTTTGATTTTATGCGAAATCGCTCGCTTTCGGAAACAGAGAGCGGATTATCTTTTTTGATAAATTCTCCGCCGGTTGTTCGCCGGACTGTTTACTGTGCCAATCTGTTCGCCGTTATAAAACTAAATCAAGGCGCAGTCTTTTAACCGATTAAAAGCCCGCTTTATGTATTCGGGTTTCATTAAATTCTTTTTCCGGTCGTTCCAAGAGTGAACGCGAAAGATAACTTCATCTAGATTTGAAGCCTTTTCCCGCGCCACGACAAAGTGGACGGTAGCAAGAAGTTCCATACCAAAAGGACTTTCGTATCCCTCAATTAAAGATCGAACTTTGTTTAAAACATCTCTAATTTCAGGTTTGTCAGCAATGTAATCATCTACGATTTTTTCCGTTCCCGGCCGTAAGCGGATTTGATTAGATTCCGTGCCGTCCTTTAATCCTATAAGAAACTTATGCGCTAACAGGTCGATGGAGTTATGTAAATTCCTGCAAAATGGCCCGAACTGGTCTTTTTGAAAATGCAATTTCGTGTTATTCATAAAAAGATTTATAAAATAAACGACTTTTTGAATTTCAATGTTCCCTAATGAAGATAAACCATTATTATAAAATTGAACGGTTTTCAAAAAAACAGCCCGAAACGGCGTTAATTTGACGTCTTCATTGCTTATTAACTCTGTATGTTTTTTTGTTGGCTCGAGGATGTAGATATCTATTTCTTCAGAAGAAAGCTCTTTTTCGATTAAAGAACGAACAACACT
>JBJFAY010000071.1:0-5161 GCA_051888155.1 Alphaproteobacteria bacterium
CAGATCACAATCAGCTTTAATCCGGCGGAACTGCGCTATGCGGGAAAATCCGCCGTCAACCGTTATTTCGGCACATATAAAGCGGACGGCGGCAAATTAACGCTGGGCCCGGCCGGCGTCACCATGATGATGGGGCCGGAACCTTTAATGCTGGCGGAACAGAATTACTTACAATCGCTGGCCAAAGTCGTTTCCTTTGAACGCAAAAGCGACGAGCTGACTTTGACGACTTCCGACGGTCAAAAACTGGTGTTCAGACAAACGGCCGAAACGGACGAATAAGCTTATTTTGCTTTGAAGAAACGGCCGCGTCTGGTATAACTGCCATAACTTGTTTTCATTAAAAGAGGATAATTATGGCTTCATACCAGTATATTTACGTGATGAAAAACCTGTCCAAAACGTACCCGGGCGGCAAACAGGTGCTGCACAACATCTGGCTGTCGTTTTTTCCGGGGGCGAAGATCGGCGTTTTAGGCGCGAACGGCGCGGGTAAATCAACGCTGTTGAAAATCATGGCCGGCATTGAAACCGAATTTAACGGCGAAGCTTGGGCCGCCGAAGGGGCAAGCGTCGGTTATCTGCCTCAGGAACCGCAGCTGGATCCGTCGAAAAACGTCATGGAAAACGTTATGGACGGGTGCGGGGAAACACGCGACCTGCTGAAACGCTTTGAAGAAATTTCCATGAAATTCGCCGAAGAAATGACCGACGACGAAATGAACGCTCTGATTGCCGAACAGGCGGAATTACAGGAAAAAATCGACGCCTGCAACGGCTGGGATCTGGAACGCACGATTGAAATCGCCATGGACGCGCTGCGCTGTCCGCCGGCGGACGCCGACGTTACCAAGCTGTCCGGCGGTGAAAAACGCCGCGTTGCCTTATGCCGTCTGCTGCTGTCGAAACCCGATCTGCTGCTGCTGGACGAACCGACAAACCATCTGGACGCCGAATCCGTCGCCTGGCTGCAACAGCATTTGCACGATTACCCGGGAACCGTCGTTATGGTTACGCACGACCGTTACTTTTTGGACAACGTGACCGGCTGGATTTTGGAACTTGACCGCGGCGAAGGTATTCCTTACGAAGGCAATTATTCGTCCTGGCTGGAACAAAAAGAAAAACGTCTGGCGCAAGAAGCCAAAGAAGAATCCGCCCGCCAGCGCACGATCAAACAGGAACTGGAATGGATCCGCCAAAGCCCGCGCGCCCGCCAGGCAAAATCAAAAGCCCGTATTCAGGCGTTTGACGCTTTGGTCAACGAAGCGGATAAACAGACAATCGAAAATGCGCAGATTGTTATTCCGCCCTGCCCGCGTTTAGGCGACCTGGTCATTGAAGCCAAAAACATTTCCAAAGGTTACGGCGACCGTTTACTGATTGACGATTTGTCTTTCAAACTGCCGCCCGGCGGTATTGTCGGCGTAATCGGCCCGAACGGCGCGGGAAAAACGACGCTGATGCGCATGATTACGGGTCAGGAAACCCCGGATTCCGGCGATTTCCGCATCGGCGAAACCGTTGTTTTGGGCTATGTTGACCAAAGCCGCGACGCTTTGGATCCCAATAAAACGGTATGGGAAGAAATTTCCGGCGGCAATGACGAAGTGACGCTGGGCAAACGTAAAATTCCATCGCGCGCTTATGTCGGCCAGTTTAATTTCAAAGGTTCCGATCAGCAAAAAAAAGTCGGCTTGTTGTCCGGCGGAGAACGCAACCGCGTCCATATGGCCAAAATGCTGAAATCGGGTTCCAATGTGATTTTGCTGGACGAACCGACAAACGATTTGGACGTTGATACGCTGCGCGCATTGGAACAAGCGTTGCAGGCTTTCCCGGGCTGCGCCGTCGTGACGTCGCACGACCGCTGGTTTTTAGACCGTATTGCAACGCATATTCTGGCATTCGAAGGCGACAGCCACGTCGAATGGTTCGAAGGCAACTATGAAGAATACGAAGCCGACAAAAAACGCCGTCTGGGCGCCGACGCCGATCAGCCTCACCGCGTGAAATACAAACCGCTGGTTCGGAAATAACCGTATTTTTAAAATATGAAAAAGCCCTCGTCAGAGGGCTTTTCTTTATTTATTCAAATTCGATTTTGACCCGCTTGCCGTAAAAACGGGCCAAGCGGAATAATTCCCCGAAACCGCTGACGTTTCCCGTTTCCATGTTCATCAGCGTTCCGACGGGAATATTCATAGCTTCGGACAAATCGTACACCGTTTCATATCCGTGATTGATCCGTTCCGTGCGCAGTGTTTCTGCCAAACGGTATCTGAACTCTTCGATTGAATGGGTTTTTAATGGCATTTCTGTAACTCCTTTTCGTTTGTAAAAAAACAAACTCACGGCCGGCGGTGGCGGCGCCACCAGCCCAACGTCCTCCCGACGGGGTACTGCCCGTACGGGGAATAGAACCGCGACTTTATTCAAAAAAACAAACTCACCTTAAGGGTTAGGCCTTAAGGTGAGGGAGTTCGAAACTGTCATAGTTCAGTCCGAGTTATTCGACATAAATATGCTTATATCCCCGGCTCCCTCGTAACAGGGCGGATTATATAACTATGAAGGAGCTTCGACACTCCGCAGCCGGCCTACCGGCTGCGGAAGTAATGATAATCAAATAAACACAAAAAGAAAAGCCCTTTGCTGTAACGTTTGTCAATCCGCCGGACCGGCAAAAGAGTTTTTTTATTCATCGTCAACTTTTTGAAACCGCATGCAAAAAAACAGGCTCCGGACGACCGGAGCCTGTTCCTTAGAAAGCACCTTTAAAGGGGTTAAACGGTACCTTCGTAAGCTTTAATATAAATTTCCTTGATCTCCGACATCAGCGGATAACGCGGGTTGGCGCCGGTGCACTGATCGTCAAATGCCATTTCGGTCAATTCGTCCAGTTTGGCATAGAAATCTTTTTCCGAAATACCGTAATCTTTGATCGACAACGGAATATTGACTTCTTTTTTCAGATCCTGAATGGCATTGATCAGCAATTCGACTTTTTCATCGTCGTTCTTGCCGCCCAGTTTCAGCTGGTTAGCGATCTGACCGTATTTTTCTTTGGCGTTCGGATATCTGTACTGCGAGAAAGCCGCCTGCTTTGTCGGAGCGTCCGACGAGTTAAAGCGAATCACCTGGCAGATCAGCAACGCATTCGCAACGCCGTGCGGCACATTAAACGCCGCGCCCAGTTTATGCGCCATGGAATGGCACAATCCCAAGAAAGCGTTTGCAAATGCCATACCGGCAATCGTTGCGGCATAGTGCATTTTTTCACGCGCCAGCGGATCGTTTCTGCCTTCGTGATACGAACGCGGCAGATATTTGAAGACCTTTTTCGCTGCTTCCAAAGCCATGGAGTTCGTAAAGTTCGTCGCCATAACGGAAACATAAGCTTCAATCGCGTGAACCAAAGCGTCAATACCGCCTGCCGCGCACAGTCCCGGCGGCATGGAATCGACCAGATCCGGATCGACAATCGCCATCGTCGGAGTCAGAGCATAGTCCGCAATCGGGTACTTGATATGCGTTTTATCATCTGTAATCACAGCAAACGGCGTGACTTCGGATCCCGTACCGGACGTCGTCGGAATAGCAACCATATCGGCTTTTTTGCCCAAAGCCGGCAGATCGCAGATTCTCTTGCGGATATCCAAGAAGCGCATGGCGACGTCTTCAAATTTAATATCCGGCTGTTCATACATCAGCCACAAGATCTTGGCCGCGTCCATCGGAGAACCGCCGCCCATGGAAATAAAGACGTCCGGTTCGTACGTTTTGACCATTGTAAACGCCGTATTGATCGTTGACAGATCAGGATCGGGTTTAACGTCAAAGAAGATCTGGAAATCTGTTCCGATGTCTTCCAGAACATTGGTAATTTTCGTTACCATGCCGGAATCGAACAGGAATCTGTCGGTGACGATAAAGGCTTTCTTTTTGCCTTTCAGTTCGCGCAGAGCCAGATCAATCGCCCCGCGTTTGAAGTATACTTTAGGCGGAACTTTGAACCAGAGCATATTTTCTCTCCTTTCTGCGACGGTTTTAATGTTCAACAAATGTTTCGGCCCGACGTTTTCGCTGGTAGCGTTGCCGCCCCACGAACCGCACCCGATCGTCAGCGTCGGTTCCAGCCTGAAGTTATACAAATCGCCGATTGCCCCGTGCGCCGCCGGCGTATTGATTAAAATGCGCCCCGTATGAATTTTGTTCCCGAACGCTTTGATCCGGTCGTCTTTTCTGGGATCAGTATATAAAACGGACGTATGTCCCGCTCCGCCGTGATCAACCAGCGTATAGGCTTTTTCCATAGCGTCTTCGAAATTTTCGGCGCGGTATAAAGCCAAAACCGGCGATAATTTTTCATGCGCAAACGGTTCAGCCGTCGTAACGTCTTCGACTTCGCCGATTAAAACCTTAGCGTCTTCGGGAACCTGCAATCCGGCCAAAGCCGCGATTTTACAAGCCGGCTGACCGACAATTTCAGGATTAACGCCGCGCGGCGTCAATAAAATATCGGCAACCTTTTTCTTTTCGTCCGCATTCAGGATATAAGCTCCGCGGTAACGCAATTCGTTTTTGACTTCGTCATAAACGTCGGAAACGGCGACAATCGACTGTTCGGACGCGCAGATCACGCCGTTATCGAATGTTTTGCTGAGCAGAATGGAAGACACTGCCATTTTTATATCGGCCGTTTCATCAATAACGGCAGGCGTATTGCCGGGGCCGACGCCCAGAGCGGGCTTGCCCGAAGAATAAGCCGCCTTGACCATTCCGGGACCGCCGGTTGCCAGAATCATATCGACATGCGGGTGTTTCATCAGCAGATCGGACAATTCGATCGACGGTTCGTCAATCCAAGCGATAATGCCTTTGGGCGCGCCGGCCTTAACAGCCGCGTCCAAACAGATTTTTGCCGCTTCAATCGTGCATTTTTTAGCCCGGGGGTGAGGTGAAAAAATAATGGCGTTGCGCGTTTTTAAAGCGATCAGCGTTTTAAAAATAGCCGTAGACGTGGGATTTGTCGTCGGAATAACTCCGGCGATGACGCCGACAGGTTCGGCAATCTTCTTAATGCCGTTTCCTTTGTCTTCTTCAATCACGCCGCAGGTTTTTGTGTTGCGGTATTTATTATAAATGTATTCGGAAGCAA
>JBJFAY010000072.1:0-5161 GCA_051888155.1 Alphaproteobacteria bacterium
AAGAAAAAAAAGACATATTCATTCTCCTTATTTTTTATTAAAGATATCTCTTTTTTTTTCATTTTGTCTATTTTTTTTAACATAAAAAAGGCGGGAAAAATACCCGCCTTTTTTTGTTGGTTTTACTGATTATCCAACGACGATTTCCGGGTGGATTTCGTCAGGTTTGCGGTCGCGCATTTTCAGCGCTCCGGCAAAGCAAATCTTTGTGCAGAACGTGCAGCCGACGCATTTTTTCGGATCAAAAACCGGATATCCTTCCGGTCCTTTGGATACCGCCATGTAACCGCAGTGCGTGCAGTTGCCGCAGTGCTGGCACAGATTCGGATCGCATTCGGGAATCTGTTTGACCGGCGACAAAGCCATAAAGTCCGTAATCGGATTGGGTTGAGCGATGCCGATCAGTTCCTTGACGGATTTCAATCCGCGCGCCTGCAGCAGGTTGGACAAGCCGCTTTCCAGTTCTTTGATGATACCAATGCCGTATTTGAACGCGATTGAACAGAACTGAACGTTTTTAACGCCTAAAGCCAGGAAGTTCGCGGCTTCCATATAGCTCTGCGGGCCGCCGTTTCCGGAAATTTCAATGCCCGTTTTCCCTGCGTTGGCCAGCGTCAGGTAGGAAATCGGCAGGACGCCGCGTCCCAAAGATCCGACGTTAACGCCTTGATCCCATTTGCCTGCGGATCCGTCCGTGCGTTCGCGCCATGTCAACGACGGGAAAGAGTTCGCTAAAGTAATACCGGCTTTTTTATTCGGGTATTTGGCAAAAACTTCCTGAATTGCGCGGATAATCGGCACAATGGACGTAACGGCGCCTGTTAATTTGAACATTTTCGGTACGTTCGGATCGGAAACTTCCATGACGTAGTCGATGATTTTTGCGGTCAAAGCGGCGTTTTGAGAAACAATATCGCCGTCCGTGCCGTCGCCGCCCTGCGGGCAGGAAAGCGAATATTCAACCGCGATTGAACCGGCGTTTTCCATTTTCTTTGTATTGGACTGCCAGCCGTCGCGGTCATGTTCTTCATTGCCCGTTACGGGGCCGCCGGTTGATCCCATAATCAAACGGTCGGGCCATTTTTTGCGCAAAGCTTCGATTTCTTTGCAGACATGGTCGATCGGGTGGTCGGACACGTTGTCGCAGTTCGCGTACGTCGCGTCGGAAAACTTGAACATATATCCGGCCGGAATATGAATGTCGGCGGACGTTTTAACGTCAAACGCCGTCTTCATCACACCGCCGGCCCAGCCTGCTTTCATTGCCGCGTCCATCTGTTCATAGCCGTCAGTATGCGGAGCTGCGGACAGCAGGAACGGATTCCGCAGCTTAAATACCCCGAAAAAATCGGTTGTCAGATCCACGGGATTTTTTTCAACGCCTTCGACAACAGTACAGGATTTCGCTTTGTACGAAACGACTTTACTGACGGGGCAGACCGTTTCCTGCACTTCGCCCGTAATGGCGGCATGCAGCTCGTTTGCGGCGTTTTTGCCGGACGCGACGGCTTCGACGATTGTCGACCCGCCGTGATTGCAGTCGCCGGCGTAAATGACTTTTTCCGCTTCGGTCTTCGGATCGGCTTTGGAACCGACGGCCATAATGACATGCGCAAAATCAGGACGTTTGATTGTTGTTTCGGGAATGTCTTCCAGCTTTGTTCCGTTAAAGCGCGTTTTGCAGGTGTACAGCGTATAAGTGTCGCCGGTCTTTTCGATCTTTTCAACGCGGGTCATCGACGTGATGTCAATGGATTTATCCATCAGCCAAGACCGTTCTTCTCCGGTCAGGCGCATGTCGGAAACGCGGCGGCGGACGAACATTTCAACATTTTCCGCCCCTGTGTCTTTTGCCGTAACAGCGCAGTCGGTCGCAACGGCGCCCCCGCCCAGAACGGCAACATTGCCGGCTGTTTTGTATTTTTCCGGTTCTTTGAGGTAATCCATAAACGAAACGGCCAAGTCTTCGCCCGGAATACCCATTTTGGCGGAGTGAGGTTCTCCGACGGCGACAATAACGCCGTCATAACCGTCTTTCAGCAGGTCTGCCGGATTGGCAACGCGGTGATTCATCTTTAAGGTGATATCGCCGAACGTTTTGATGAAATCCCAGTCTTTTTCAATGACTGCCTGCGGCAGGCGGGCTTCGGGAATTAACTTTGCCGCGCCGCCGACTTTGTCGGATCCTTCAAATACGGTGACGGAATAGCCCTTGCGCGCCAGGACGGCAACGGCCGCCATACCGGCGGGACCCGCGCCGACAACGGCGACGTTCTTACCGTTGGAAACGACTTTTTCAGGGACGTCAACCGCTTTTAATTTACGCGCTTTTTCCAAAATGGCCGCCTGAACGGCCGGGATTTTGATCGGCGCGTCAAAGCCTTTGCGGGAACAGGCTTTCATACAGAACTGATCCGGACAGGTCAAACCGCACATCTGGCCCAGCGGGTTGGATTTTAAAATCATTTCCGCGGCGCGGCCGTAGTCTTTGGCGCCGCCCTGTTTTGCCGCCATGATAAAGTCGGCGGGAGAACAGTTTGAAGGGCAGGCCTTCATACACGGTTTTTCGGCGCAGTAAAGGCAGCGGTCCATTTCGGCTTTTAACTGCGCGTCGGTTAAATAAAGTCTTTTAGTCATTCTTCACTCCAAGTTAAAATATCTTTAGAAACGGTCCCATAGCTTTTCGGCCAGTTCGGCGGAACGCGCGTAAGCCCGTTCAACGTCTATGTCCAGCTTCAGTTCTTTGTTTTCCATCAGGATTTTTCCGGCAACGATCGTGGTGTCGACGGGAACGTTCGCGAAGCCGAAGATCAGATGTCCCAGCCATGTCGCGTCGTTTAACGGCGTCGGCGCCAGATAATCCAGAATGATCAGGTCGGCGACGCCGCCTTCTTTTAATGTGCCGATCCCCATGCCTTCCCACAGACGGTCGCAGATTTTCGGGTTGTTAAAAGCGACGGTTGACGCCAGTTCCATAAATCCGCAGGCGGGGTCTTGACGGCCGTATTTCTGCGCCCATAAACCGCAACGCAGCTCTTCGCGCATATTAACGGTCATTGCGTCCGTACCCAAACCGATCAAGATGCCTTTGCCGGCCATTTTGACCAGATTGGCGACGCCGACGGCATTGTTCAGGTTTGACTGCGGATTCGTTACGACAATCGTGTCTGTTTCGGCCAGCAGATCCATTTCGTGTTCATTGATGTGCACACAGTGCGGACAGATCGTTTTTTTGCCCAGGACGCCTTTGTCATAAAAGCGTTCGACAACGCGGCGGCCGTGTTCTTTTTCGCAGGCTTCTTCGTCGGAAGCGGCTTCGGCCGTATGGACATGGAATCCGGAATTGTGTTTTTTCACGAAATCGGCCGCGCGTTCCAAATCGGCGTCGGATACCGTAAACGAAGCGTGCAGTCCGTACAGGCCGCGCAGCATATCGTCGTTTTCCTTTTCGCAGCGCAAAATAAAGTTTTCATTTTCAGTCATGCCTTCATCGGCGATTTTCTGTCCGTCGCGGTCGGAGACTTCATAACACAGGCAGTTGCGCAGACCGACTTCTTTGCCGGCTTTGGCGATCGCGTCCAAAGACCCCGTGATATGGAACGGCGAAGCGTGATGGTCAATTAACGTTGTCGTGCCGTTTTTCACCGCGTCGATCATCGGGATCAAGGCGCTGTAGTAAGAATCTTCAACGGTTAATTTTTTGTCCAGCCGCCACCACAAATTTTCCAGAACGCCGATAAAAGTGGACGCCGGTTCCGCTTTGCCCAGACCGCGGACCATCGTTGAATAATAATGCATGTGGGCGTTGATGTATCCCGGCATAACGATCCGGCCGCGCGCGTCGATTTCTTTGCCTTTATAATCCGTAAATTCGGTATCGGGAGCGATTTTTTTTATTTTTTTGCCTTCGATTAAAACGGCATGGTTTTTCAACACGGGCGTTTCGGACATAAAAGTCAAAACCGTCGCGTTGCGAATTAATATTGTTGACATGAAAACCTCATCAATAAAATTAGATTGCAACCAGTCTAATCGGTTTTATGCCTAAAAGGCAAGGTATAAAATTATACCCCAAAAGCGGTCGTTAATGACCGAAGCGGCGTTTGAACGCCAGATTGAAGGTTGAAAACAATTTTAATGCCGGACGCAGTATTTTCGGCGACGCGCCCGCGGCCGAAAAACGGACGGGAATTTTATCCAGTCCGAGCTCCAAAGCCATGCCCATGCGGTGATGTCCGTTGTTGACGCAGTCTTTTGCGCCGGCCAGACGGCACAGCATAATGTCAATCGGATCGCTATCCGAAAAGCCGTTTTCTTTGATGCTGTTAAGGATATTGTCATATTCGGCGTCGCGTTCCTGACGTGTCATGCGCCGGCTTGCCGCGGTAAAAGAATAAGCGTTTTTCCGTGTTTTAAACGTGCGTTCGATTTTTAACGCCCGAATACTTTTAGGGTTAATATGATATACGTTTGATCCGTAAAACCGGATTTTATAACGCAGTTTCCGAATCAGAGGCGATAGCAGATCGAAACGTTTGTTCGCGGGAATAAAAGCAAAACGGACGGGAATAAAGGGAGTGTTCTCTTCAATGGCTTTCCGGACGGCTGCGCGTCCTTTGATTAAAACGTCTGCGTTTGTTTTATCGCCGCTGATTTTGTTGTTCCCGATTAAAACAACGATTTCATCGCTTGTGTCCGGCATATCCGCGCCGTCGTTCAAAACCGCAATGTCCTGCGGAACGATAGGATAAAGTTCTGAAGAATAAACAAGACAAGACATTAAATACCTGCTCTTTAAAGAAAGATTAAGGCAAAATAACGCTTGAAAGGCGTAAAGTCCATATTTCTTTATAAGAAAAAATTGACAAGATTATTTTTTGACATAATTCTATACTATATTCAAAATATATGGGAGTCCTGCCTTATGGATGCTAGAGAAAAACAAGCAAATGAAATTATGGAAGAATGGGGGATTGAGTTTGGCACGTATTGGCCTGAAAAAGTTGTTTCTCAAAAAGAATTGGCAGATCGAAAGCGTGTCCGGAATTTAGTCAACCGTATAGAAAAAGCTTCTGGTATCGCCGGTATGGTCGTCAGGCGCGCTTTGGATGATGGGGCTCAGATTGTTTTTTCGCGGGAGCTTGGCAATACGGACGGTTTC
>JBJFAY010000073.1:0-22097 GCA_051888155.1 Alphaproteobacteria bacterium
ATTACGGGACAGCCGTATGCGCGCGATCCGCGTTCGACAGCGAAAAAGGCCGAAGCTTATTTGGCTTCCACGGGAATTGCGGATTCCGTTTATGTCGGAGCTGAAGCTGAATTTTTTGTCTTTGACGATGTTAAGACGTGTGTTTCTCCTGAAAAGATTTCCTTTGAAATTTCTTCGATTGAAGGCGACGGCATGGCAGATAAAGACATTGCCGGCGGCAATTCCGGTCATCGTCCGGGAATCAAAGGCGGTTATTTCCCTTTGCCTCCTGTTGATTCGGCGAATGACCTGCGTGCCGAAATGCTGACGGTTATGGCGCAGCTGGGACTGCCTGTCGATAAACATCATCATGAAGTTGCCGCTTCACAGCATGAATTGGGATTTGCTTTCGGTGATATGCTGAAAACGGCGGATAATCTGCAATTATATAAATATGTCGTGCGCAATGTCGCCGATGAATACGGCAAAACGGCTACATTTATGCCCAAGCCTGTGATGGGTGATAACGGTTCGGGAATGCATACGCATATGTCGCTGTGGAAAGGCGATAAACCGCTGTTTGCCGGAACCGGATATGCCGATTTGTCTGACAAAGCGTTGTATTTTATCGGCGGAGTAATTAAACATGCTCATGCCGTAAACGCCTTTACGAATCCGACAACCAACAGCTATAAACGTTTGGTTCCGGGATTCGAAGCGCCTGTTTTGCTGGCATATTCGGCGCGCAACCGTTCGGCTTCCTGCCGGATTCCTTTCGGATCCAGCCCGAAATCAAAACGTGTTGAAATCAGATTCCCCGATCCGACGGCTAATCCTTATCTGGCTTTCGCAGCCTTGATGATGGCCGGTTTGGACGGGATTGAAAATAAAATCCACCCGGGCGAACCGATGGATAAAAACCTGTACGATCTGCCGCCGGAAGAACTGAAAAATGTTCCTTCCGTCGCGATTGATCTGCGTCAGGCGCTGGACGCTTTGGATACGGATCGCGCTTTTTTGAAAAAAGGCGACGTCTTTACAGACGATCTGATCGATTCGTATCTGGAAATTAAGCGGGCTGAATTAAAAGAGTATGATAAGACTCCGCACCCGCTTGAATACAAAATGTATTATTCGTTGTAAAACGATGCGGCGCGCCGTTCTGATTATCGGGCTTGTTTTTGGGCTGTATATCGGGGCGGCGCGCGCGCAAAGCCTTTCTTTGGTGCGTGATGAAGAAATTGAACGCGCCGTTTCTTTTTATCTGACTCCTTTATTTGAAAAAGCCGGATTGGACGTTCAGAATATGAATGTTCATCTGGTTAAAGATGATTCGATTAATGCTTTTGCGGCAAAAGGGCTGCATATTTTCATTCATACGGGGCTGCTGCTCAAAGCAGATAACGCGCAGGAAGTGATTGCCGTATTGGCTCATGAAACCGGACATATTGCGGGCGGGCATGTTGTGCGCCTGTATGAAAACATGCGTATTGCGCAGCGCAGTATGCTGGTGTCAATGGTTTTGGGGGCGGTGGCGGCTGCTGCCGGCGGCGGAGCGGACGCCGCGGTCGGGGCTATGCTGGGCGGCGTTAATTCCATGCAGAGCGTTTTTGCCGCATATCGCCGCAGTGAAGAAAATGCCGCAGATCAAATCGCCGTTTCTTTGCTGAGGCGTACAGGACATGATTTTTCGGGTTTTGAAACGATTATGCGTAAATTGCAGACGCAGGAGGATTATCAGCTGACCGACGATTTCGCGTTATGGCGTTCTCACCCTGCAGTCAAGGAACGGTTAAGCTTTATTTTGGCGCAGCAAAAAAAGGAAAAGACGGTGTTTCCCGTTGATCCTCAGCTCATAGCGGCGGAAAATGCTTTGTTTGAACGTGCGCGTGCAAAATTGTACGGATTTTTGTATCCTTCGAAAAAAACGCTGGAACGGTATCCCGAACAGGATACAAGCCTGCCGGCGCGTTACGCCAGAACGGTCGCTTTTTATAAAGACGGGTATTTTAAAAAAGCTTTGGAACAGATTGACGCTTTGATTACGGATTACCCGTCCGATCCTTATTTTTACGAACTGAAAGGACAGATCTTGTTTGAAACGGGGCGTGCCGCCGAAGCGGTAGAACCGTATCAAAAAGCCGTTGATTTGTTGAAAGATTCGATTCTGATGCGTGTCGGACTGATCCAGGCTCAAATTGAAAAGGACGATCCTGAAAGTCTGGCTCTGGCGCAAAAAGAATTGTCGGCTTTTGCCCATACCGGACATGAAATTCCGCTCATCTGGCGGTTGCAGGCGGTCGTTTACGGCCGGACCGGACAACCGGGATTGGCGGCCTATGCTCTGGCCGAATATAATATTTTGTCCGGCAATACGAAACAGGCCGAAATGTTTGCGAAACGCGCCGTGTCTTTGCTGCCCGACGGGCTGCCCGCCTGTATGCGCGCTCAGGATATTCTGTACGGTATTCGCGCCGGAAAAAAGAAGATTGATAAATAAGTGTTTTCAGATCGCTGTTTTTGATTTATTATTCTACTTTAGTTTTTCACTGAAGAAGGATATTAAAATGCTGCGTAAAGTATTTGTTTTGTTCTTGTTAGCTGCGATCGCTCTGCCTTCTGCGGCGCAGGCCAAATTCTTTCAGTTCGGCCTGAATGAAGATGAAGTTAAAAATATCGTCAAAGAATACCTGCTGAATAATCCTGAAATTGTTAAAGAAGCTCTGGATAATTATCGTTTAAAAGAAGAAGAAGCCAGACAACAGGCAATGGTCGGTAAATTAAAAAGCAGCCGTACGGCTTTGGAACGCGACCCGAATACGCCGGTTTTGGGAAATCCCGACGGCGACGTCACAGTCGTTGAATTTTTTGATTACAACTGCGGTTATTGCAAACTGATGTTCCCGAAAGTATGGGAATATGTTCAAAACGACGGAAATATCCGCTGGGTGTTAAAAGATATGCCTTCGTTAAGCGAAACGTCCGACTTGGCTGCGCGCGCCGGTCTGGCTGCCGAAAAACAGGGCAAATATTTTGAAATGCATCAGGCGATGATTACGCACAACGGCCAGCTGACCGAAGAAGACATTATTGCGTATGCGAAATCTTCCGGTCTGGATATGGAAAAGTTTGAAAAAGACAGAAAAGACAAGTCGCTGGACAAAGTTCTGAATGCGAACCGCATTCTGGCAAACCGTCTGGAATTCCGGGGAATCCCCAATTTCATTATCGGTGATTTCATTTCTCCGGGGGCGATGATGGGCGATGAGCTGGACGTTAATGTTAAGGCTATTCGTGAAAAGGCCGCCGGCGCCGAAGCGGCTGAATAATACCTGATCTTTATAAAAACGCCGGAGTCTTTCCGGCGTTTTTTTTTGCGGGAGAAAAAGATGCTGATCATTCTGGGCGGACTGCCGGGGACAGGAAAAACAACAACGGCTGAGATTCTGACACGGTTGCTGCGGGCGGTTTATCTGCGCATTGATACGATTGAACATACTTTAACGGCCGGGAAGCATATTGAAAAATCGTCAATAAATGACGCCGGATATGCTGTCGCATACGCTCTGGCAGAAGAGAATCTGCGTTTAGGACAGCATGTCATTGCCGATTGCGTTAATCCGCTGGAAATAACTCGTCGTTCTTGGAGACAGACGGCCGAGCGCGCCGGCGTTTCATTTTTGGACGTTGAATTTATTTGTTCCGATCCGGCGGAGCACCGGTATCGTGTCGAAAACAGAATATGCAATTTGCCGGGATTTGTTTTGCCCTCATGGCGAGAAGTCGTTGAACGGTATTATGAACGACGTACGGACGAACGCCTGATCTGCGATACGGCTGTAATGTCTGCGCAAGAAGCCGCTGATTTTATTTCACGGCATGTCAGTGATTTTCCGATTCATGGTGCAGAATATCCGTAATTTCCGTTTCCTGAGAAGGATCCAGCGGTTTATATTTTTTCTGCTGCGGAGTCGGAGAAGTATTTTTTTGCGGTTCGGACTGACTCATATCCTGATCGTTATCCGATAATTTTCCGAACAAAGAACGGATTGCCCCGGGCGCTAAAGCCGAAAAAGCGTTGACGGATATGTCCGGCGCGGGCAGTTTTCCTTTGATCGTATAGGTTGGCGCGATTAAGCCGCCGCCTTTTTCTCCGGAAAAGATTTTACCGATTAAGGGGATTTTTCCCAACAGGCTGTTTAAAGTATAGAACGGAATCAATGAACCGCGCAGGTTCAGATATCCGGTTTGGCGGTAATATTTTCCGTTTAAAGTGATTCCCAGCGATGCTCCCGATATAACGGCGTCATAAACGGTCAGGCTTTCTTTGTCCGTTGTATAGGGAATTTCGGCTTTATCGAAAAACAAGCCTTCTCCGCGCAGCGTATCAATAATACCGGTTAATGACGTTAACATCAGCAAGCGTGTCAGGATTTGCTGTTCTTCCAGATAGAAATCGGAAATTTTGACTGTTCCCCGCGATCCTGTGGGGAAAGTATAAATACCGTCCAGCTTTAATTTGCCGCCTTTGACTGTTGATATATAGTCCAGAGCTTTTAAAGTATATCCGGCGTCTTGCGACGTCATGGAAACGGTGTATTTGTTTTTCTCCGCCGTCGGAGTCAAAGATAACAGCAAAGGAACTTTTTGCTGCCCGATATAGCCGGCGACGTTCATTTTTTTCCAACCGGACTGATAGTGAGCCGAAAAGGCGTTGTTTTCCGAAAAACCGGCGCGGCTGAGCCATAATTTATCAATAGCGGCCTGGAAAAACATGTTGGGGGCGGAAGTATTTGTTTGTTTTTCGGCTCTGTCGGATTCTGAAAAAGATACCCCCTTGCTTAACAGTCCGGAAAGATCCAATTCAGCGCCGCTCAGATCAAAAGAAATTGTTTTGTCCGGCTGGAAACGCACGCGCAGGCGGGCATTTGTCCGTCCGGTCCGGATCGGATTGATTTCTATTTTATCCGGCTGTCCGTTTTTATTAAAATTAATACTGCTGCGAATATAAGTTTTGTTGGCGTCAGTCAACTCGATTAACGGCATATCCTGCGGCCGGCCGTTATTCATTTCTAAATGAATCAGTGCTTTCCCGGCCGTTTTTGCCGGTTTGACCCAACCGATTTCCCGGATATCAATATCGGCATTTATCAAATTGCTGGTTATTTCCAAAAATCCGGTTCCGTTATTTTTAGTCGTTAAATGCAGATCTGTCGGCAAAACGCCTTTGACTGCCGGCGGACCGAATAACGGATAGTTCAAGAAATCTCTGGCCCGTTCGTTCAAATCGACATGAAGACGGATATCGGACGTTATTTCTTTTGATTTGTCAAAGCTCTGGAAAATAGAATATTTTGCCGTGGAAGAATAAAACAAAGCCGTTCCGTCCAGCGTTAAATCTCTGTCATTTAATTCCAGCTGCAATATTGCGTCCTGCAGCCCGTACCCCAGAGCGATATCTCCGATATCCGCGTTGCGCACGTCGGCGCTGGCTTTGATTTTAATCTGATCGGCGCTGTGAAACGCATCGCCGATCGGAAAAAACAGCTGTAAATTTCCCGACGCCGTTCCCGTCGTTTTATCCGATTTTAATCCCATATCTTTGGTCAGCCCCAAAGGCGGCGCGTCTAAAACGGTCAGGATATCGCGCACATTCCCGGATAAATCAAGATCAAGCGCGGCCGAAGAAACGGGCTTTGTTAAATCCAGAAAAGTTAAAGTCCCGCCATTTACGATTAAAATGCTGTCCGTGTTGCCTTTTGAAACCGTAATGGTGATTTTATCGCGCGTTAAATGAACGTTTCCGGAAACGGCATTAATCGGCGGCATGCCGTCCATATAGCTGACTTGAGTATCCGTTACGTTGACCGTTCCGTCTACTTTGTCGGCGTCAACGCCGCTTTCGTTTTTCAAGCCGGAAAAGTGCAAAGCGAACTTAGCGTCTGTAATCAGTCCGCCCTTCAGGTTTTCTTTAACCCAGGCGTGAACGTTCGGGCCGATAGAGGCCGGCCAATAATCCGGCAGCATATCCATGGGAATATTGGTTGCTTCGGCGTTTAAAGTCGCCCGAATTTTTTCCCAGTTCTGCGTGTCAATGGCTTCGCCGATGCCGGAAACGGAAAAATTCCCCCAAGCCTTGCCGCCGTTTTGCAAAATCAGGCGGAAATTTGAAATATCAAAATTGTTAGCGGATCCGTACCATGAACCGTTCAGCTTAAACCGGCTGAGATTATACCGGGCAATAACGGGATCGGGCAGATTGACAATGCCTTCGCCGCCGGTAATTGCAAAATCAATTTTGTCAACGGCTTCGCGCCAGTCGGTCAAAGAACTGCCGTTCATTAAGGGCAGAGCGTCGATCTGCGTATTGATGGCCAGACTGACGGGAGTCGTAAAGTTTTTCAAATACGGATATTTCTGTGCGGCCTGAGAATTTGTCAGATCCAGATTGTCGATATTGACGTCAAAAGAGATTTTCTTTCCCCGGCCTTTCCACCGGCCGTTCAGGTTAATCATCAGCAGTTTGTTGTTTTTCATCTGCACGGCCAGAGAACCGTTTAAATGATTTTTTCTGAACCGGCGCGAATAAGTCAGATTAACCGCGGGCAAAGACCATTCGGCCTGATGCATGTTGTCTGTGATTTTTATTGCGGCTTTGACCAAAGAAAATTCCGTCAGGTGTTCTTCGCGTTTTAACAGGCGGAGTGTCGTTTCCAATGAAAAAGCGGGCTTATCTTCTTCAGCCGTTTCTTTTAATTCGCCTTTTTGGTCAATCTGCAGATGCAGATACGGGCGATAAACGGCGATCGTTCTGGGAGCGATCGTGCCTTGCATCAGAGCTATCAGGCTGAATGAAAAAGACATTTGCGGAACGTCTAAAACCAACCGTTTTTGCTCGTCATACGCCTTGAAATTTTTTAAGGCGAAATCAATCGGGTGGCGTATGCCGCCCCAACGCATTTCGGCAGATTCGATGGAAATATCCGCAACGGTGTCCGAAGACGAAGCCGCCTGAACCAAATAAGGAATATAAGGATTGATATCAATCGGTCCTTTATGCAGGCGCCAGAAAAAAGCGCCGACGGCGGCCAGCAGGCAGACCACGGTGATTTGCAGAAAAATTAAAAAAAATCTGAAAACCTTGCGTAACACGGACAAACCTCTTAAAACAGAATCTACTATAGAATCACCATCGCGTTCTTTCCACAAAGAAGATGAATTTAGAACAAAAAAACACATATTTATTGCCAAAGGATCACCTATTGTATCAGGAATGGACAGAGGGGTTGTCCGAATTGCCCCGGGAAACGGCTTTGTTTTTTCAGACCGTCGTTGCAGATGAGTTTGTCCGCCGTCAGCTGGGATATCTGAACGGGGCGTCGCCGTATCTGGTGCGCCTGATGCTGGCCGAACGGGAATTTCTGGCGGAGATTATTCAAAAAGGGTATCAGCCGACTTTTGCTGCGGTGTTAAAGGCGGCGTTTTCCCGCCTGTACGGGCAGCGGGATATGGATATGATCGGCAGAGAACTGCGTTTATTAAAGCGCCGCTGCGCTTTGTTGATCGCTTTGGCCGATATTGACGGGCAGTGGGATTTAAGCAAAATAACGCATGCTTTGTCCGTTTTGGCGGAAGCCTGTGTACGCATTGCCGTCGCCGCGGTTTTGATACGGCGTCATCAAAAGGGTGATTTATGCCTGCCAAATCCGGCGGAACCTGAAAAAGGCAGCGGTTTCTTTCTGATCGCAATGGGCAAGCTGGGGGCAAGAGAACTGAATTATTCGTCGGATATTGATTTGATTGTTTTATTTGACGAAGAAAAGGTTCCTTATACGGGAAAAAAAGAAATCGGTTCATTTTTTGTCCGTCTGACACAAGAAATTATTGCGCTGCTTGACGATAAAACGGCTTACGGCTATGTGTTCAGGACGGATTTGCGCCTGCGGCCGGATCCGGGATCAACGCCGGTCGCGCTCAGCACGCAGGCGGCGGCCTGTTATTACGAAAGCTTTGCGCAGAATTGGGAACGCACCGCGTTTATCAAAGCGCGCGTTATCGCCGGTGACAAAATGGCCGGAAATTCTTTTTTAAAGGATATTAAACCTTTTATTTGGCGGCGGACGACGGATTTTTACGCGCTGCGCCAGATCAGCGAAATAAAGCGGTCTTTGGGCGCCAGAAGCACCGAAACGCCGGATAAAACCGGCTTTAATGTAAAACTGGGGCAGGGCGGGATCCGCGAAATCGAATTTTTTACCCAGCTGCAGCAGCTGTTATGGGGCGGACGGGATCCGCGCCTGCGCGCCAGAGGAACGCTGGTCGCTTTAAACGCTTTGACAAAAGCGGGCTGGGTAAAGCCGCGGGACAGGCAGGATTTAAGTAACGCCTATGCTTTCCTGCGCCGGCTGGAACACCGTTTGCAGATGATTGACGACCAGCAGACGCAGACTTTGCCGAAATCGGCCGAAGAACTGGACGCTTTGGCCCGGTTTGACGGCTTTGAAAACCGGCGGGACTTTCTGCGCGTTTTAACGGATCATTGTAACTGTGTCCGCAGAATCTATGATTCTTTGTTCGCTCAGGACGATCATGAAATGTCGCGGACGCTTTCTTTCAGCGGAACGGACGTTCCGGCTCAAACGGCTGAATATCTGAAAAATCTGGGATTTGAAAATATTGACCGGATCGGCGAAACGGTGCGCGGGTGGCTGTCGGGGCGTTATCGGGCTTTGCGCAGCGACAGAGCGCGCGAGTTAATGGCCGATCTGTTGATTTTGATCTTTAATGCTTTAGGAAAAAATGAAAACCGGGACGCGGCATTTTTGGCTTTTGACGAATTTCTCAGAGGATTGCCTGCCGGCGTACAGTTGTTTTCGCTGTTTCAGTCGCGTCCGGCTCTGCTGGATCTGCTGGCCGGATTGATTTCCGCCGCGCCCGTTTTATCGCGGGAACTGACGTATCGCAATGAATTGTTTGACGCGGTTCTAAACCCTTCTTTCTTTTCCGCTTTTCCCGAAGTGTCCGAATTGCGGGCGGAAGCAAAAGCTTTGCTGGAACTGGCGGAAGATGACGAACAGGCTTTGGACGCCATGCGGCGTTTCGTGCGCGAAAAAAAATTCCGCTGCGCCGTTCTGTTTTTACAGGGGCTGATGAATAAAGAAGATCTGGGACAAAATCTGAGTAATTTGGCAACCGCTGTTTTGCAGGCTTTGTGTCCGGTCGTTCTGCGCAGTTTTGAAAAACGTTACGGCCGGTTCGCGCAATCGTCTTTTTCTTTTGTGCTGCTGGGAAAAGCCGGCAGCGCGGAAATGACTTTTTCTTCGGATCTGGATATTTTGTTTGTTTATAACGTTCGTGACGGCGATACCGGTTCGGCCGGCGGCGTTTCATCTTTGTCTCCCGGAGTATATTATGCCCGTCTGGCGCAGCGGTTTGTCAATGCGTTGACCGCAAATACCAAAGAAGGTATTCTCTGGCCGGTTGATATGCGCCTGCGTCCGTCCGGAAATGCCGGGCCGGCGGCGGCTTCATTTGATTCTTTTACGCATTATTATGCCGATTCCGCCTGGACATGGGAACTGATGGCATTGACAAAAGCCAGAGTCGTCTGGGGCGAAACGGAAAAAATGACGGCTGAGATTCAAAAACAGCTGTGCCGTTCGCGTGATCCGGATAAATTAAAACAAGACGTCTGCGCCATGCGGGAAAAAATCCGCGAACAATTTCATATCTCATCTGTTACGGATCAAATAAAATACGCCGGCGGCGGAATGATTGACATTGAATTTTCCGCGCAGTATTTACAGCTGAAATATGCCGGACAATACCCTGATTTATTGCAAAAAGCGGTCGTTCCCGTTTTAACCAAAGCTGTCGAGCATGGTTTGATCGACCCGCAGACGGGGCAGATCTTAACCCGGACTTACCGGTTATGGACGCTGTTGTCCGTTTTGTTATCTCTGTGTTCTGAAGATACAAAAGCCGGCTGGGAAGACATGTCGGCTTCAACGATCCGGCTGATGTGTCGTTTTTGTTCTGTCGAAAATGAAGAAACTCTGCGCGGTCTGATTGAACGGACGGCTGATCGGGCGGCTTTATACAGGCTGTTCTGATATAGTTACGGCGCCCTTCAGATGAACGGCCGCCAGTTCGGCTGTTTTGGCGTCTTCCGCATGAACGAAAGCCAGAGGAACCCGCGCGGAAACATACATTCCCGGGTGACAGACGTTGCTGTAACCGGCCGAATAATCAATCCGTTGTTCCTGATACAGTCTGCCCGCGCCCATTTCCAAAACAGCCAGACCGATCCAGCGCAGATTCATTTTGGAAACGTATCCTTCTTTGTCCGGATAAACAGGCTGAATGATCGGAGCCGTCGGCAGAAAAGCTGCCGGATTGGAAATAAAGTTCGGCAAAACGCCTTGTTCGTATAACATACGGCTGAAACATTCGGCCGCCTGTCCCGATCCTAAAGCCCGTTCGATTTTTTCAACGGCCTGTTCTTGATTTTCGACGATTTTATTTTGAATTAAAACCGAAGAACAAATATTGGTGACCAAATCATGTAATTCCTGATCGCGGGGACCGTTTCCCGTCAGATAAGCCCAGATTTCATAAATTTCCAGCGCATTGCCGATGTTTTGGCCGACAATATGATCCATCTGCGATAATGTGATGTCTGTCGTAATGCCGAAAGCTGGAGCGCATTCTTTGATTTTTTGCGCGCATGTTTCCGCTTCCTGAAGAGAAGGCGTAAAAGAACCGCTGCCGACTTTAACGTCAACGGTCAAATTCTTAATGCCGCTGGCAATTTTCTTTACCATCAAAGACATTATCATCAAAGGAATACTGCTGACCGTAGCCGTAACGTCGCGGATCGACTGTATGCGCAAATCTGCGGGCGCAATTTGTTCTGTCGGCGACATAAAAGCGCAGCCGCTTTCACGCAGCGTTTTTTTGAACCGCGCCAAAGTCGGGCGAGACGTAAAGCCTTTTATGCTGTCCAGCTTGTCCAGCGTGCCGCCGGCGTGATATTGTATTCTTTCGCAAATCATCGGAACATAAATACCGCAGGCCGCCAATAACGGCGCGGCAATAATTTCTGATTTATCGCCGACTCCGAACATCGTGTAAACAGACGCTACCGGCCCGTTTAAATCAACGCTGTTCCAGTCTAAAATAATGCCCGTTTCGACAATCGCATTAACGAAAGCGATAATTTCATCGTTATTTAATCCGTTGATCAATGCGGCCATTAACAAAGCGGAAATCTGCCCGTCGGAGATTGACCAATCGTCAATGCCCTGAACAAATTCTTCGATTTCCCGTTTGGTTAAGGTTTCTCCGTCACGTTTTTTGCGAATGATATCCTGCGGCAGCATAATGTATTCCCCGTAAAAGCAGAAAAAGGGCATTCTGCCGAATGCCCTTTTTATAAAGGTTTATTTTAAAAACGACTTGCCGTTTTCAAACGGTTCCAGCCCGAAATAATCCGCGATCGTCTGGCCGATGTCCGCGTATGTTTCGCGCCTGCCGATATAACGCGGCGCAATACCTTTGCCGAACATAATGACGGGCACGTGTTCGCGTGTATGATCCGTTCCTTTGAACGTCGGATCGCAGCCGTGGTCCGCCGTGATGAAGTAAATATCGCCTTCTTTCATTTCGGCGAACAGTTCGGGCAGGCGGCTGTCGAAATATTCCAACCCTGCCGCGTAACCGGAAACGTTGCGGCGGTGACCCCAATCCATATCGAAGTTGACAAAGTTCGGGAAAATAATCGTATTATCCGGCGCCGTTCTGATTTGTTCCAGCGTGCGGTCAAACAACTGTTCCAACCCGACGGCAGGCAGTGCCTGCGTAATGCCCTGCGCGGCAAAAATATCGCTGATTTTCCCGATTGAAACGACGTTGCCGCCGGCCGCTTTCATTTTATCCAAAACCGTCGGAGCGGGCGGCAGAACGGAATAGTCATGGCGTCCGCCGGTACGCTTAAACGTTTCTTTCGTTTCGCCTTCGAACGGGCGGGCGATGACGCGGGCAATCACGCCGTTTTCCGTATGTTCGTTTAAAATGTCGCGGGCAATGTGGCAGATTTCGTACAGACGTTCCAGTCCGAAATGTTTTTCATGAGCGCAGATCTGAAAAACGCTGTCTGCCGAAGTGTAAACAATCGGTTTGCCCGTTTTGACACATTCTTCGCCCAGTTCTTCCAAAATGGCCGTGCCGGAAGCCGCTTTATTGCCCAAAACGCCCGGAATTTTTGCCTTGGCGATGAATTCTTCAATGATATCCGCGGGAAAGCTGGGATATTCGGCCGGAAAGTACCCCCATTTAAACGTGACGGGAACGCCCGCCATTTCCCAATGGCCCGACGTGGTGTCTTTTCCTTTGCTGATTTCTTTGGAATAGCCGTAAACGCCCGTAATTTCGGAAACGGGGATTTCCAGATTGGGGGCGTATTCGCCGTTGCATTGTTTATAAAGCTCGCCTAAGCCCAGTTTGCACAGGTTCGGCAGCTTTAACGGGCCCGTCCGTCCGTTTTCGGCCCGTCCCTGCGCGCAGGCGGCGGCAATATGGCCCAGCGTATTTGCGCCCGTATCTCCGAAAGCTTCGGCGTCCGGCGCTTCTCCGCAGCCGAAAGAGTCCATCATCAGAATAATAGCCCGTTTCATTGTGTTCACCTCGTAAAAAATTAAGCCGTTACAGTTTCGTATACAACCGGTGTTTCGTCCGGCTTTTCCTCACCGGTTTGAATAGACAGCCGCAGCTGTTTTTCCGCGGCGGCAAAAGCGTCTTCATTCGCCGCGTGAATAACGGCAATCGGTTTTCCCGTTTCCAGCTTGTCGCCGATCTGGATAAAGTCGGTAAAGCCGACGGAATGATCCGGCCGCTGGTCAAAGCTTTTACGCTGGCCGCCCAGAATAATCATCGTCGTGCCGATCTTATAGGTATCCATCGCGCGGACATAACCGGTTTTATCCGTATAAACAGGACGGATAACGGCGGCTTTCGGCAGATGTTTCCACGGATTTTCCAGCAGATCCCGCGGTCCGCCCAGCGCCGCGGTCATTTTGGCAAAACATTCCGCGGCCTTGCCTGAATCCAAAGCCTGCTGCAATTTCGCACGCGCTTCCTGTCCGGAAGCCGCCAGATTTTTCAGCATTAATGCCTCGCTGCACAAAGCCATGACCAATTCGTTTAAACGCGGGTTGCGTTTTTCTCCTTTAAGATAAGCGAGGGCTTCGCCGACTTCAAGAGCGTTTCCCACGCAATCGCCCAGCACCTGATCCATATTTGTCAGTAAAGCGCGCGCGGATATTCCGGCGCCGACGGCAACGTCGACCATTGTTTTTGCTAGACTGCGCGCTTCGTTTATTCCGGTCATAAACGCGCCGTTGCCGCATTTTAAATCCATGACCAAAGCGTCCAGTCCCGCCGATAATTTTTTCGATAAAATGGAAGCGGTAATTAACGGCGCCGATTCGATTGTCGCCGTTACGTCGCGTATGGAGTAAAACCGTTTATCCGCCGGAGCCAGATCGCCGGTCTGGCCGATAATCGCGCAGCCGGCTTCTTTTGTGACTTTGTAAAACTGATCCATTGAAGGAGTCGTCGTGTATCCCGGAATGGATTCGATCTTGTCCAAAGTGCCGCCCGTATGCCCCAGACCGCGTCCGGCGATCATCGGGACATATCCGCCGCACGCCGCCAGCAAAGGCGCCAGAATCAAACTGACGCTGTCGCCGACGCCGCCGGACGAATGTTTATCCAAAACCGGACCGTTCAGGTCTTTGCCGTCCCAGTTCATGACTTCGCCCGATTGCGTCATGGCGCGTGTTAAAGCGGCCGTTTCCTCCAAATCCATGCCGCGCAGGTAGACCGCCATTGTGAAAGCCGCAATCTGACATTCGGAAACGGACCAGTCGGCCGCCCCTTTAATAAAGAATTCAATTTCTTCTTTGGTCAGTTTTTGGCCGTCGCGTTTATGACGGATAACTTCCTGCGCCAGCATATTTTAGTACCCTTTGTTTTCCGCGGGGGCCGCGGCGTATCCCATTGAAGCCAACAGGCTGTCGCGCAGACCGCTGGCGCCGAAGCGGAACGTTTTAACATTGGCCCATTTCGGTCCCATGATCTTATCGGCCAGCGTTAAATAATCCGCCGCCTGTTCCGTCGTGCGCACGCCGCCGGAAGCTTTAAAGCCGACGGGTTTTCCGGATTCGCGGATAACTTCCAGCATGGCGTTGGCCGCTTCCAGCGTTGCGGAAACAGGCGTTTTGCCCGTGGACGTTTTAATAAAGTCTGCCCCGCATTCGATCGACAGGCGGGAAGCGTCGGCAATCACGGCCGCATGCGCCAAAACGCCGCTTTCGATAATGACTTTCAAAACTTTTCCCTTGCAGGCTTCGCGTGTTGCGGTCAGTAAAGCCGCAGCCGTTTCTTTATCGCCGTCCATGAAAGCTTTGTACGGCAGAACAACGTCGATTTCATCGGCGCCGTCGGCAACGGCTTGTTTCGTTTCGGCAACGGTCGCTTCAATGTCAGTGCCGCCGTGCGGGAAATTAACGACGGTGGCAACCTTGACGCCGGTGCCTTCCAATTCTTTCTTGGCCGTTTTAACAAAACGCGGCCAGATGCAGACGGCGGCCGTTTTGCCGAAATCGCCGTGCGCTTTGGCGCACAAAGCGACGACCGTTTCCGCGGTGTCGTTGTCGTTTAAGCTGGTCAGATCCAGCAGTGATAAAGCTCTTTGAGCGACTTCTTTCATTTTAAATCTCCGTAACAAAGCGTGTTAAAATACGCTGCAGTTTTTTGCCGGCTTCATTGGCCTGCGCGATTGTTTCGTCATGCGTCTGCTTGTCTGCGACCATGCCGGCGCCATAGTTGGTGATCACGGAAACGCCGACGACTTTCATGCCGCAGTGAACGCCGCACAAGGTTTCGGAAACCGTGGACATACCGACGGCGTCCGCCCCCAGAATACGGAACATTCTGATTTCGGCGGGGGTTTCAAAGTTGGGACCCGACGTCATCAGATAAACGCCCGAACGCATGTTGATACCTTCCTGTTCCGCTGTTTTTAACAGTTTTTGGCGCAGTTCGGGATCGTACGCATAGGTCATATCCGGAAAACGCGGTCCGACGGTTTCGTCGTTCGGTCCGACCAAAGGATTGCAGCCCGACAGGTTAATATGATCGGAAATGATCATCAGGCTGCCGGGACCCATATCAATGTTCAAAGAACCGGAAGCATTCGTCAAAATCAGTTTTTCGATTCCCAGTTTCTTGTAAGAACGGATAACCAAAGCCAAAGCTGCCGGAGTATGTCCTTCATAGAAATGAACTCGTCCCTGCATACATAAAACGTCAACGCCGTTTAATTTCCCGACGACCAGACGTCCGGCGTGGCCGGATACGGTTGATTTCGGAAATCCTTCGATTTCTTCATAAGGAATGACGACGGGGTTTTCGATCGCTTCTGCGACGCCGCCCAGTCCGCTGCCTAAAATGATACCGATTTTAGGCGTATAGCCGCCGATTTTCGCTTTGATCTGCTGAGCTACCTGGTTGATAGTTTCTTTCATAAACTTCCTCTTTTTTACAAGACATTCCGATTTAACGTTTCAGATTTTCCGGGCCGAACGAAACCGGTAAAAGTTCGTCCAGAGTCATTGATTTGCGAACGCCGTTTCTGTCGCAAATATGGATAACGGCGCCGGGGGCCGCAAATTCGCGTATCCGCTGACGGCACGAACCGCACGGCGAAACCAGATGTTCGCCGTTTCCCATAACGACCATTTCCTGAATTTCAGTGTCTCCGCCCAAAATCATGGCGGAAATAGCGCCCTGTTCCGCGCAGGATCCTGCGGGATAGGCCGCGTTTTCAACATTGCAGCCGGCATACAGTCTGCCGCTTTGCGCTTTTATGACCGCGCCGACGGCAAATCCGGAATAAGGTATATAAGCCTTTTCCATCGCCGCGCGAGCCATCTGCAGCATTTCATCAAGTGTATTCATGACGCCACCTTTATACATATTTTATGCACTCTAAGATATAGGTTAAACTTTCGTCAAGTCATAAAAAAATTTTTCCTGACGGCGGCGGCGTTTAAAAAATCTTTCAAAATTAAAAAAATAGGGTTGGTTTTCTTTTAGCCGTACCGTATAACACTTTAATGAGGATTTTTGTTTTAGCCAAAGGATAATTTTATGCCGAACAGTTCCGAATTTCCCAGCCTGCATGTTTTGCAACACCCTTTAATTCAGCATAAACTGACGTTAATGCGCGACATAACGACTTCGACTCGCACGTTCAGAGAGCTGCTGAAAGAAATTGCTTTGCTGATGGGATATGAAGTTACGCGCGATCTGCCGCTGACGTTTGAAGAAATAGAAACGCCTTTATGTAAAATGACGGCGCCGGTTATCGCCGGAAAAAAACTGGCCGTTGTTCCCATTTTGCGCGCGGGAATCGGTATGGCTGACGGGCTTTTGCAGCTGGTGCCTTCCGCGCGTGTCGGGCATATCGGTCTGTACCGCGATCCGGCAACGCTGCGGCCGGTTGAATATCTGGTCAAGCTGCCCCCCGTTGACGATCGGCTGTTCATATTGGTTGATCCGATGCTGGCAACGGGCAATTCGGCCGCCGCCGCGGTTGATACGCTGATTAAACACGGCGTATCGGAAGACAAAATCGTCTTTTTGGCTTTGGTTGCTGCGCCGGAAGGTGTGCGGGTGTTTACAAAACTGCACCCGAACGTGCCAGTTTACGTCGCGGCGCTGGACGAACGTTTAAACGAACACGGGTATATTTTGCCGGGGTTGGGAGACGCGGGAGACCGTTTGTTCGGAACAAAAACCAGATAAACTGAAACAAATTAACAATGCGGAGTCTTGATTCGTGAAAAAGCTTATCATTATTCTTGGCGTTTTTGTGGTTTTGGTTGGAACGGGCGTTTATTTTATTTTGCCGACCAACATTAATTGGAATGAATATATTCAGGATACGGCCGCAGCTGTCAGAGCGCGTACGGGATTGGCTTTGACCGTTCAGGGGCAGCCGGTATTTTCCATGAAACCGTCGCCCGTTTTAAAATTGGGGCAGATCAGGCTGGGAAATATTCAGGACGCTTCGTATCCGCAGATGATGACTGCTGCCAGCGCCGAGATTTTATTTGATACTGGGTCTTTGTTCCGCAGACAGATCAAAATTAAAAAAATTACGCTTTTTTCTCCGCAGTTCTATTTTGAAACAATGCCGAACGGAAAATGGAACTGGCAGACCGCGTTTTTTGACCGGGCCGCCGCAGATGCAAGAATCGGTTTTGACAGTTTGCTGCTGACGGACGGGGTGGCCGAAGTAAAAACGGATAAATATACGCCGGCGCAGAAGTGGGACCGGGTTAATGCCGAATTGTTTGCCGACAGTATTCAGGGGCCGTTTTTCTTTGAAGGAAACTTTGGCGCTCTGGCTTCCAGCTTCGGTTTTTCTTTAAAAGTCGAAAAGTTTCTTCCCGCTCAGTCGCCTGATTTTTCTGTGCGCCTGATTAACGCGCCGGCAGAGGCTTCTTTTGTTTTTTCCGGAAAATACGGCTTGTCCGAAACGGACAGGGGGATCTTAACGGGCGGACTGACATTTGATATTCGCAAGCCTGATCAGTTTTTTGCTCTGCTGTATCCGCAGGAAAAACTGCCTGCCGCGCTTTTTCAGCCTGTCGTCGGAAATTTGAAACTGTTAAAAAACGCGCAGACCAGAACGTCGGAAATGACGGATATTTTGTTTAAATACGGAACGTCTTCGGCAACGGGAAAGTTATCTGTGCGCTCTTTGTCGCCGGAGGAAGCCTCTACTCTGCAGGCGCAGGAAGAAGAAGAGGCTTTGCAGGACGATGATATTATTTTAAGGGATCCCAGCAATCCGTCCGAACCAGTAACATTGGACAATACGCCCGTCAGGCAGACAAAACTGGCGCAGCATTTGCTGCCAAAGGTTATTGACGGTTCTTTTATTTTTTCGCGTCTGGACGCCGATCCGTTTTTTGATAATCTAACGCCGATTGCCGTGTTTCTGTCAAAGACGGGATATTTTTCACGGTCAAAAGATACTTATACTCTGGATATGATATTTGACGTCGTGAATTATAAAAAAGACGTTATTCATCAGCTGAAAAGTAAAATCAGCTCAATTCCGGAAGGACTGGCGTTTAAAAATATATCCGTGACTTTGCCCAGCAACGCTTATGTGACCGGAGAAGCCGATTTAACACTGCAAAAATCCATATTATTATCCGGGAAACTTTCCGCGCAGGCTGATAATATCAGAGCCGTTTTAAATTGGCTGGGGCTGCCGCCGGCAGAAGAAATTCCTCAAAATCTTTTGCGGCAGTTCAAAGCGGAAACGGGATTTAAACTGGCGCAGAACGGGGTCGTTTTATCTCAGCTTAAAGGCAGGCTGGATCAGACGGATTTTTCCGGAAATATGGCTTTGCGTTTGGGAAACCGTAAGGCGGTCAGTCTTTCCAGCGACTTTTCGGAAATGAACTTTGCGCAGTACTTTCCCGAAAAAAATAAGTTCTATACGCAAAAACGCGAAGAATTTTCCAAATTGTCCGCATCACAAAAAATCCAGAGCTTATTTGATACACTGGCGTTTTTAAACGAAACGGATATCAGCGTAAAATTAAAGACGGCCGCTTTTTCCTGGGCGGATATTAACGCCGAAAATATGAATGCCGATTTCGCCGTTGTCCGCGGGCAGATGAAAATTAATGAAATATCCGGAGAAAAAATTCTGGCTTCAGCGATTAAACTGCGGGGAGAAGCGGAAGGATTCGGCGGAAATCCGAAATTTAATGATTTCGGAATTAATATAAATGCGCAGCAGTTGTCGTCTTTGACGCAGGCTCTGGGAATTTCTTTGGCGCGCAATATCTCTGTTCAGGACAAAATGCAGTTGTCCGCCAAACTGACGGGAACGCTTCAGGCGATGCAGTTTGATGCGGTCGCGGATTTCGGTACGCTGCGTTTTTCTTCCCGGGGGGATATGCGCCAATCCGCGCCGTCCATGTTTGACTGGAACATGACGGCCGATATTCACCATGAAAATTTCCGGAATTTTATTCGTTTGTTTTCGGATAATTACCGGCCGGTTCTGGCAAATCCCGGCACTTTGGACATGCAGGGAAAAATTCTGAAAAACAAAGACCTGTTTCATCTGACGGATATGACTGCGCGCGTCGGGGATAACGAATTTAAGGGAAATATAAAGGTTGTCCGGCAGACGGATTCGTCCGTGATTACAGCCGATCTGGAATCAAGTGATCTGGCGCCGCTGGGTATGCTGCCCAGAGTTAATTTCGCTGAAACGGTCGCTGTCGATACGCAAAAAACAGTTCCGGAAAATATATGGACAAAGGACGGAATTTTAAGCCGTTTTGCGGCCGATTTATCGTTTTCTCAAAAACCGTTCGATTTCTCATTTTTGGGAAAATATGAAGCTTCGATTGCTTTAAAGACAAACAAGCTGTTTCTTAATTCGTTCGTGTTGTCCGATGTTGACAGCATTATTAAATTGTCTGCTGATAAAATCGTTATTGATTTACGGCGCTCGCTGTGGAACCGGGCAAATTTCGGGGGCATTTTTAATCTTATGCCCGCGACCGACGGACAGCTGGCCGTTCAGGCCTCAATGCGGTTGTCGAATTTAAATATTCCCGCAAAATTGTTCGATTCGGATACGTTAAATATCGGCGCTGTTGAAGCTTTCATTGTAAACGCCAATCTGAAAGCGAACGGAAAATCGACAAATGAGCTGTTTTCATCAATCTCCGGAACGGGAACGCTGATATTTGATAAAGCTGATATTGATCATTTTAATATGGAACAGCTGAGCAAAGATTTGCAGAGCATACCCGAAATTTCAAAAGAAACGATTCAGACTCAGGCGATGCAGGGCGGCACGGAAGTCAGGCGATACTCCGCCGGTATAACTGTGAAAGACGGTTCTTTTGTCCTGAAGCCGGCAGAGTTTGTTTATAACGGCGAAGACAATAAGTCGTCTTCTTTTTCTTATAACTATTTAAATCAGGTTCTGTCGGCGGGCGTTTCTTTTCCGTCGGGAATGCAGTCTGTACCGGATATTACTTTATCCGTTAATAAAAAAGCTCGTCAGCCGGCGGTGCTGACACAGAATATTGACGCTGTCGCCGATGCGGTTGCCGCCTTTAAAAACAAAATAAAAGAACAGGCGTTGCAACAGCAGGAAGAACAACGCCGACAGGAAACGGCGGCGCGGGAAAAAGAAAAAGAAGCGCGCATAGGAAAATTAAATAAACTTGATGAGCGGTTGACTATGGCTTCGGCGGAACTGGCTAAAAAAATTGCGGCCGTTCAGCCGCTGGCGCAGAAAGTGTATCAGATCGAAAAATATTTGCTGTCATTAAACAATGCGGCACGGACTCTGGGCATGTTGAGTGCCGATGTTCAAAAGACCATGTCCGGCGGGGACGATGTTTTGACGGATTCTGCCGTCGCTGAACTGGAAAAAAAGGCTAAGGAAAATTATTTTGATAAAGAAGCCGAAATTAATGCCAGTTATGATACCGCAATGATCGTGGGGATCAAAGGCATGATCTTTGATGTGTTAAATCAGGCAAATGAAATTTTAAGGCAGGAAGCCAAATTACAGACAACACATTCGGATTTGCCCGAAATAGCTCAAAATGTCAGCGGAATTATGAAAGAAATTGAACCTCTCAAGGGTATTCAGGCGCAATCGGAAAACGGTACTATTAAGCTTGAAGAACTGACGGTTCTGCGTGCGCAGGCCGAAGCCGTTTTAGATAAGATTAAATCAATCCATCAGAAAACGACGGACGCGGTAGCTGTAAAAACTGCCAGAATTGAGGCGGAAGAAAAAGCAAAGCGCGAAGCTGAAGAAATGAAGAAAAAAGCCGAGGAAGAAGCTCAAAAAGCAGCCGAAGCCGCCGCCGCTGCCGAAAAAGCCAGACAGGAAGCGGCCGAACGCGAACGGCAAAGAACTATTTTCCGTACGGACGGCCAGTCTTCTTCCGCTTCGTCTTCAGCCGGACGGACAGGAAATGTACTGCAGACTTTAACGCCGGCAGATCAGAGCAGTACCGCCGCCGAACCGGAAAAAAGCGAAAAAGATAATCCGATTATTATTCGCAGACGTTGATATCTTTATGGAAAGGAAGCACAGAGATGAAACGTTATGTTTATGCAGCTGTTCTTTGTTTGATAGCGGGAGGCATTTCAGCCTGCACGACGGTAAAAAACGCAGAAGAAAACAAACAACCTCAAACAGCGGCTGCCATTCCGGAAAAACAATCGGCGCAGGTTCAGAAAAAAACAGCGGAAACGAACGAGATTACTCCGGCTGATTTTAAACGGGCCGTTCAGACTGCCGTGCGTAACATGATCCGGTCGGGGTTTTTGGATAATCCGGCGGGAGAACGTTATATTGTGACAATATCCCATATTGTGGATACGACGAAAAAGGATTTCGATACGGCTGATATCAAACAAAAACTCAGCGCGGATCTGGCGGCCAGCCGGAAAGTCCGGGTGATTTCCGCCGGCGCAAAAAATGTTTCGCCTCAGATTAATATTTCAGGCAGGATAACGCAAAGAACAGCCTATGCCCGCGGCGGCAAAAAACGTCAGGAATACTATCTGCATCTGGTTCTAACCGAAGCGAAAAGCGGCATTATGTTGTGGGAAAACGTCACGCCGGTCGTGAAGAAAAAGTAATCAAAAACAGATTCATTTTAAATGTCCGGTTATGGAGCGGAAGCCTGCTTCAGGGAGAACATTATATCAAAAATGAAAAATCAGAAATAATATACCCACGTTATTACGCCCGAGTTAGAACGATTACATTCTTCAGAAGCGTCTTCAAAACTTGGCGGTAAGCAATGCATAGAACTATCGGTTGCGCAATTAGGAAAGTCTTTTTTCCAATAGAAAGCCTTGTAGTTCGGTCCGTTCGGCGCAACAAAAATTGTTCTTAATCCGCTTGACGGATCGTTCCCCCAATCGGCCATTAAAAGGTCAATACAGGCTTTTGGCGGCACATTATGATACCATATTTCAAA
>JBJFAY010000074.1:0-5126 GCA_051888155.1 Alphaproteobacteria bacterium
AAAAAGACTCGTATAATCAGCGGTTTTCTGTTATTAAGTCTACGTACATAAACAATCAAAAAAGAAAACGGCAATGGAAATCACCCGATCAACGCAAGGCGATGAATTTATTTTGTTCCTGCAAGGGAAATTATATTCTCCTACAGCTCCGTTATTGGAAAACGCGATTGATGATGCTTTAAAAAGTAACAACCAAATTGTTATAGATTTAAAAGGTATCAGTTTTTTAGCCTCTTCCGGTTTGCGTGTTTTACTGGCCGCTGAAAAAAGTCAGAGAAAAAGACGGGAAATTAATTATCAGAAATCCCTCCGAACTGGTTAAAAAAGTATTCATTCTGACGGGATTCAGTAATATTTTAAATATCGAATAATGCTTCTTTTATTTCGAAAATGGATAATTTCCATCGCGGCCGGAGCGTTTTTTATAACGTTTATTTTGTCGTATATTCTGTTAGGCGTACAGGCGGAATACTTCGCCGAAAAGCAAATGGAAGTCACTTTAAATTACTTAAAACAAAAAATTTTAAGAAGAGAATTCAATACAATAAACCTGCAAAATTATTATAAAAAAATCTGATTGAAAAAGCGAAAGTTTTCGCTTCTTTTAAAAAAAAATATCCGGATCTGTTAACTCCTTCTTTTTTATCCGATTACCTTAAACGAGCAAATATCCATTCTAAATAAAGACGGCCGTTATACTTTTTCTTATCCCTATAAAATCACAGGAACAAAAGAAAAATCAAAACCTGTTATTTTAGATGCAGAAAACTCGGACGGCCAAATCGAATTGGAACATTTTCAAATCCAATCCAAAAAATTTACAGGAATTTCAATCTCAGATGAAATCGGTATAATTCAAATAGGACAATATATTGATAAATACCATAAAATGCTGAAATCAGAAAATATCAGCACGATTGCCGAATTCCTGAAAGTCGGATATTCAGGAAACATTTTAATTATTGAAAATAACGTCATTGTCAGTTCCGACGTTGAAAATGTGATAGGGAAAACGGTTGAAGAAATCAATTTTAAATTTCCTGCCGTCAAAGATACATACACTTCTTTTAAAACCCGATTTAAAGGCAATCCTATTTTCGGTATTTCAATCAAATACAATCAATATGCGTTGGTTGGAATATATCCCGAACAGGAACTTTTTTCACGGCGGAAAAATATTTTAAAATGGGGAATTCCTCTTTATTTTATATTGTTTTTATTCCTTTATTTATTCATCGTTATCTTATTAAAGATCACTGTAATAAAAAGCATTAAAAGTATAAATACTTCTTTGTCTAAAATTACGGACGGCGACTTAAACGAATATGTAAATGTAACAACGACCCCGGAATTTCAAGACCTTTCTTCAATGATTAACGTTACCGTTAATTCTTTAAGAAAAGAAACGGCTAAAGTAACAAAAAGCATAAAACAAGAGCTTCATTTTGCCAGAGAAGTTCAATTCGCAGCGCTGCCCAAAGTGTTTCCTCCTTTTCCTTTAAGAACGGAATTCGATATCTTTGCCAGCCTGCACGCGGCAAAAGACTCTGACGATTTTCAAAACATTATAAAATAAATTTTGACAAGTCAGATGTTTTTGCCAGCGTGCCGACTTTTTCCAAAACTTTTTCTTTAGTAATGGTTTCCGTTTCTCCCTGTCTTTCGGCAGCGGAAAAAGAAATGTCTTCCAAAAGTTTTTCTAAAATCGTATGCAGACGGCGCGCACCGATATTTTCGACATTTTCATTGATTTCAGCTGCCAACGCGGCAATTTCTTGAATGGCTGCATCTTCAAATTCCAATGTGAAATTTTCGGTTTTAAGCAATTCCTTATACTGCAAAATCAAATTTGCTTCCGGTTCGCACAGAATTTTATAAAAATCTTCTTTCGTCAACGGTTTTAATTCAACGCGGATCGGCAGGCGTCCCTGCAGTTCGGGCAGCAGATCCGAAGGTTTTGACACATGAAAAGCGCCCGAAGCAATAAACAAAATATGATCCGTTTTAACCATTCCGTATTTTGTCGCCACTGTCGTGCCTTCAATCAACGGCAGCAAATCACGTTGAACACCCTCGCGCGAAACATCGGGATTTTTGCCTTCGCTGCGTCCGCAGATCTTGTCAAATTCGTCAATAAAGACAATTCCGTTGTTTTCAACGCTCGCTATAGCTTCTTTAACAACTTTTTCCTGATCAATCAAATTATCGCTTTCTTCTGTCACCAAGACGTCATAAGAATCCTTTACCGTCATCTTTTTCTTGCGGTAAGCAGTTCCTCTGCCGCCCAAAAGGTCCCCCAGACTGATCATGCCCATCTGCGCGCCGGGCATGCCGGGAATATCGAATGTCGGCATGGAATTATTCGGCGCTTCCTGAACTTCAATTTCAATTTCCTTACCGTCCAAAGCGCCTTCACGCAGCATTTTACGGAACTTTTGCCGTGTTTCTTCCGTCGCGTTTGTACCGACCAAAGCGTCAATTACACGCTTTTCGGCAGCTTCTTCGGCTTTGACATGAACGTCTTTACGCATTTTTTTGCGCGTCATCGTAATCGAAATTTCCAACAAATCGCGGATAATGCTTTCCACGTCGCGGCCGACATAACCGATTTCCGTAAATTTTGTCGCTTCAACTTTAATAAAAGGAGCCTGCGCCAATTTCGCCAAGCGGCGCGCAATTTCCGTCTTTCCGACGCCGGTCGGACCAATCATTAAAATATTTTTGGGAACGACTTCTTCCTTTAAAGCCGCAGAAAGCTGCTGTCTGCGCCAGCGGTTGCGCAAAGCGACGGCAACAGCGCGTTTGGCTTCGTTCTGGCCGATAATGTGTCTGTCTAATTCGGAAACGATTTCACGCGGAGAAAAAAACATACTCATAATTTTTCCGTAATAATGTTGTGGTTGGTGTAAATGCAGATATCTGCGGCAATATTCATTGATTTCGTGACAATTTCTTCGGCTGACAAGTCCGTATCAATCAATGCAAGAGCCGCCGCCTGAGCGTATGAACCGCCCGATCCGATGCCGATCAGTCCGTGCTGCGGTTCCAAAACATCGCCGTTTCCCGTTAAAACAAGCGTCACGTCCTTGTCCGCAACGATCATCATTGCTTCCAGTTTTCTAAGATAGCGGTCAGTCCGCCAGTCTTTGGCCAGTTCGACACACGCGCGCGTCAGCTGAGCGGAATATTTTTCGATTTTTTCTTCCAGCCGTTCAAACAGCGTAAAAGCGTCGGCCGTCGCCCCCGCAAAACCGGCGATAATGGATCCGTTTCCCAGTCTGCGGACTTTTTTAGCGTTGCTTTTTAACACCGTATTGCCAAAAGTCACTTGTCCGTCGCCGGCAATGACGACAGAGCCGTTTTTACGCACGCACAGGATCGTTGTTCCTCTTAAAGACGGCGTTTGATTATCCATAAAGCCTCCTTATTGCTTGCACTGATATAAATCTGCGTTAAAGTGGTTTAAATCAGATTATTACCAAAAGAAAGGAAAAAAACAATGCGTCCGGCCGAAATAGAACGAAATACTATGGAAACGCAGATTAAAATCCGGCTTGATTTAGACGGAACGGGTGTTTATGACATTCAAACCGGCTGCGGTTTTTTTGACCATATGCTGGCGCAGCTGTCCCGCCACGGGTTGATTGATTTAAAAATCAAGGCCGCGGGCGATCTGCATGTCGACGCGCATCATTTAATCGAAGATACGGGAATCGTTTTGGGAAAGGCGTTTGCACAGGCTTTAGGAGATAAAAAAGGAATAAACAGATACGGATCCGCTTGTATCCCGATGGACGAAACGCTGACCAGATGCGTTTTAGACCTCAGCGGCCGATCCGCTTTTGTCTGGCATGTCCGGTTCCCGACGGAAAAGGTGGGCGATCTGGATACGGAAGTCTTTAAAGAATTTTTCGCGGCGATGGCCGATAATCTAAAAGCGGCCGTTCACATTGAAAATCTGTACGGCGACAATTCGCATCATATCGCCGAATCCTGTTTTAAAGCTTTTGCCCGCGCTTTGCGTCACGCTGTTGAAACAGATCCGCGCGCAGCCGGGATTTTGCCCAGTACGAAAGGAACGTTATCATGTTAAAATACGTTGTCTGCTTTCTTGTTGCCGTCGTTATCGTCAGTATTGCCGGCGGTATATTTCATTTGTATCGTGTTTCCGTCAAAAATAAACAAGAAATGGCCCAATATGCGGGATTGTCCGATGAAGTTCATAAAAATTTCGGCAAAACGCTGGTGATTTATTACTCTTTAACGGAACATACAAAAGAAATCGCCGAAAAAATCAAAGAAAAAACGAACGCCGATTTATATGAAATCGAAACGGCAGAACCGCTGCCGGCGGGACCGAAACTGCACTTGGCCGTCAGAGAACAGTTAAAAACGCAAAAATATCCCGCTTTAAAAAATATTCCGGATATTACCGCTTACGATACGATTTTTATCGGCGCGCCGGTCTGGTGGTATACGGCCGCCACGCCTGTTTTATCCTTGCTGGATCAGGTTGATTTTCAAAACAAGAAAGTCGTTCCTTTTTCAACGCAAGGCAGCAATGCGGGTACTTTTCTGGAAGATTTCAAAGCTAAAATCAAAAACGCCGTCGTTTTGGACTATGCCTCTTTCAACAACATCGGCAAAGAATACGATCAGGCCGTTAACGCCAAAATCGCCGCGTGGCTGAATAATCTGTAAATCTTACAAAAAGCCCCGTTTCCGGGGCTTTTTGATTTCATTCTACATGCTTAAATTTTAAAACGGTTTTAGGCGCGCGTAATATCGTTTCATAAGAATAAGTACCGATATATTCAAATAAACCGTTTATACCATCTCCATCTATCAGTTCCTTATCGCTTTCATTCGGGATAACAAAATAAGGTCCTTTATCTTTGTCGTAACAATATGGAGGCATAAAAAGATCACCTCTTTCACAAACTCTTTCGCTACCATAAACCAACATTCCGTAAGGTGTAGCTTGAGAAATATGAAAAAACTCTTCAAACAAACAATTTCTTTTTCTTCCAGAATAAGATCCGCCTGCTATAATATATTCACCATCACCGCGGTTTATTGCTTCAAAAGGATTACAATATGGTTTTCCGTATTTTTTCATAACATGA
>JBJFAY010000075.1:0-22003 GCA_051888155.1 Alphaproteobacteria bacterium
ATTCTTCTTCAATCCGGATCAGCTGGTTATATTTTGCCAAACGGTCGGATCTGGACATTGATCCCGTTTTAATCTGACCGCACCCCGTCGCAACGGCCAGATCGGCAATCGTCGCGTCTTCGGTTTCGCCGGAACGATGGGACAAGACAGCCGTATATCCGGCTTTTTGCGCCATGGAAACGGCATTCAGCGTTTCCGTCAGCGTCCCGATTTGGTTGACTTTGATTAAAATGGAATTGGCAACGCCTTTTTCAATACCTTCCGCCAGTCGCGCCGTGTTTGTCACAAACAAATCGTCGCCGACCAGCTGTACTTTACCGCCCAGAGTCTTTGTCAACAGATTCCAGCCTTCCCAATCATCTTCGGCGCAGCCGTCTTCGATTGACTTAATCGGATATTTTGCAACCAGATCTTCATAATATTTGACAATACCGGCGGCGTCAAACGTCTTGCCTTCACCGGCCAGAACGTACTTGCCGTCTTTGTAAAATTCACTGGAAGCCGCGTCAATCGCCAGAACAATATCCGCTCCCGGTTTATAACCGGCCGTTTCAACCGCTTTGACAATATAAGACAAAGCTTCGTCCGCGCTCTTCAGGTCAGGAGCGAACCCTCCTTCGTCACCGACGTTCGTGTTCAGCCCCGCCTGCTTCAGGTTGGATTTCAACGCCTGAAACACTTCCGATCCCATGCGCACCGCTTCGGCAATCGAAGGCGCGGAAACGGGCATAATCATAAATTCCTGAATATCGATCGGATTATCGGCATGCTTGCCGCCGTTTAAAATGTTCATCATGGGAACAGGCAGAATATGCGCGTTGACGCCGCCGATATAACGGTATAAAGGCAGACCGACTTCTTCGGCGGCGGCTTTCGCAACAGCCAGAGAAACGCCTAAAATCGCGTTAGCTCCCAGATTGCCTTTGTTCGGCGTCGCGTCCAGTTCAATCATCGTCTGGTCTATTTCCAGCTGTTCCAAAGCTTCGAAACCGCACAGTTCGTCGGCGATCGTCGTATTAACGGCTTCAACGGCTTTTAAAACCCCTTTGCCGTTATAACGGGATTTGTCGCCGTCACGTAATTCAACGGCTTCATGAACGCCGGTTGACGCGCCGGAAGGAACCGCCGCCCGGCCAAAAGCGCCGGAATCCAAAACGACGTCGACTTCAACCGTCGGCGTTCCGCGGGAATCCAGAATCTCGCGCGCATAAATATCTATGATCTCAGACATATTTTTCTCCTTGCAAACTTAATAACCCTTGATCAGCTGGTCAATCGCCTTTAACGAAGCCAGAACGCCTTCCAGTTCAGCCAAAGGAATCATGTTCGGCCCGTCACTGGGAGATTTGTCGGGATCCTGATGCGTTTCGATGAAAACGCCGGCAACACCTACGGCAACGGCGGCGCGCGCCAGAACCGGCGCAAATTCCCGCTGCCCGCCCGTAGAAGTCCCCTGTCCGCCCGGCTGTTGTACAGAGTGTGTCGCATCTATGACAACGGGGCAACCTGTCTGTTGGGCCATAATCGGCAAAGAACGCATATCGACAACCAGCGTATTATATCCGAATGAAACGCCGCGTTCCGTCACCAAAACGTTCGTATTGCCGCTCTGGTCGGCTTTTGTGACAACGTTTTTCATATCCCACGGCGCCAAAAACTGGCCTTTTTTAATATTTAACGGCTTGCCCGTTTTAGCCGCGGCGACAACCAGATCGGTCTGGCGGCACAAAAACGCCGGAATCTGCAACATATCGACGACCTGCGCAACCGGCGCGCACTGAGCGGGTTCATGAACGTCCGTAATAACAGGACAGGCAAATTGTTTTTTGACTTCTTTAAATATATCCATGGCCTTTTCCAGCCCGACGCCGCGCGCACCGGAAATCGAAGTGCGGTTCGCTTTGTCAAAAGAAGCCTTAAAAACATAAGGAATATTCAGTTTTTTGGTTATTTCAACAATTTTTCCGGCCAGATCAATCGTATGATCCATACTTTCCAGCTGACAGGGGCCGCCGATTAAAACAAAAGGCAGATCATTTGAAAAAGTAATATTTCCGACTTGGATACGACGATTTTGCATTAACACTCTCCATCAAACAAAAAGGCAGAGAAGCCAACACCTCTCTGCCTTTAAACGCATTATTTCGATGAAACGGGAACGACCGGCACCTTAGGCGCGGCAGGTTCCGTTTTTGAAACGGCCGGCGCGTTTTCCATAAACGATTGTTGCGCTTTTGCCGCCTCTCCTTTGCTCATAATCGCCAGCGTCAAACTGGTAATCATAAAGCAGGTCGCCAGAATTGCCGTCATGCGGGTCAGCATGTTGCCGACGGAACGCCCCGTCATAAAGCTGCCCATACCGCCGCCGCCCAGACCGCCCAGCGCGCCGCCTTCGGAACGCTGCATTAAAATCACGCAAACCAGACAAACGGCCAAAATAACGTGAACGACCAAAATAAACGTATGCATACTACTTCTCTTTCAACAGGGAATTATAAACAGGTTTCGATAATGGACCAGAAATCGGCGACTTTCAAACTGGCGCCGCCGACCAAAGCGCCGTCGACGTCTGCCAAAGCCATCAATTCGGCGGCATTGGACGGTTTAACGGAACCGCCGTACAAAATACGCATACCGTCGGCCGTTTCTTTGCCCAGTTTGGCGGCGACTTCGGCGCGAATGGCAGCATGAACGTCGGCAACGTCCTGTGTCGTCGGCGTGCGGCCCGTGCCGATTGCCCAGACCGGTTCATACGCGATCACGGTATTTTCGGCCGTCGCGTTATCGGGAACGGATCCCTGAATCTGCGTGCGGCAGACTTCAATCGTTTTGCCCGCGTCGCGTTCGGCTTCGGTTTCGCCGATGCAGATCACCGCCGTCAGACCGTGAGAAATAACCGCTTCTGCCTTAGCCTTGACTTCTTCGTTTGTTTCATGATGATCCGTACGCCGTTCGGAATGTCCGACAATAACGAACGAAGCGCCCGCGTCTTTAATCATCGGAACGCTGATATCGCCCGTATGCGCGCCCGATTCGGCGGCATGAGCGTCTTCAGCTCCGACGGCAATCCGCCCTTTAACGGCTTCGACCACCGGCAGTATCCAGATCGCCGGCGGGCAGACCAGCACGTCGCACTTCGGATCGGCCGCAGCCGCGTATTTTTCGGCAATCCCGGCCGCCAGAGCAATTCCGTCCGCTTTTAAGCAGTTCATTTTCCAGTTTCCGGCAATCAAAGGGCGTCTTTGCATACTTCATTCTCCTTAAAAAACAAAATCCGCTTTTACCAAATTTCCAACAGGTTTAACACAACGGCACGCCGAAAAAAACATTTATTTGCTTTTTCCCGGGCATTTTTAGAAAAAGTCTGTTGCCATAATAACTTCTGATATTTATTATTCTGCCAGTAATAGAATTTTAAGGATTTCGGACATGTTAAAATTTTTTCGTGACCAAAAAAACAGCTGGCTGATGAAAGGTATTTTAATTTTAACGGCTTTAAGCTTTGTTTCTTTATTCGGATCGGGCCGTTTTCTGGAAAAAATCCCCGACGAGGGCAAAGCCGTTGCAAAGGTCGCCGGGAAAAAAATTACCGTCGCTCAGTTTGTGGACGAAGTAAATCATAATGTGCGGTCTTTAAGCAAAATGATGCAAAAGCCTTTTACCGTACAGGACGCCGTCCAATCCGGCATGCTGATTTCCCTGTTTAACCAGATGGTGTCGCGTTCCGTTATGCGGGCTGCCGCAGATGATTTGAATTTAACGGTATCGGACGCAGCGGTGCGCGAAGCTATCGGACAAATGCCCATGTTTACGGATTACGACGGTTCGTTCAGCATGGCGGCCTATAAACAGTATTTAAGCGATATAGGGCTGAGCGAAAAACGTTTTGTTGACGACGCTTTTCTGGATATGCGCGCGCAGCAGCTGACGAACGCGGCGGAAAAAGTAACGATTGCTCCGGCCGGAATCGCTGAAATGGCTTACCGCCTGCAAAACGAAAAACGCACGGCGGACGTTTTCACGGTGACGCCCGCGGATTTAAAGATTAAAGGCGCTCCGGACAAGGCGGATCAGGAAAGACTGTATAAGGAACTTTCCGATGAACTGATCGCGCCGGAATACAGAACTTTTACGGTGATGAGTCTGACGCTGGAAGACGTTTCCAAAAAAATTAAAATTTCCGAAGAAGAACTGCAGGAAGTTTTTAACGAAAACAAAGATTCGTACGCCATTGAAGAAATCCGCGACGTTGACCAGATACTGTTTGCGACAAAACAGGAAGCGGATAAGGCTTATGCCGCTTTGCAAAAAGGACAGGACTTCATGGCCGTTGCGAAAAAATACGCCAATCAGACCGAAGAACAGACCAAACTGGGCGACTTAACGCCATCGACGGCGACGGGCGACTGGGCGGACGTTGTTTTTTCCGCCAAAAAAGGCGAAATCGTCGCGCCGGTGCAGACAGCTTTCGGCTGGCAGATTCTGCGCGTCAACAAAATTACGCCGAAAGTGGAAAAACAATTTAAAGACGTTCGGGACGAAATCGAACAAAAACTCGTCGCCTCAATGGCTTATGATACCTTAATGGAAACGGCCGTCGCGCTGGACGACAGATTCGGCGCCGGCGAAACGATTGAAGACGTCGCCGCCTCGACAGGTTATCCCGTGCGCAAATATACGCTGGTCAATCCGACGGGAACAGATGAAAACGGTAAAAAGATAAATGTTTCCAAAATGATTCTGGCAACAGCTTTTACCAGCGATCCCGGACGGGAATCTCCCATGACGGAAGACGGGTCCGACTTTTTTGTCCTGCGCGTAGACGACGTTAAAGAACCGGCGTTAAAACCGATTGAAAAATCTCAAAAGGAAATTAAAGCCGCCTGGACGGCCGAAAAACAAAAAGAAAAAGCGCAGGAAATCGCAAAAACAATTGAGCGCGATCTGAACAAAGGCGTTGATCCGAAAACAATCGCCCGCAAAACCGGCGCGAAATATAAACGGATCGACGGATTGACCCGCCGCGGCGCCGATCTGCCGGCCTCAGCCACATACCAGATCTTTAACCGGCCGTTAAAAGAAGTCATAACCGTTCCGGCACAGTCGGAGTATTTAGTTATCAAAACAATCAAAACAACGCCGGCCGACCCGAAAAAAGATCAAATCGGTCTGGCCGAACTGCGCCGTTTAATACAAGAACAGACCGCCGGAGAAAAGTCAGATGCGATTCTGGCCGATTTCGCGGATTATCTGGGATTGACAATTAATGAAGAAACAACGCACAAGGCTTTTTCCTATATAGCAAAAGCAACGCAGGAAGAAACAGACGAAGACTAAACCGAAAAAGCTCCGCTAACGCGGAGCTTTTTTATAACCTGATGCAATCCGAAAAAAGCCCTTTATAAAGGGCTTTTTCTTTATTTTTTTATTACATATCCATTGTCGTGCCGCGGCCGCGCATTGCATACGGGTGCGCCGACGTCGGCTGTAATGTCGGATTATACATCAGACAGTTCGGAATACAGTCGCATTCCGCGGCGATCTTAATTCCTTTGGCCAGCTTTCCTTCTTTGCGCAGTTCAAACAGACGGTTGACAATCCGATCGCGTAACGTCCACGGATCAACCGTATTGACAAAAATCTTTGTAACGGCTTCAAACCCGGCCGGATTGCTGATACGCCATTTAATCAGAATATGCCAGGGAACGGCAACGTCAACGGCGGGCGGACGATAATACCATTCTTCATTGCACGGAATTTCGCTGCCCATCGCGGCATGGCAGGCATGCACCAGATCGGACATGCCTTTGATTTGTTCGGGTGTCTGATTCCAAGGCTGATTTTTTTCGGCTTTGGAATAGATCGCCAACGTCGGATAACGATGCCCGAAATCGGCGAAAGCGACGGCATAATCGTTTTCCGCAAAGATCAGGTTTTGATAGCCGGCATAGTTCACGGCGAAGTCGTTATAGACATTCGGATTTTCCCGCGACATTTTAAATTCGGCTTCGTTAGACGCGCTGATGCCGTCGATGGCGACCAGCTGTTTATGCAGATGATCAAAGGACGCGCCGGCCTGATTCAGCCAGTTTTGAAATACCGTAACATAACGGGCATATCTGTTGTTCAAATAAATGTCCTTCAGCGCGGCAATCGTAAAGTTAATATATTGATAGTGCATTTCCGGCGTCATGCTGCCCGACGAAGCTTTGGCGTTTTCGGAACTGGCTCCTTCAATAAAGTGGCGCTTGCCGATAATCAGCTCATGCCCGCCGGCAAAAAAGCTGTTAGCCATTTTTAATTTGCGCCCGGACGAAATGCTGTCGATTTCCTCACGCGACAAACCGCTCATTTTCAGTTTTGCCTGAACGATATCCAGAACATGTTCGCGCCCTTCGGGTTCGGCGATATAAGCTTCGCGGTGCGCGTTGGCTTTGTCTGAAATAACGTAAGCATAGTTCTTTTCCCAGTATTCATAAGAAATGATTTCGAACAGGTTGGGAATCCGGCGGAATTCGGCCGTTGTTTCGAACAGCTGAGAAACTTTTAAATTTTCCAGCACACTGAACGTGCCGTCCGCGTTTTTGACCAGACGCGACTTTTCGGGCGGCGTTTTCAGATAATTGGACGGACAGAAAGAACAAAAATCTTCCACGTCTGAAAAATGAACCGGTGTGGAACATTCGTCTTTTTTATTTACCGTCGGCCGTTTGCCGCGCCCGGGAACGGTCCAAACCTGCGTTCCGGTAAACGGATTAACCTGTTTTACGGTGCCGTCCGGCATTTTTTGCAGAAAATTTTGTTCATAAATACTGTTCAGCATAATGAATCCTTTGTTTGCGAAAAAGAAATCAACAGTCATTATTTGTATAAAATATCTGCCCGAAAATCCAGTCCTTAATCGTTTTTTTTAATACGATAAAAGATTGACGAACGCTTATTAAAAGGTAATTCTAGAAAAAGATTACTTTTTTCGGAGGTTTAAAAATAATTATGAAAGTTATGTTTATCACGAACGAATATCCCCCTTACATTTACGGCGGGGCGGGCGTTCACGTTGAATACTTATCCAAAGAACTGGCCAAATTGATGGAAGTCGAAGTCCGCAGCTTTCATGACCAGAAACTGCAGGAAGGCAATCTGACCGTCAACGGGACGACGCCGGACGCCGCTTTGTTCAAGGAATGCCCGAAAGAACTGGCTTCTCCGTTAAAGGCTTTTTACGAAGGCCTGGTCTTTGCCGGCGAAAACATGAAAGCCGACGTCGCGCACTGCCATACGTGGTACGCCCACTTTGCCGGCATTCTGGCAAAGATGCTGTACGGTATTCCTCTGGTCGTGACGGTACATTCTTTAGAACCGCTGCGTCCTTGGAAACGCGAACAGCTGGGACGCGGATACGACGTATCCAGCTGGGTTGAAAAAACAGCGCTGGAAATGGCGGACGCCGTCATTGCCGTTTCGACCAGCACCAAAGAAGACGTCCTGCGTTTGTTTCCGAAAATCGACCCGGATAAAGTTTCCATTATTTATAACGGAATCGACGTTAATCAATATAAAGAAGTCGAAAACACGGCGGTTTTGCAGAAATTCGGCATTCGCACGGACAAACCGTATGTTTTGTTTGTCGGCCGCATGACCCGTCAGAAAGGACTTTTGTATTTATTAAAAGCCGCGGCGAAACTGGATCCCGACGCGCAGCTGGTTTTGTGCGCCGGCGACGCGGACACGCCGGAAATGCAGGCCGAACTGGAAGGCATGGTCAACGCATTGAAACAGATTCGTTCGGGAGTCGTCTGGATTCCGGAAATGGTTTCGCGTGAAGAAGCGATTGCCCTTTATTCTCAGGCGACCGTTTTCTGCTGCCCGTCGATTTATGAACCGTTCGGCATTATCAATCTGGAAGCCATGGCCTGCGGCACGCCCGTCGTTGCCAGCGCGGTCGGCGGCATTAAAGAAGTCGTTGTCGACGGCGAAACCGGATTCCTGGTTGATCCCGGCTTGTCCGACGAACCGCCGCACGATCCGAAAGACGCGGACGCTTTTGCCGCCCGTCTGGCCGAAAAAATCAACGAACTGATCCGTGACCCGGCTTTGGCCAAAAGAATGGGACAGGCCGGCAGACAGCGCGTTGAAAAACATTTCAGCTGGCAGAGCATTGCCCTGCAGACCAAAGAATTGTATGCGAAACTGATCGCCGCAAATCAGGCAAAATAATACGCCGCAGGCAAAAACAGCTCCCGTCCGGGAGCTGTTTTTTTATGGACTATTTTTTTCTTGACTTAAAGTTGGCTTTAAGATGCAGAGTTATTCTGTCAACATATTTTTCTGATAAAAAGGTATTTGATGATGAAAAAAACGTTCTTATTCTTTATCGTTTGGCAGGTGCTGTTTTTAACGCCCTGCACAGCACAGGAGACCGCTATGAACACCACTTTGACAACAGAAGAAAAATCCGTCGCCGCCGTATCCGCCGCCGCCGCGCGCGGAAATTACGGCGCTTTGAAAACCGCTTTGGCGCAGGGATTGGATTCGGGCGTTCCCGTCAATACGTTCAAAGAAATTCTGGTACAGCTGTATGCTTATGCCGGTTTTCCCGCCTCATTAAATGCGCTGGACACGCTGCGCGTTCTTGTCGACGAACGCGGCGGCAAAGATGAAACGGGCAAAACCCCTTCTGCTCCGCCTGTCGGGAAAAGCATTGATTTCGGCACAAAAAATCAAACGGCTCTGGTCGGACAAGAAGTCAAAGGCCCGTTGTTCTATTTTGCTCCGGCGATTGACGAATACCTGAAAGCTCACCTGTTCGGCGATATTTTCGCCCGCGACAACGTCAGCTGGAAAACGCGCGAAATCGCCACGATCGCCATGCTGGCCCAGCTGCCGCATGCCGCGCCGCAGTTAAAAAGCCACATCGCCATCGGCAAACATAACGGCCTGACCGATTCGCAGGTGGACGAAATTCTGGCGATTGCCGGACGGCGCGACGAATCCGATTTTGAAAAACAAAATGTTTTCGGCAAAGGCGCGCCCAATACGGCTTATGCGCAATACTTCATCGGCAATTCGTACTTAAATCCGCTGACGAATCCGCAGGAAACAGCCGTACACATCGCCAATGTGACATTTGAACCCGGCACGCGCAACAACTGGCACATTCACCGCGCGCGTGCGGGCGGCGGACAGATTTTGATCTGCACGGCGGGCGAAGGCTGGTATCAGGAAGCGGGAAAACCTGCGGTATCATTAAAACCGGGCATGATCGTCACTATTCCCGCCAACGTTAAACACTGGCACGGCGCAAAAGCGGACAGCTGGTTTTCTCATCTGGCCGTAGAGGTTCCGGGCGAAGAAACAAGCAACGAATGGCTTGAACCGGTTTCCGATGCGGAATATGCCAAGCTGTAAGGATTCGGCGATGAAACGACGCGATTTTTTAAAAAAGACATTGGCGGCGGGAACGCTTGTCATGGCGGCGGGCAAGTTAAAAGCGGCCCGGGCTGCCGCGCCTGCGGAAAAAAGCGCCGGACCGATGAAGATTCTGGTGCTTACGGGCAGCCCGCGCAAAGGCGGAAATTCGTCAATTCTGGCGGATTCGTTTATCAAAGGCGCCGCCGAAGCCGGACATACGGTCGTACGTTTTGACGCCGCTTTTAAAAAAGTCAATCCCTGTACGGGGTGCAATCACTGCGGCATGAACGGCCCGTGCATATTCAACGACGACTTTAATTTTGTCCGTGATAATATTACGGACGCCGACGCCGTTGTTTTCGCTTCGCCGATGTACTATTTCGGCCTGTCCGCGCAGTTAAAAGCCGTCATTGACCGTTTCTACGCGATCAACGGCCGGATTCATGTCCCGAAAAAAGCCGTTTTGCTGATGACCTATGCCAACACGCGCCCGTCGCAGGCCGCGCCGATCGAATCCCATTACGAAGTCCTGCTGGACTATCTGGGCTGGACGGACGCCGGCCGAGTCATCGCGCCGGGCGTCTGGCAGGCCGGAGCGGTCAATCGTACGGATTATCCGCGGCAAGCCTATGAACTGGGAAAAAATATCTGAACTCTGATGAGTCGCAAAAAGGACCGTTTCCGACGGTCCTTTTTTTATCGCTGTAAAAGTTATAAAAAAGGGAATCGGCAAAAATCAAAGACTTGTAAAATTTTTTACAATAGTGTTTGACACCGGCGCCAAAATTGATAACTCTGCCAAAAAAGAGTTGGTTAAAATAACGTTAATTTTTTAACGGATGCCATTCCGGAAAATCGGCGGAAAACCAGCCTTTTTTCTGTCAACCGAAAAAATATTTTTTTTCTGTTGCCAATTCCGAAAATAACAATATATTGTCGCAGAAAGAACGCGGAACACACAATCTGTAGTATCCCGCAAAACACTTAAAACGGAGAATTTCATGTCGGATCAGACGCCGAAATTACAGATCGTCAATAATGAAGAAGAAGACGCCAGCACCGAATTGTCCCGCATTGTCAAACGGGACGGCACGCAGGTTATTTTTAATTCCGAAAAAATCATGTCGGCCATTCGCCGCGCCGGCGAAGCGACCGGAGAATTTGACGATGACGAATCCGCTCTTTTGACCAATCAGGTTACGAAAGTTCTGCGTCATCGTTTTTCAAAGGGTGTTCTGCCGACGATCGAACAAATTCAGGACGTTGTCGAACAGGTTCTGATTTCCGCAAACTATTACAAGACGGCGCGCGCTTATATCGTTTACCGCGAAAGCCGCAGCAAATCCCGTCAGGATAAAAAAACGCTGGTTGACGTTGCGTCTTCGGTCAACGAATATCTGGAACGGGCGGACTGGCGCGTCAACGCGAACGCCAATCAGGGATATTCTCTGGGCGGTTTGATTTTAAACGTATCCGGAAAAATCATTGCCAATTACTGGCTTTCCCACGTTTATCCGCAGGCGGCCGGCGAAGCGCACCGCAACGGCGATTTTCACATTCACGATCTGGACATGCTGTCCGGATACTGCGCCGGGTGGTCTTTGCGTGCTTTGCTGCAGGAAGGCTTAAACGGCGTTCCGGGCAAAGTCGAATCCGGTATTCCCAAGCATTTGGGGTCCGCTTTGGGACAGATGGTCAACTTTTTGGGAACGCTGCAAAACGAATGGGCCGGAGCGCAGGCGTTTTCTTCGGTTGACACGTATCTGGCGCCCTTTATCCGCAAAGACAATCTGAAATACGAAGAAGTCAAACAGCATTTTCAGGAATTCATTTACAACCTGAACGTCCCGTCGCGCTGGGGAACGCAGACTCCCTTTACGAATCTGACGTTCGACTGGGTCTGCCCGGAAGACCTGCGCGAACAGACGCCGGTCATCGGGGGCGAAGAAATGGACTTCACCTACGGCGATCTGCAAAAAGAAATGGACATGATCAACCGCGCCTATATCGAAGTCATGACGGCGGGCGACGCTAAAGGGCGTCTGTTTACTTTCCCGATTCCGACATATAACATCACGGCCGATTTCCCCTGGGAAAGCGAAAATGCGGATCTGCTGTTTGAAATGACGGCAAAATACGGTCTGCCCTATTTTCAGAACTTTATCAATTCCAGCCTGAAACCCGGTCAGGTGCGTTCGATGTGCTGCCGTTTACAGCTGGATTTGCGCGAACTGCTGGCCCGCGGCAACGGTTTGTTCGGTTCGGCCGAACAGACGGGATCCGTCGGCGTCGTTACTTTGAACTGCGCCCGTCTGGGGTATCTGTACAAAGGCGACGAACCCGCTTTAATGGCCAGACTGGACGAATTGATGGATCTGGCGCGCTCAACGCTGGAAATCAAGCGCAAAGTCATTCAGCGCCATATTGACGCCGGGCTGTTTCCGTTTACGAAACGGTATCTGGGAACGCTGCGCAATCATTTTTCGACGATCGGCGTCAACGGCATCAACGAAATGATCCGTAACTTTACGAACGACGAACACGATATCACCGATTCGTTCGGACAGGCTTTCGCCAATCGTTTCCTGGAATATATCCGCAGCAAAATGGTTGTGTTCCAGCAGGAAACGGGAAGCATGTACAATCTGGAAGCCACTCCGGCCGAAGGAACGACTTACCGTCTGGCCAAAGAAGACCAGAAACGTTATCCCGACATTATTCAGGCCGGAACGAAAGAAGCTCCGTACTATACGAATTCTTCGCAACTGCCCGTCGGGTTTACGGACGATCCGTTTACGGCTTTGAATTTGCAGGAATCTTTGCAGTCGAAGTACACGGGCGGCACGGTGATGCATCTGTACATGGGTGAAAGAATTTCAGATTCCAAAACATGCCGGACACTTCTTAAGAGAATTTTAGAGAATTACAGGATACCATATGTAACGGTGACACCTACTTTCTCTATTTGTCCCAAGCACGGATATATATCGGGCGAACATAAATATTGCCCGTTATGCGATGAAGAACTCATCGCCGTTAAACGCCAGCAAGCCTGCGCCTGTTAATATGTACAGGCTTGCATAAGCACCCCAAAACGACTATCTTTAATATTAACAACAGCGAGTAGAGAACATGACAAAAGAAAATGATATTCAGCTTTCTAACGAAGAACGCCAGCCCTGCGAAGTTTGGACGCGGGTTATGGGATATTTTCGTCCGGTGTCAGAATTTAACATCGGCAAAAAAAGCGAATATGCCGAACGCCAGTGCTTTTCCGAAAAGAAAGCTACTGAAAAATTCATGGACGTAGCGGCGGAATAAGTCGTTCATGTCTGTTATCATCGGCGGCGTGGAGCCTTTTACAACGGTTGATTTTCCGGGAAGGCTCGCCGCCGTTTTATTTTGCCTGGGCTGCCCGCTGCGCTGCCCTTACTGCCATAATCCGGAACTGCAGGATTTTAAAGGAAAGCCTTTTATTTCCCGGGAACAGTTTATTGAATTTCTGGATTCCAGAAAAAAGCTGCTGGACGGCGTTGTTTTTTCCGGCGGCGAGCCGCTGGCGCAGCCTGATCTATGCGAATCGATGAAAACCGTCAAAGAAATGGGATTCGCGGTCGGCATGCATACCTCCGGCGTTCATGTCGGCAGACTGCGGCAGGTCCTGCCGTTGCTGGATTGGGTCGGCTTTGATGTAAAAACCGTTTTTGAAGCGTATGAAGAACGTATACCGCACTCTCATGCCGAAACGGTTGAACAGTGCCTGGATATGCTGATCGAGGCGAATATTGAATTGGAAGCGCGCACAACGCTGGATCCGCGGGTGATTTCCTCTGACGAACTGCGCCGGCTGGCACATATTCTGGCGGAAAAAGGGATTAAAACTTATGCCGTTCAGGAATACCGCCCTCACCCGTCGGAAAAAAATCCTCCGGCGGCTTCCGAAATCACGGCCTTTTTTACAGACAAGCCCTTGCTGACGGAATTAAAAGGTTTGTTTGAAAACTTTATTATTCGCCGCGCTTGATTTTTCATCAAAAAAAACAGCCTCTTAAAAGAGGCTGTTTTTTTAAGCGGCATTGTTTTTTTCGTCCGGAATTCTTTTCCTGTATTTGAAATACAGGACGAAATCGCAAAAGACCAACATGAAATTCAAAACATACAGCCAAAACACATAGTTATAGCCGAAATTTGTAATTTTATTAATCATGCCGCAGATGTAGCCGATTAAAATCAGGGACAAAAACAACAGGCTTTTACCGCCGACATTTTTTGTCCGGTAGGTTTTTAATACGGCTGCCGGCCAGCTGGCTCCGAAACAAATCAGCATTCCCGCTTCAAAAATATCCATAGTCGTCTCCTTTTGTTTTTTCAGACTTTTGACCTAAAAGTTTAAGAAGTCAACAGTCTTTTAAACATAAACTTCTTCGGTTGCCGAAATCGCTTCGGCATTGCGGCCTTCCGAACGTTTCATGCGGTCCAGAACTTTACGGTATTCGATCGGCACGACTTTGACGAACAAAGGAAAACGGTTTTCCCAATTATCCAGTATTTCTTTGGCATGCGCCGATCCCGTATACAAATAATGCTTTTCCAGCAAAGCATGCAGGACTTCTTTGTCGTCTTTTGACCAGACGTTTTCCAAATCGACACTGTCCAGATTGCACCGGGTCTGAAAGATTTCCGTTTCATCGTAAACATAGGCGATTCCGCCGCTCATGCCCGCGGCGAAGTTATACCCCGCCGTTCCCAGAATAACGACCGTTCCGCCCGTCATATATTCGCAGCAATGATCGCCGACGCCTTCGACGACAGCCGTCGCGCCGCTGTTTCTGACGGCAAAGCGTTCTCCGGCAACGCCGCAGAAATACGCTTCTCCGCCCGTTGCGCCGTACAAAGCGACATTGCCGATAATAACGTTTTCCTGCGGCCGGTAATCGACGCCGGGCGGGTGACGGATAATAATGCGCCCGCCGGACAACCCTTTGCCGACATAATCGTTGGCGTCGCCGTTAATGCGGATCGTTACTCCCGGCGCCAGAAAAGCCCCCAGACTTTGTCCGGCGGATCCCGTCAATTCCAGCGTAATCGAATCTTCAGGCAACCCCTGCGCGCCGAAACGTTTGACGATTTCGCCCGAAAGTCTGGCGCCGACGGCTCTGTCCGTATTGCGCACAGCCGAAGACAAAGTCGTTTTTAATCCGGTTTTCAGCGTGTTTTCGATCATGGGCAGCAGCGCTTCGTCAAAATGCGTTTTTTCCTTTTCCTGACGGACAACGCAACGGCGGACGGCGTCTGCCGGCAAAGGCGCCAATAACCTTGAAAAATCAAGTTTTGATATTTTTTCCGCTTTAATTTCCGGATTAAACTCCAGCATTTCGACACGCCCGATCATTTCGTCAACTGTTTTAAAGCCCAGCGAAGCCATATATTCGCGCATTTCCTGAGCGATAAAACGCAAAAAGTTAATGATATGTTCGGGTTTTCCTTCAAATCTGGCGCGCAGTTCGGGATTTTGCGTTGCCAGTCCCATCGGACAGGTGTCCAGATGACACTTGCGGTCCATGCAGCACCCCAAAGCAATCAGCAAAGCCGTTCCGAAACCGTATTCTTCCGCCCCCAGCAAAGCCGCGACCATTAAATCGCGTCCGGTTTTCAGCTGTCCGTCCGTCTGAACGACAATCCGGTCGCGCAACCCGTTGGCGATCAAAGCGTGCTGCGTTTCCGCCAGCCCCAGTTCCCACGGCAGCCCCGCGTGCCTGATCGCCGTCATCGGCGAAGCGCCCGTTCCGCCGTCATAACCGGCGATAATCGCCACATCGGCTTTGGCTTTGGCAACGCCGGCCGCAATCGTGCCGACGCCGGCTTTGGCCACCAACTTGCACGAAACTTTGGCCGACGGATTAACCGTTTTGAGGTCGTAAATCAGCTGCGCCAGATCTTCAATCGAATAAATGTCGTGATGCGGCGGCGGAGAAATCAACGACACGCCGCTGACCGTATGGCGGATTCTGGCAATTTCTTCGGTCACTTTATGCGCCGGCAGCTGCCCGCCTTCACCCGGTTTCGCCCCCTGCGCCAGCTTGATTTGCAATTCTTCGGCATTGACCAGATATTCCGTTGTCACACCGAAACGCCCCGAAGCGATTTGTTTGATTTTGGAACACAAATTATCCCCGTCCGGCCGGCTGTGATAGCGGTACGGATCTTCACCGCCTTCCCCCGAATTGCTGCGCCCGCCGATCCGGTTCATCGCAATCGCTATCGTTTCATGCGTTTCGCGGTTGATCGATCCCATCGACATTGCGGCGGAAACAAAACGTTTCATAATGTTTTCAACCGGTTCGACTTCGTTGAGAGATATCGGTTTTCCCGACTTGAAACGCAGCAGATGCCGTAAAGTCAACGGATCGCGGTTATCAATCAAGGCGCTGTATTCTTTATACAGGTCGTAATTGTTTTCGCGCACGGCTTTGCGCAGCTTCATTGCTGCCTGCGGCGTCCATAAATGTTCTTCGCCGCCCTTTTGCAAACGGTAATATCCGCCGACGTCCAAAGTCTGGTCCGGTTCAAACGCTTTGGCATGACGGGCAGCGCTTTCCGCGGCGATTTCGTCCAATCCGATTCCGCCGATCGCCGACGCCGTCCCCGTAAAATAAGCGTCAATCAGATCAAATCCCAGCCCGACGGCTTCAAACACCTGCGACCCCCAGAAACTGCGCACCGTCGAAATACCGACGCGGCTGAAACATTTCAACAGTCCCTTTTTTAACGCCGTCATATAAGCATTAACGGCTTCTTCGGGCGTTTTGGACTTTTCCAACATATTGTTTTCGGCCATAGCTCTGACGGTCTGCAACGCCGCGGACGGACAAACCGCGTTAGCGCCGAACGCGATCAGCAAAGCGAAATGAATCACTTCGCGCGCTTCGCCCGTTTCAATCACGATCCCCGCTTTATACCGCAGCCCTTTGCGGATCAAAGCGTGATGCAGCCCCGAAACAGCCAGCAAAGACGGTATCGGCGCATTATCCCGGTCAAATCCCAGATCGCTCAGAATCAAAATATCCGCCCCGTCCGCGATTGCTTTTTCGGCTTCGTCCGCCAAACGGTCCAAAGCCGCTTTCAGCCCTTTGCCGCCCTGAGCCGCGGGAAATACGGCCGACAGACGGACAGACCTGACGTCATTGTCGGCTATTTTTTCCAAATGCGCCAAAGCCGCCCTGTCCAACAGCGGAGAACTGAGCTTTAAACGCCGGAAGTGTTCGGCCGTTTCCGTCAGCAGATTGCGTTCGCGCCCCAAAAAGCTCATCAAAGACATCACCAGCTCTTCGCGCAGCGGATCAATCGGCGGGTTGGTCACCTGAGCAAACTGCTGTTTAAAGTAATTAAACAACAGCTGCGGACGCTTTGACAAAACGGCCAGCGGCGCGTCAAATCCCATAGAACCGACAGGTTCCTGCGCGTTCGACGCCATCGGATTGATAATCAGCTTCAATTCTTCGTCCGTATAGCCGAACATATTCTGAATTTTGGATAATTCGGCCGGATCGACAATATTGTCTTTCTGCGGCGCATACAGGTTGTGCAGCTGCATTCTGTTGTCGCGCACCCAGTGGCGGTACGGGCTTTGACGCGAAATTTTTCCTTTGATTTCACTGTCGGAAACAACGCGGTGCTGGCGCAGATCAACCAAAAACATCTTGCCCGGTGTTAATTTCCCCTGTTGGCGGACATTTTCCGGCGCAATATCGACGACTCCCGTTTCCGACGCCATAATCACACAGCCGTCTTTGGTAATCGTATAACGGCAGGGACGCAGCCCGTTTCTGTCCAAAAGACCGCCGATATACGTTTTACCGTCCGTAAAGACCATTGCCGCCGGTCCGTCCCACGGTTCCATCAGCGCGGCGTGATATTCGTAAAAAGCGCGTTTATCTTCGCTCATAACGAATTTATCGCCGAAAGCTTCGGGAATCATCATCATCATGGCGTGCGGGACGGAACGGCCGGCGGAAACAAGCAGTTCCAGAACATTGTCGAAGATCATCGTATCCGATCCCGTTTCGTCAACGACAGGTTTGATTTTTTCAATATCCGCGCCAAACGAGTCGCAAGCCAAAGCCGGTTCCATTGACCGGATATGATTAACATTGCCGCGCAAAGTGTTTATTTCACCGTTATGCGCGACATAACGGAACGGCTGCGCCATACGCCACGTCGGCAGAGTGTTTGTGCTGTAACGCGAATGAGCGATACAAAAAGCGACGGAAAAGTCCGGATCCTGCAAATCCCTGTAAAAAGCGGACAGCTGCGATCCCGCGACCAGCCCTTTATAAACGATTGTGCGCGGCGACAGACTGCAAATATAAAACTGGGACAAATCCTTGTCTTTAAAAGACCGGACCGTATTTTCAACCATGCGGCGGATCACATACAGCCTGCGGACAAATTCCGGTTCGTTTGTTCCGGGCGCAGCGACAAAAACCTGTTTAAAGACCGGCACGCTTTTTGCGGCCAGTTCGCCCAGCAGGGAATCGTCCGTTTCCACGGTTCTTTCGCCCAGGAAGCGGCAGCCTTCTTTTTCCGCCGTTTCGCGAAAGATTTTCAAACACAGTTCCGCATCTTCCTTATTTTGCGGCACAAACAGCTGTCCGGCAGCGTATTCGCCGGCGCGCGGCAAACTGAACGGCAGTATTTTTCTGAAAAAAGCGTCCGGAAGCTGCAGCATCAATCCGGCGCCGTCGCTGGTTTTGCGGTCGGCTCCGATCGCGCAGCGGTGTTCCAGATTTCCTAAAATCTTAACGCCTTTTTCCACCAGAGCATGCGCCGGTTTTGCGTCCAGATTAACAATAAAGCCTATACCGCAGCTGTCACGATCGTTTTTCGGATCATACAACCCCAAAGCGCGCGGATCGCCCGCAGCGTTACGTTGAAAAAAAGCGCCGGCCGGATTCGTCATTTCAGTCCTCCCAGTTTTATCAGGAAAATTACGCTGGGGATCATAAAACTTTTTGCAGAAAACACCTATAAAAAACAGTGCCGCCCGAATAATTTTTTTTATAAAAAAGAGGACGCCGTTCAAGCGTCCTCTTCATAATAACGCATAAAAAGTTATTCCTGCCGGATTCCCATCTGTTGATCCAGCACCATCAATCCGGCGGTCACATCGTCAATCAAGCGGACTTTTTCCAGCAATTCCAGCGACTGGCATTCTTCCTGAACCTGTTCGTCAACAAACCACTGCAAAAAAGATAAAGAAGCAAAATCCTTGTCTTCCATGCCTTGCGCCACCAAATCGTAAATCATGTCGCTAACCTGACATTCATGCCGGTAAGCTTCGTCAAACAAAGACATCACGCCCTGCCATTGTTTTGACGGCGCTTTGATTTCGCCCAGTTCCGGCGTAATATTGCGTTCAACCATAAAATCGTTGATTTTTAACGCATGCCTTTTTTCTTCATCGGCCTGAACTCTGAACCAATGCGCCATGCCGTTCAAACTTTGCGTCTGCAAATAACCGGCCATGGCCAGATATAAATAAGCCGATTCAAATTCGGCCGTAATCTGCCGGTTCAACCCGCCGATCAGTTTATCCGAAATTTTTTTCATCGCTTTCCTCCCTTTTGTCAGGAAAAAAGCGTATCACGCAGGGGAAAGATTAAAAGCTGGCTTTTATACCAATAGCCCTATGCAAAAGGTCTAAATACGCGGTCTGCGGGATTTCGATTCCGCCGAAACCGGCCAGATGCGGGGTCAAAAACTGCGTATCCAGCAAAATGAAACCGCCTTTTTTCAGCCGATCCGCCAAAGCGCACAAGGCAACTTTTGACGCGTTTGTTTCTTTTGAAAACATACTTTCGCCGAAAAAAGCGCCGCCCAAAGAAACACCGTATAATCCGCCGGCAAGCCGTCCTTCCCGCCGACATTCGACGCTGTGCGCAAACCCCATGTCAAACAACGCGCAGTAAGCGTCCAAAATCTGCGCGTTTATCCATGTTTCCGCCCTGTCCGCGCACCCCAGCATCACATCGCGAAAAGCCGTATCAAACGTTACCTCAAAAACGCCTTTGCGTATCACGCGGCGCAAAGAATGAGAAATATGAAAACGCTCCAAAGGCAAAACGCCCCTGTTTTCCGGTTCCACCCAGAAAACAGAAGCGTCGTCTTTGTGTTCCGCCATCGGGAAAATCCCCGCCGCATACGCCTGCAGCAGCAGACGCGGCGAAATTTGCCCGCGCGTCATTTATTTCTTTCTTCGTGGTTTTTCAAAAACTTTTCCAACCAGTGAATGTTGTAGTTTCCGTCCACGAAATCAGGCGTTGAAATAATTTCCTTATGCAGCGGCAGCGTCGTTTTGACCCCTTCAATCACAAATTCGTCAATCGCGCGGTGCAAACGCATCAGGCAGCCGTTCCTCGTTTTGCCGAAAACAATCAGCTTGGCAATCATACTGTCATAAAACGGCGGCACCGTATATCCCGTATACATACCGGAATCAACGCGCGTCCATAATCCGCCCGGGGCATGCCACTGGGTAATTTTTCCCGGAAAGGGGACAAAAGTGAACGGATCTTCGGCATTGATACGGCATTCGATCGCATGACCGTCAAAATGAATGTCGTCCTGCGTATAATTCAAATGCGCCCCGCTGGCCACACGGATTTGTTCGCGCACCAGATCAATCCCCGTCACCATTTCCGTAATCGGGTGTTCCACCTGCAGGCGCGTATTCATTTCAATGAAATAAAATTCGCCGTTTTCGTACAGGAATTCAATCGTTCCGACATTGCTGTAACCCAGCTTTTTCATCGCGTCCGTAACGATTTTACCGATTTTTTTGCGCTGTTCCGCGTTCAAAGCCGGACACGGCGTTTCTTCCAGAACTTTCTGGTTTTTACGCTGCATGGAACAGTCGCGTTCCCCCAAATGAACGACATTGCCGTACTTATCCGCCAAAATCTGCATTTCGACATGGCGCGGGTTTTCCAGATACTTTTCAATATAAACTTCGTCGCTGGTAAACGACGCTTTAGCTTCGGCGCGCGCCTGCGCATAAGCTTCGGGCAGTTCTTCGGCATTGCGCGCAATGCGCATTCCTTTGCCGCCGCCGCCGGCCGTCGCTTTAATCAAAACGGGATAACCCATTTTAGCCGACGCTTCCAAAGCGTCTTCAACCGTATCGACAGCCCCGTCCGAACCGGGAACAACCGGCAGACCGGAATCAATCGCGGCGCGTTTAGCCGTAATTTTATCCCCCATTTTACGAATCATTTCAGGCGTCGGCCCGATCCAGGTCAGCCCGTGTTCTTCAACCATTTCGGCAAAATCGGCGTTTTCGGACAAAAAGCCGTATCCCGGGTGAATGGCGTCCGCCCCGGAAATCAAAGCCGCCGTAATAATCGCGGCTTTGTTTAAATAAGAATCCTTGCCTGCTGCAGGACCGATACAAACAGCTTCATCGGCCATGCGGACGTGCATCGCGTCGGCGTCGGCCGTTGAATGAACGGCAACCGTCTTGATGCCCATTTCGCGGCAGGCTCTGTGAATACGCAGAGCAATTTCTCCGCGGTTTGCGATTAAGATCTTTTCAAACATGCTTATTCCAAAATCAACAAGGGCTGATCATATTCGACCGGAGAACGATCCGTTACCAAAATCCGGACGACCTTGCCGGATCTGGGAGCTTTGACCGGATTGAAGGTTTTCATCGCTTCAACCAGGAATAAAGTCTGGTCTGCGGAAACGGTATCGCCGACGGAAACGTACGGAGCGGCATTAGGTTCCGGCGCCGTATAAACAACGCCGACCATCGGAGATTTAACGGCGTCGCCTTTGATTTCCGCTTCAGCCTGAACATTTTGCTGCGCGGAGGCCGGAGCAGCCGGCGCGGGCGCGGCCGCGGAAACCGCCGCGGCGACGGGAGCCGCCGCCATAAAGCCGGCGGACGGAACACGGGTTACGCGCAGGCGCAGCCCTTCCGTATCGTATTCAATTTCAGCCAGCTCGTGTTCATTGATAAGCTTTGCTAAATCTTCGACCAAAGTTGTGTCATACGTGGATTTTGACATAGATAATTATTCCCTACTTGAAAAAAGAGGCCGCGGCCTCAAGAGCCAACAGATACCCTTGTTTCCCGAAACCGCAGATCACACCGTCGGCCGCTTTGGAAACATAGGAAAAATGGCGGAATTCTTCCCGCCGGTGAATATTGGACAAATGAACCTCCACCACCGGCATGCCGCAGGCCAGTAAAGCGTCCATGATCGCTACGGAAGTATGCGAATAGGCGGCGGGATTAATGACGACCGCATCAAAACGTCCCCGCGCCTGCTGAACGGCGGTAACGATTTCGCCTTCATGATTGCTTTGGAAAAACTCGATTTCCAAACCCAGCGCCGCCGCCTTTTCCCGGCAGCCCGTTTCAATATCGGCCAGCGTGTCGGAACCGTAAATTTCCGGCTGTCTGGTTCCCAGCATATTCAAATTCGGGCCATTGATAACAAAAATACGGCGCATCTTTTTCCTTCCGAAACAAAAATACTTTTGTTTTATACCATTAAATTATTCTGATTGCATTAAAATCATTCGTTTG
>JBJFAY010000076.1:0-1424 GCA_051888155.1 Alphaproteobacteria bacterium
CCCGCGCCGATGAGCCGCGATCAAAGCGTCAACCAGTTGTTTGTTGTTGATTGAATAAACGGAAACGTCTATATAATCTTTTGATTTTTCAATCAGTTCGACCAGTTTTTTTTCACAGTCTTCCTCGTGCAGAACGATGCCTTCCGCATGCAGGGAAAAAGGAAAAAAGATTATAAAAAACAATAAAAAAAAGCGTTTCAACATCAATGATCCCTTAAAAAACGACCCACTTTATCAGGAAACGGCATAAAAAAAAAGCCCCATTTTCCAATAGGGCTTTTTTACACGTAAGAAGTGTTTTTTTACTTAAAACTTTTTTTGCGGCACAGCATATAAATATTGTCGCTGCTGCCGATAAAACGCCCGTCCACGAACATTTGCGGAAAATGCGTGTAATTTGTGTATTGACGAATTCCGTCAAATAACGCCGGATCGGAAAGAACGTCAATGCTTTTATATTCTACGCCGGCTTCCTGTAGTTTTTTTGACGCTTCGGCCGAAAAACCGCAGCGCGGGTGAGAGGGGGTTCCTTTCATAAACAAAACAACGTGATTGTTTTTCAGTTCGCGTTGGATACGCTGAAACGTTTCGCTTTTTGTCATTGATGTAATCCTTTTGAAAGAGTAACGACAACATTATGCCGCCAACCGGCATTTTTCCGCCAAACCGCAGGCGGACTCTTTCTTCACCTTTTGAACGGATACAGTATACACCAATATTATCGTTTGCGAAAGACTTAATCTTCCAATACGCGCTCAACCGGCGCCGGGACGGGCGGAATGTTCTGAGAAACAGGGGATTTGCCGAAACTGCTTTTGTCCTGACCGGACGATGCGGCAGGAGCGGGTTCCCGGATTAAATCGTCATCATTTATTTGATCCGGAACCTGCACAACGGCCGGCTTTGGCGCTGCCGCAGCTGGTGCCGGTTGTTTTTTCTGTGGCGTTTCTTCGGTTTTTACGGCCGGAGCCGGCATACGAACCAGATCTTGTTGCAATACTCTTTGAGGCGTTTCCTTTTTCTTAAAGCGGTTAGGATTCGGTTTTCGTTCTATAAAGATATAGGTTTCAATTTCTCCGTCATCATTTACACGCTCTGTAACGGTTTCTTTGATAATATCCAGTTGATCTGCATTTACCGGTGGTGGCGGGGGCGCTTTTTTCTGAAGCTCTTCCGCTTCGGCCTTTGCTTTAGCTTCCGCTTCAGCCTTTGCTTTAGCTTCCGCTTCGGCCTTTGCTTTAGCTTCCGCTTCGGCTTTTACTTTAGCTTCTGCTTCGGCCTTTGCTTTGGCTTCCGCTTCGGCTTTTGCTTTGGCTTCTGCTTCGGCCTTTGCTTTGGCTTCCGCTTCGGCTTTTGCTTTAGCTTCTGCTTCGGCCTTTGCTTCTTGTAAAGCGGCAGATGAAACGGGTTGCTCTGCTTCGGTC
>JBJFAY010000076.1:1524-21948 GCA_051888155.1 Alphaproteobacteria bacterium
GGAACCTCAACGGCAGGAAGCGGAGTCAGTTCAGGAACTTCCGGCACTTCCAAAGGCGGCGGAACGGCTTGCGGCTGCTCTGCTTCGGTCGGAACCTCAACGGCAGGAAGCGGAGTCAGTTCAGGAACTTCCGGCACTTCCAAAGTCGGCGGAACGGCTTGCGGCTGCTCTGCTTCGGTCGGAACTTCAACGGCAGGAAGCGGAGTCAGTTCAGGGATTTCTACTGTTTCCAAAGGCGGCAGAACGGCTTGCGGCTGCTCTGTCTGTATTTCAGGCAGCTTTTGCAGAGTGTTTTCAGATTCCAATACCGGCAAAGGCAAAAGTTCGACATCCGGAACAGGCGACGGCTGCGGCGCAGGAAGTTCCTGTTGTTCCGTAACTGCCGCAGGTGCGGAAATTTCTTTTGGTTCCGCTTTTTCTCCGGTTTCCGCCAAGTCCGGCAATAATTCCAGCGTTGTCTTCTGTCCTTCTTTAATATCGGTTGTTTTCCATTTATCTTCCATGGAAGAATCTATTTTGGGTAGCACAATAGGTTTAGGCAGTTCGCCGAAATCGTCCGCAATGATATCCTCTGTTTGTTTTTTCTGTGTTTCGGAAGAGTCCTTTTGTTCTGCGGCGGGGTGTTCAGATTCTGCTGAAACCTGTTTTTCCTCTGCGGCTGGTTCTTCCTGTTTTAAAGGTTCTGTTTCGGGAACGGGGACAAAGTCGGTTGTCTTCTCTTTGGTCTGATCTGGTTCGGCGGGCTGTTTTTTCTGGTCCGCTTCCAAAAAAGCCGGCGGAGCAACGAAACTGATTTTAGATGTTTCCGCTTGCGTTTTCCCGATTTGTTTCAATCGTTCGTCCAGTGCGGCCATATAAGCTTGTCCGCCTTTTTCCAGCCAAGAGGAATATAACGGTTCAAAACCGGTTGACGGGAAATAATTATCCGCAATCGCAGAAGACAGCCATGCCAGCGATTTGTCTTGTTCTTCCTGTGTGAATCTGGACAGATCGGGCGGCTGGCAGACGGCGGCCTGATCTCCCAGCAGCTGGCTGGCGATCAGTGTCCCGATGTCGCAGGGAGATTTATTGATTTCAGCTTTTTTGTTCTGCGGTTTATAAATGCCGAAAACCGTTGTCATATTGTTTTTAAAGCGGTTGATTACTTTGTCAACGCGCGTCAATTCCAGATTGTCGGCGTTTTCTTTTTGAATGTTCGCCCCTTTGTCGCCGTGGATAACGATTGTCGTTTTATCCAGCAATTTTGCCGTTTCCAGCTCTTTAATCAGGTAATTAATCTGATTATATGTGCAGAACAGCTGCTGATTATAATCTTCCCAGCGTTTTAATTCGCCGTTCAGTTCTTTTTTATCGGTATAGGGAACATTACTGCGCCAAGCCATCGGATCGGCCTTTAACCGGCAGTTCTGATCGTAAACGTACGGATAATGCGGCAGATTCAGATGAGCGAAAAAGGCGTTCTTTCCTTTCGCCGCCAAAACGTCTTTGCGCAGGCCGGATAAAACCAGCGGTTGGCCGACCGGCAGCGACATGGATAACGGATTGCCTAAAAACGGCACGTTTGACAGATTGACTTTATCTTTCAGCTTGTCATAAATAAATTTTGCCGTTTCTTTACCGAACGGGGTTGAATATAACCAATGCCCCGCCAGTAGCATCAATCGTGACGCCGTCGTCATGTTCGTCTGGTACAAAGCCCCCAGCGGCGCCGGATACGTCTGGCAGAAATCAACGTCTTTGGCGCCGGCTCCTTTGCAAAAATCAAAAGGATACGTCTGATAAACGTTCAGGCGGTATCCTCTTTTTTTCAGTTCTTTGAACAAATCGTTGCGCGTTGTGTAAACCTGCGCGTCTTCGGAACTGACATAATAAGCCGCGTCGTCGCGGTTAAACAGATCGTTGCTGATTTCCGTCAAAGACGGGTTCAAAGCGTTTCCGATGTTGCGGTATTTATCCTGATAACGCAGATACGCAGCCGGATAAAAAGTAAATTTGTTCGTCTGGTAAAATGACGGAATGAACGTCGGATTAAACGGCAGAGCAACTGGATTTAAAGATTTGGGATTTAAAACCTGCCAGCTTTCAACGGCCGTTGCGTACCCCGTATGATCGGCCAAAATCAGATAGATCAGGTTTTCCGTTTTGTCTTTCGTCGTCTTGTCGTCTGCGGCAGCGGTCGCCTGGACCGTTTCCGGAATCGTCTGTTTCGCCGCAGTGTTCAGCAGCAGGAACAAAGCGACCAAAACGGGCAAAGACAAGAAAGCCATTGCCCCGCCTTTAAAGATGTTCAGCATAATGAAAAAGGCAATGCCGGCCAGAATTGCAATCGTTTGGTTACCGTTTTCGGCGATGTACATCAGCACGTTTTGCGGCAGAAACGAAACGTAGTGAGCAAAATAGTTGCCGATGTTAAAAGGATACAGCAGCCCTAAAATATAAGCGACGGCTCCGCCGGCGACGGCCGCGATGAAAACGCGCGCCAAAAAACGCCAGAAGGACAGGATAAACAAGCTGAGAAACGAAAAAATCAGCAGTCCGAAGCAGGCGAACAATACTTCCGGCAGAATTTCGTTGTTTAAAATCAGAGGATACTTGTTTTCATATAAAAACAGCAGAAACGTATAAGAAGTCAGGAAAAAAAGAAACAAGGAAGCGTGCAGATAAAACGAAATTGCGGCTTCGTCTTTCTGTCGGGCGGCGGCTTCTTTTGCTTTGTCTTTTTCGTGTTTTTTTTCGATGCGGTCTGTTTCTGCCATATCCGTTTTTCCGTTGAACAAACATAGGTCTAGTATTTATTCATAGACTCGCATAAATTATAAGTCAATTTTTCCTTATGGTTTCGGAGCAGATATTTATGTCATTTGACTTTGTTTTTCAAAACGCCGTGCGCCTGCACGAGCAGGGAAAGCTGGACGAAGCGGAAGCCGTTTACCGCCGGCTTTTGGAAATAAATCCCGAACATACCGATCTGCTGCATTTGCTGGGTATGGTCGCCATGCAGAAAAAATCGTTCGATTCGGCAATCGAGCTGTTATACAAAGCCGTCCGTCTGTCGCCGGAAACGGCCGCGTATGAATTTACGCTGGCGCAGGCTTTGCAGGACGCCGGACGCCCGAAGGAAGCTTTGGAACATTATAAATCCGTTTTGGCGCGGAACGATACGTATCCGGAAACATACCATAACATGGGAATTATTTACAGGTTTGAGGGAAATCCGGCCGAAGCGCGGCGGTTGTTTCAAAAAGCCGTTGAAATGCGTCCGGATTTTGCGTCGGCGTATGTCAATCTGGCGTTGATTGAACGCGACGAAGGGCGATCTGACGCGGCGCTTGAACTATTGGAACAGGCGCTTGCCGCCGATCCTGAAAATGCCGAAGCTTACGCTCAGCGCGCGGTGACTCACCGGCTGGCGGGGCGTTTTGATCAGGCGCTGGAACAGTATGAAAAAGCTCTGTCGTTGTCGGATAATCCGGTTTACTGGAACGGAATCGGCATTACGTTTGAACGGCTGGACCGTCTTGACGATGCTTTTCATGCTTATTGCCGGGCGGTGGAGCTTGATCCGTCTTCTGCCGACGCTTATAACAACCGGGCGAACGTTTATGTGAAATTCGGCAAGCACTGGCAGGCCGAAGACGATTATAAAAAGGCCGTTAAACTCGATCCGCAGTTCGCTTCGGCATACAATAACCTCGGCGCGCTTTTATATGATCACGAACGTTATGAAGAAGCTTTGGAATGTTACCGCAAGGCGTTTATCATTAATCCGAAACAGGCCGAAACGTGTTCCAATCTGGCCATGGCCGTTAAAGAAGCCGGCGATCCCGCCGAAGCCGTCGGATTGTATTTCAACGCGCTGGCTTTGGATCCGTCCTTGACAAAGATTCATCATTATCTGGCGCAGGCGCTGTATGATCTGTACAATGCCAAAGAAGACGACGCAAAAGAAACGGCCGTTAAGCTGGCGCGGAAATGGAAACAATTTTTCCCGGATAATCCGGTCGCCGCGCATGTCTGCGCCGCGTTTGAAGGAAAAACGCCCGACCGCGCCGCGGACGAATATATTAAAGAATTATTTGATTCTTTCGCGGATTCTTTTGAAGCCGCCGTTAAAAACATTGACTACCGCGTGCCGGAACTGCTGGCCGCGTATATGCGTGACAAACCTGCGGGACTGCGTATTTTGGACGCCGGCTGCGGCACGGGATTGAACGCCGCCGTTTTAAAACCGCATGCCGGAACGCTGACGGGGATCGACCTGTCCGAAAAAATGACGGACGCCGCCGGGGAAAAAGAACTGTATGATTTTTTGCAAACGGCTGATATCATTCGTTTCTGTAATGAAAATCCCGCTTCTTTCGATTTGATCGTTCTGGCCGACGTCGTTTGCTATTTCGGCGCTTTGGAACCGCTTTTGTCCGCCGTGTTCAAAGCGCTGGCGCCCGGCGGCGGCGTATTCTTTACAACGGAAAAGCTTTCCGGCGGACAGGATTTCGTTCTGCAGCCGTCGGGACGTTTCGCTCATTCGCAGCCGTATGTCGAAAATACGCTCGCGCAGGCGGGTTTTGAAAAAATCCGGCTATCGGAAGAAAATCTGCGCCGGGAAAAAGATTTAAATGTGGCGGGAATTTTGGCCGCCGCTGAAAAAACAGCTGAAAAATCAAACTGAAAACTGGACAATGATAAGAAGAAAGACTAAAATTCTGTGCAGAGTGTTAGGGATTTTCCTGATCGCTTTACTTTTTGTGACACAGATATGGAGAAAACAAATGCCCCAGTATAACTGGAACGAAATTCCCGATTCGGAAACCGAGGTTTTAATTAAAAAAATTAATGCGTTGTCTTCCTTTGACATGTTTACCCCGGGCCGTTCGCATTTAACGATTGCGGAACTGCCTTTTTATTCTAATTTCAAACTGCTGCAGGCAACGACGTTTTCTTCCATTCCGCCGGTGACGATGCATTATCTGATCAGCGGTTCGGGCGCCGGCGCCGAAGTCATCAAAATGGACGGAACGCGCGATCCGATTTTTGAAAACAACGCCCGCGGCGGACTGATTTTAAACGCTCAGACGGTTGTTCCTTACGCCGCGTTTGTTCTGGACGCCGTTCAGACGGAACAGGGTACGCTGCGTTTGGTCGAAAAAGTTGACGAAGAAACCTTTACGGATACGCCGACCCCGCAGCAGCGCAAAGAAGTCACGCATCTGATCCGTCCGGCAAAGGTTTCCGAAACCGCAGACGGTTTTAATCTGGACGTTATCATGCTGTATGGCGATTCCGTGTATCGCGCCGATTTGGAAGTGAAAAAAGACGGCTTTATCGAAATCAAAGAAGAAGAGCTGCTGGCCGAAGGGCTGCCGATTCGTCCGATTTTCTTAGAGTAACCGCCGTTCATGTTTAATCGTGTCGCGGAAATCGTTAAGCGTCTTAATCTGGACTTGGAGTTCATTTCCAGCGGGAATTGCGTTGATTATTCGCCTGTAACGGGGGAACAGATCGCGTCTTTTCCGCTCAATGACGCCGAGCAGATCAGGACAATTATTCAGCGTTCAAAACGGGCTTTTGAAGAATGGCGGCTGGTTTCTCCCGGCGAACGCGGCGAACTGCTGCGTCTGTTCGGGGAAGAACTGCGCGCTAAAAAAGAAGAACTGGCCGAACTGATCGTTATTGAAACGGGAAAAGTTTATGCGGCGGCGCTGAAGGAAGTCCAGCGGTCAATAAAAATATGCGATATGATCGCCGACATGAAACACCGCATGTCCGGATTTTCGATGCCGACGCAAAGCCGTAATCTGGTGGTTTCCGAGGTCTGGCAGCCGATCGGGCCCGTCGTTGTCATTACGTCGTTTAATTTCCCGCTGCGCGTTTGGATTTTAAATGCGCTGATCGCTTTGGTCTGCGGTAATTCCGTGATTTGGCGTCCGTCGCGCAAAGCAACATTGACGGCGTTTGCCGTTAATTCGCTGCTGCGCCGCGCAAAGGCGCGCTCTTCGGCTAACTGTCCGGAGTATTTGTCGCAGATTGTGATCTGCAATCACGAAGATTCGGTCGTTATGGCTGAAAGCAAGGATATTCCGCTGTTATGCGCGACAGGTTCTCCGGTCATGGCGCGCGGTCTGCAAAGCAAAGTCGGGCAAAGGTTGGGACGCAGTATTCTGTCAATCGGGGGAAACAATGCCGCGATTGTCACGCCGTCGGCGGATATTCCGTTTGCGATTGACCAGCTGTTGCATTCGGCGATTGCCGATGCGGGACAACGTTGTACGTCGCTGCACCGCCTGTTTTGTCATTCTTCGGTTTATGACGAAGTTGTCGGGCAGTTGAAAACGGCGTTTAATATGGTTTATGTCAATTCGCCGTTTGAACGCCAAAGTCAGGTGGGACCTTTGATTGACAAAGCGGCGTTTGACAATATGCGCTTGTCTTTGGAACAGGCAAAGCTGGAAGGCGGTCAGATTTCCGGCGGCAACCGGATTAATGTCGGGTTATATGAAAATGCGTATTACGTTCAGCCGGCCGTTGTGGAAATGCCGTCGCAGACCGAAACGGTCAAAACGGAACTGCTGGCGCCGGTGCTGTACGTTGTGCGCTATGACGATTTAAGGGAAGCGGTCGCCGGCGTTAATGCTTTTTCACAGACATTGCTGGCCTGTATTTTCTCAAATGATTTAAAAGAAATCGGATACTTTTCGTCAATGGACGGCGTTCAATCCGAAGCGGCAATCGTCAATGCCGGCACGGTCGGATACGATATGGCGGCGATGTTTACGACGGGCAAGGATAACCGCAGCCTTATTTCCGATGCGTGGCGGCCGTTTATGCAGTCGAAAACATGCCTGACGAATTATAATTTTTAGACAGGTTGTCCGCCCTTTGATAAAGCAGTTATAAAAAATATCGGTTTGTTGTGACGGGACGTGAAATGCGTTTTTTAAAAAAATCAAGACTGATCTTTTGGACGGCAGGGACGGCGGCGGTTCTGCTGTTGTCTTCATGCGCGGGAAAAACGGCGCTTGATCCCGAAACGACCCCGCCGGAAGTGCTGTATAATCACGCTTTGGATCTTTTGACTAAAGAACACGAATATACAAAAGCGATTTCAGCTTTTGATGAAATCGACAGATACTATCCGTATTCCAGGTGGGCGCTAAGAGCGCAGATTATGCTGGCCTTTACTTATTATATTAAACGCGAATATGATGATTCCGTTATCGTTCTGGATCGTTTTTTACAGCTGTATCCCGGCAATCATTTTGCGCCGTACGCTTATTACCTCAAGGCTTTGTGCTATTACGCGCAGTTGTCCGATACGGACAGAGATCAGAAAATGACGCAGATGGCGCTGGAAGCTTTAACGGAAGTGGCGCGCCGTTTTCCGGATACGCCGTATGCGGCTGACGCCGAAATCAAAATGGTGCTGGCGGAGGACTATCTGGCAGCCAAAGAAGTCAATATCGGGCGTTTCTATCTTGACCGCAGCGAACATATCGCGGCGATGAACCGTTTTGCAAACGTTGTGCAAAATTATCAGACGACGCGCCATGTACAGGAAGCTTTATACCGGCTGACGGAAACGTATTTGATTTTGGGGTTGGATACCGAAGCGCAAAAAAGCGCCGCCGTGCTGGGATATAATTATCCGTCAAGCCCGTGGTATAAAAGGGCGTATGCTTTAATGAAAAAGCACGTTCCCGACAGTATTGCCAAAGAATAAAGAGGCTGCCGTCCATGTTGTCACGTTTATCAATCCGCGACGTCGTTTTGATTGAAAAGCTGGATTTGGATTTTGCCGCGGGACTGTGTGCGTTTACCGGCGAAACGGGCGCGGGAAAATCAATTCTGCTGGATTCGCTGGCGTTGGCGGCGGGGGCGCGTTCGGACAGCTCTCTGGTGCGCCACGGAGCCAAGCAGTTGTCGGTCGGCGCTGAATTTACTTTGCCGGAACATCATGCCGTTTTCAATTTGTTGAATGAACAGGGGCTTGATTTTGAACCGGGCGAACCGTTGTTTTTACGCCGCGTTGTTTTTGCCGACGGGAAAAGCCGCGCTTATATTAACGATCAGGCGGTCAGCGCCGCTTTGCTGCGCCAGGCGGGGGATCTGCTGGTCGAAATTCACGGCCAGTTCGCAACGCACGGACTGTTAAATACGGCGACGCACCGCGGCGTTTTGGATTCTTACGGCGGCCTGGAAGAATTAAAACGGCAAACGGCGGCGGCGTATCAGGCATGGCAGGATAAAACCGCCGAAAAACAAGCCGCACGGGCCGATTGGGAAAAAGCGCAGGCGGAAGAAGATTTTCTGCGCCATTCGGTTGACGAACTGCGGCAGTTTAACCCGCTGCCCGGCGAAGAAAAAGAACTGGCGGACCGCCGCGCTTTGATGATGAACGCCGAAAAAATCGCCGAAGGATTGAACGGCGCGCTGGCCGCTTTGTCGGACGACGGGCTGGACAGAGCTTTGCGTCAGGCGCAGCGCCAGCTGGAAAGCTTGTCGCGTTACGGTGAAGGCCGGTTTGATCCGGTGATTGAATCGCTGGGGCGGATTATGGCGGAATTAAATGAAGATGCGGCGTTGGTCGATTCTTATTGCAACGAGTTGGATTTCGATCCCAGAGTTCAGGAAACCGTCGAAGAACGCTTGTTTGCTCTGCGGGCTTTGGCGCGCAAGCATCAGGTTGCGGCGGACGAACTGCCGGATCTGCTGGCTGATTTCGAACGCCGGCTCGGCAGTCTTGAAAAGGGCGGCGAAGATTTGATTCGTTTGGCGAAAGAAGAAGAAAATCTGCGTTTGGCTTATTTGGAAACGGCGCGCCGGTTATCGGCCGCCCGGCTTAAAACGGCTGAAAAACTGGATACGGCCGTAGCGGCGGAGCTGCCTCCCTTAAAGCTGGACAAAGCCGTTTTTAAAACGCAGGTCGAACCGCAGCCGGAAAGCCTGTGGAATGCCGAAGGTACGGACAAAGTCGAATTTACGGCGTCAACGAATACGGGGCAGCCTTTGGCGCCGATTGCAAAGATTGCGTCCGGCGGCGAACTGGCGCGTTTTATGCTGGCGTTAAAAGTCAATCTGGCGGCGGCGGAAAAAATTCCGACGCTGGTTTTTGACGAAGTGGACGCGGCGATCGGCGGCGCGACGGCGACGGCTGTCGGCGAACGGCTGGCGCGGCTGGCGGCGCGGGATTGTCAGGTATTAACGATTACGCATTCGCCGCAGGCGGCTTCTTTCGGAGCGCATCATTTCCGGGTTGAAAAAGCCGAAGTCGAACCCGGTAAAGTCCTGACGGCGGTCGTGGAACTGGACGATGCGGCGCGTCGTGAAGAAATCGCGCGTATGCTGGCCGGGGAAAAAGTTACGGACGCTTCGCGCGCGGCGGCGGACGAGCTTTTGAAAAACAGGAGCAAAATCCGATGACGCAAATTCCCGTCGCAGAATTGACAGAGCAGCAGGCTTCCGCCGAATTGGCGCGGCTGGCCGAAACAATGGCCGGTTTGGATAAAGCGTATTATCAGGACGACGCGCCTTTGATGACGGACGCCGAATATGACGCTTTGAAACGGCGCAATGAAGAAATCGAAAAGCGTTTTCCGCATTTGATCCGTGAAGATTCGCCTTCCAAACGTGTCGGATCAAAAGCTTCGGACGATTTTGCAAAGGTCGCGCATAGTGTGCCGATGCTGTCTTTGGCCAATATTTTTACAAACGAAGACATATACGAATTTATCGACCGTATCCGGCGTTTTCTGGGATTGTCCGAATCGGACCCGCTGGAATTTATGGCTGAACCGAAACTGGACGGTTTGTCGTTTTCCGCTTTGTATGTCAACGGAAAATTTGTGCGCGGCGCAACCCGCGGCGACGGCGCCGTCGGCGAAGACATTACCGAAAACCTCAAGGCAATCAAAGATCTGCCTTTGACGTTGCACGGCGGCGATTTACTGGATCCGGATATTCCCGAACGGCTGGAAATCAGAGGCGAAGTCTTTATGAACAAAGCGGATTTTTTTGCTTTGAACGAGGAACAGGCGGCTGCCGGAAAGAAAACGTTTGCCAATCCGCGCAATGCGGCGGCGGGTTCTTTGCGCCAGCTGGATCCTTCCATTACGCGCCGGCGCCGTTTGTCTTTGTTCGGGTATACGTTCGGCGAAGTGTCCGAAGAAAAATGGACGACTCACGCCGGCTTTTTGGACAAGATAAAAGAATGGGGCTTTCCCGTTAATCCCGAAAACAAGCTGTGCGCGTGCGCAGATGAAATCGCCGCTTATTTCAAAAATCTGGGGGAACGGCGCTCCGGGCTGGCCTATGATATTGACGGCGCGGTGTATAAAGTCAACCGGCGCGATTATCAGGAACGTTTGGGCTTTGTCGCGCGTTCTCCGCGCTGGGCGACGGCGCATAAATTCCCGGCCGAACAGGCGCAGACGGTTTTGAAAAATATCCGCGTTCAGGTCGGCCGGACGGGCGTTTTGACTCCGGTCGCCGATCTGGAACCCGTCAACGTCGGCGGAGTTATGGTTTCTCATGCGACGCTGCACAATGAAGACGAAATCCGGCGCAAAGATATCCGTGTCGGCGATCATGTTGTCATTCAGCGTGCCGGCGACGTTATTCCGCAGGTGGTGCGCGTTGTTTTGGAAAAGCGTCCGGCGCAGGCGCAGCCGTTTGTCTTTCCGGCGCGCTGTCCGGTGTGCGGATCGCATGTCGTGCGCGACGAAGATCAGGCGGCGCAGCGTTGTTCCGGCGGGCTGGTCTGTCCGGCGCAAGCGGTTGAAAAATTAAAGCATTTTGTGTCCCGCGACGCTTTGAATATCGAAGGGTTCGGGGCAAAGAACACACAGTTCTTTTTTGAACGCGGGTGGATAAAAACGCCGGGCGACATTTTTGAACTGGAATCACGTTACGGGGAAGAAATCCGCCGGCTGGAAGGCTGGGGGGATAAATCTGCGGACAACCTGTTTGCTTCGATCGGGAAAGTGCGCGGCGGCGTCGGGCTGGACAAGTTTTTATTTGCGCTGGGGATACCGCAGATCGGGCAGGCGACCGCGCGTTTGCTGGCGGCGCATTATTTAAGTATGACCGAATTAATGGCGCAGGCGGATTTGGCGCAGAATAAAGAATCGGAAGCGTATCTGGAATTAACGGCGATCGAAAGCATCGGCGCCGTCGTCGCGCAGGAGCTTTTGGATTTTTTCGCGGAAGAGCATAATCGTTCGGAAGTTCTGCGTCTGCTGGAATTAATTACGGTGCGCGACTTTGAACCGTTGGCGCAAAACGATCACCCTCTGGCCGGCAAGACGGTTGTCTTTACGGGATCTTTGCCGACGTTGACGCGCAGTGAAGCCAAAGCCAAAGCGCTGGCCGTCGGGGCGAAAGTGGCCGGGTCGGTTTCGAAAAAAACGGATTTTGTCGTTTTGGGGGCGGAGGCGGGATCTAAAGCTAAAAAAGCGCAGGAACTGGGGATTCCAGCTCTTTCCGAAGAAGAATTCATCGCTTTGTGTAACAATCAGAAACAATAAGTTATTCGCTTTTGACAAAAAAGAATCCTATTCTCTTTAAGTGTCGGGGAAAACCGCCCGCATGGAAAGGAGGTTTGTCATGAAATTGTTTTTGTTTTCCGCAGTCGCGTTTTTATCGGCAATGACTCATGCCAATGCCTCCGGCTTTGAAAAACCGTTCGTTTTGGCAATGGATTATTCCGTTTTAACCCGTTTGGCGCAAAATGATTCTTTTGATGACGCCAAGAAAATCCTGAATGACGGAAGTCCTTTTGAAAAGGAAGCTGCCGTTGCGGAAACAATGCCTGCCGATGATGCGGAAAAATGGGAATCGGTCAAAGACTTAAAAAACAAACCCCGTTCCGTTTCCGGCGAAGCGTCTTTTAACGCAAACGATACTTTGTCGATCGGCGCCGCGGCGGGATATACTTTTCCGGAAGAAACGGATCAAAATAAAATTGACAAAGCCTATTCCTTGAAAATCAACGTTGAAATGGCGTTGTAATCAGTCGAAAAGAAAAAGCCCCGGATTTCCGGGGCTTTTCTTTCGCTTATTTTTTTAAAACGGAATTGGCGGTCTTGCCGTTCAAGAAAGCGATGATATTATCGTCGGCCGTTCTTAAAATGCGATGAACCGCGTCAATGGAATTAAACGCGACGTGCGGCGTAATGATGACGTTCTTTAACTGTAACATTCTGAGATTGATCAGCGAACGCAGCAAAGAATCCGATTCATGTACATCTAGTGCCGACAGATATAAATCGTCATGAATCAGGGCGGATTCGTATTCCAGCACGTCCAATCCGGCGCCGTAGACTTTTCCGTTGGACAAAGCCTTAAACAACGCTTCGGTGTCGATCAGTTCGCCGCGCGCGGTGTTGATGATGACAACGCCCTTTTTCATTTGGGCAAAGGCCGCTTCGTCCAACAGGTGATAGTTTTCTTTTGTCAGCGGGCAGTGCAGGGAAATAATATCCGCGGTTGAAAACATTTCCGGCAGATCGACGTATTTAAAACCGTATTCTTCGGCAAATTTCGGATTCGGATAGGGATCATAGGCTAAAATCGTCATATCAAAGCTTTTGGCGATTTTGGCAACGTAGCGTCCGATGGCGCCCGTGCCGATAATACCGATTGTTCTGTCTTTTAAATCAAATCCCAGATAATGGTCGGTGTCAACGTGCGCTTCCTGTACGGCGCGGAAAGACCGGCTGATTTTGCGCGTTACGTCAATCAGCAGGCCGAAAGTAAATTCAGCGACCGTTGAATCTCCGTATCCGGGAACGTTGACGACTTCTATATTATGTTCGCGGCAATAGGCCAGATCAACGTTGTTATATCCCGTTGAACGTAAAGAAATCAGCTTTAAGTGAGGAAACTGAGCCAATACGCGCGCGCCGACGTCAACGGCGTGGACAAAAACGGAAATAACATCGGCGTCGGAAACGTTTTTTAATTCTTCCGCCGTTAAATCCGCGGGGCTTTTTTCCATAAAAACGGTTTCGGCTTTGATCGGCAGAGGATTCTTTTTATAATAATCGCGCGTAATTTCAGAAGCGTTGAAATAAACTATTTTAGTCATGATTTTTCTCCTTTTCCGGGATTAATATAAGGTTGAATCAGTAAAACGCAATATCTCTTCAGGGATACGTTTGTTGACATTCAGCGGTTGTGCTGTATTATTTTTTACGGTTTTGAGGGATATAACAATGAAATTCAGATTTATAAAATATTTGCGCTTGCTGTTTAACAATATCTTTATTCGTTTGTTTTTTCGAAATCGGGACGAACAGAAAAAATATTACGTTTCGATCTGCGCTATTTTTAAAAATGAGGCGAAATATCTAAAAGAATGGATTGATTATCATTTGATCGTCGGCGTTGATCATTTTTATTTATATAACAACTATTCGGACGATAATTACGAAAAAATCCTGAAACCTTATATACAACGTCAGCTGGTTACTTTAATTCAGTGGGATATGCCGGCCGGCCAGATTCCCGCGTACAATGATTGTCTGGAACGCTTTGGCGCTGACAGCAGCTGGATCGGTTTTATTGACTTAGATGAATTTGTGACGCCTTTGAAATTTACAAACGTCAAAGACTGGTTGAAACAATTCCGCAAATTTCCCTGCGTTATGTGTTTCTGGAAAATGTTTTCATCTGCCGGTTTGTTAAAAGAAGATAAAGAAAAACCGCTTGTTGAACAGTTTTTTCTGGCGTGGGAAGAATATGCGTCGCCAAAAATGTTTTTCAATACCCGTTTTAAAAACTGGCTGGCTTCGGACAATTTTCTGCATTCCTGCCGGTTGAAATTTTTCGGGCGCGTCTGTCCGCAGTATCCCCATTTGTTTATGTACGGGCCAGAAAAACTGAAAGATCCGGAAATTCAGCTGAATCATTATTTTAATAAAAGCCTGTCTTATTACGTTGAAAAGAAAATTCCCGTCGGTATGGCCGACCGCGCGGGATTCAGAACAATGGATTTGTTTTGGAACTGCGAAAATCAGGCAAGTGTGGCGGATTATTCCGCATACCGCTTTTTAATCCGTTTAAAAACGTTTGATCTGGACAGTTTTTTGGAAAACAGAGCGTAATTAAACAAAACGCTTCCGGTATCGGAAGCGTTTTGTCTTTTTATTCTTGTCTGTAAACGGCCAAAAAGTCTTTCAACCGTCCCAGCGCTTTTTCCAAATCGTCGGTTCTGGGCAGAAACACGACGCGGAAATGATCGGGTTTTTCCCAGTTAAATCCGGTTCCGTTGACCAGTAAAATGCGTTTGTCCATCAGCAGATCCAGCACAAATTTCTGGTCGTCGTAAATATTGAACTTCGCCGTGTCGATTTTCGGGAACATATAAAGCGATCCCATCGCCTTGACGCATGAAATTCCCGGAATGTCGTTTAACAGCTTATGACACAGCGTTCTTTGTTCATATAACCGGCCGCCCGGTTTAACCAGATCGTTGATGCTTTGATATCCTCCCAGAGCGGTTTGAATCGCATATTGTCCCGGAACGTTCGAACACAACCGCATATTGGCCAGCAGGTCCAGTCCGTCAATGTAATCTTCGGCTATTTTTTTATTGCCGCTCAGGATCATCCATGCGGCGCGAAAACCGCAGGAGCGGTAATTTTTGGAAATGCCGTTGTATGTGATGCAGAACGTGTCCTTGATCAAAGAAGCCAGAGAGATGTGTTCAGCCCCGTCATATAAGATTTTATCGTAAATTTCGTCGCAGAAAACGGCCAGCCTGTGCCGTTCGGCCAAAGCGGCGATTTTTTCCAGAATTTCTTTGGGATAAACGGCGCCTGTCGGGTTGTTGGGATTGATGACGACTATGCCTTTTGTTTTCGGAGTGATTTTGCTTTCGATATCGGCCAGATCGGGGTACCAGTCGGATTCTTCGTCGCACAGGTAATGCACGGGGTTGCCGCCTGCCAGACAAATCGCGGCCGTCCACAACGGATAATCGGGGGACGGCACCAGAATTTCATCGCCGTTATCCAAAAAGGCTTCCATGCTGAGCATGATCAGATCGGAAACGCCGTTGCCCAGATAAATGTCATTAATCTGAACGTTTTCGATATGTTTTTCCTGACAGTAGTGCATAACCGCCTTGCGCGCGGGAAAGATCCCTTTGGAATCGGAATAACCGTCTGCAAAAGGCAGGTTTAATATAACGTCTTTGATAATTTCTTCAGGGGCGTTCAGATCAAATACGGCCGGATTGCCGATGTTTAACTTCAGGATTTTATATCCGGCTTCTTCCAGCTGATTGGCGGCTTTTAAGATGGGGCCGCGGATTTCATAATGTACGCCGTTCAAACGCGAAGATTTTTGAAACTCTTTCATGGCAAAGCTCCTTAAAACAAACGGAGAAAAAGGATATCTCTTTATATATTCGAAAGCAACCCGCGTTTTACGGCCGAACGGTTTATTCCGAAACGCTCAGGATTTTGTGGGCGCATTTTAACCCGTCGACGGCCGCCGACATAATGCCGCCGGCGTAACCGGCGCCTTCGCCGCAGGGATACAGCCCTTCGATACTGACGCTTTGCAGCGTATCGGGACTGCGGATCATGCGGACCGGAGAAGACGTTCTGGTCTCCGCGGCGGTTAAAATGGCGTCATGAGCCGAAAAAGAACGGATTTTCCGATCCAGTTTTTTAAATCCCGCTTTCATTGTTTCAATGATAAAATCCGGCAAAACGGCGCGCATGTCCGCCATTTCCACGCCGGGCAGATACGACGGCGCGACTTCGCCGAACTTAACGGTTTCTTTGTCGCGCAGAAAATCGACAACCCGCTGAACGGGCGCGCGGAACAGGCCGCCGCCGGCTTTAAAGGCGTTTTCTTCAATTCTGCGCTGAAATTCTACGCCGGCCAGAGGGTGATCCGATCCGAAATCGGCGGGAGTCACGTCCACCAGCAAAGCGCTGTTGGCGTTATCTTTGTCGCGGGCGTATTCGCTCATGCCGTTTGTGACCAGCCGTCCGGCTTCGGACGCGGCGGCGACAACCGTTCCGCCGGGGCACATGCAGAAAGTATAAAGCGAACGGCCGTTATCCAGATGAACGGCCAGTTTGTAATCTGCCGCGCCCAGAATCCGGCGCGGTTTAACCACCCCGTATTGGCTTTTGTTAATGAATTTTTGAGGGTGTTCGATTCTGGCGCCGACGGCAAAGGGCTTCTGAATCATCTGCACGCCTTTGTTATACAGCATTTCAAAGGTATCGCGCGCGCTGTGTCCGATAGCCAAAATGACATTGTCCGCCGCGATTTCTTCCGTTTCGCCGGCGGCGTTGACGACCTTTACGCCGCACAGTCTGCCGTCTTTGACAATCAAATCGGTCAGACGGGTTTCAAAGCGGTATTCGCCGCCCAAAGATAAAATTTTGCGCCGCAGATTGCCGACCATATAAGACAGCTTGTCCGTTCCGATATGCGGTTTGCCCAGATACATGATTTCTTCGGGCGCGCCGGCGGCGACAAATTCTTCCAGAACTTTTTGCGTCCAGCAGTCTTTTCTTATGCCGGTTGTCAGCTTGCCGTCGGAAAAGGTTCCCGCGCCGCCTTCGCCGAACTGGACGTTCGAGTTTTCATTCAGTTCGCCGATTTTCCAAAAACGATTAACGTCTTTGTGCCGTTTTGAAACGGTTTTGCCGCGTTCGATCAAGATCGGGTTTGCCCCCGCCTGCGCCAAAGCCAGTCCGGCCATTAACCCCGCCGGTCCCGTTCCGATGACGACGGGACGCAAAGCTTTCCCCGGCCGCCAGGGGATTTCGGGATAATGTTCCGGTTCGCTTAAAACCGTAACGTCTTTGTGCGGACAGGCCGCGACGGCTTGGTGTTCATCGCCGGCCAGAATAACGTCAAAGACATATTGAATATTCAGGTTTTCTTTTTTGCGCGCGTCAATGGATTTTTTGGCAATTCGGAAAGAAACGATATCGGTAAAGCCCGTTATTTCTTCGACATAAGTTTTCAGATCTTCGGGAACGGCTTTGGGCCTGAACTTGATGTTTGCGATTCTGATCACGGATACGTCCCTTTATTTTTGAGCTTGATCCAAATCCGCGGTGCAATGCGGACATTTAACGGCTTTGACCGGTATTTCCGTACAGCAGTACGGGCACTGTTTTGTCGAAGCTTCAATAACGGCTTCTTCTTTTTTTCTGGCGTCGCCGTCCAGTTTTTCCTGCAAAGTATTCATGGCTTTGATTAACAGAAAAACGGCAAAGGCGACAATGATAAAGCTGATAACCGCATTTAAGAAAAATCCGATATTCAGCGTAACGGCGCCGGCGGCTTTGGCCGCTTCCAAAGAAGGATAAGGCGCGGGAACGGAACCGTCCTTTAAAACAAAAAACAGATTGGCAAAATCAATTTTTCCCAAGATCAGCCCCAAAGGCGGCATCATGACGTCTTTGACCAGAGAATCGACGATTTTCGTAAAAGCGGCGCCGATAATAATACCGACGGCCATATCCATGACGTTGCCGCGCATGGCGAATTTTTTAAATTCGGAAAGTATGTGCTTTAACATGAGGAAAATCCTTATTACAGGTTAAACAAGTCCTTGTAGGAAAAAGAAACGCCGATCGTAAAGTTTGATCCGGCGACGTCGGCTTCGCGCGAACGGGCATAACGATACGATAAATAAGGACCGAATGTCAGCGTGTCGGAAATGTTTACGTCCATGCGGGCGGTCATGTTCAGATCGTATTCCAGATCCGTGCCGACATAACGGCTGTATGAAAAATATTTTCTGTAATAACCGTCGGTAGAAAACATTACGCCGTCGCGGGGCTTGTCTTCAAGCCGCCAGCCGATTTCGCCGGCGGATTTGCCGACGTGTTCGTTGCCGTACGTCATGTCGTATTCGCCGACCCCCGCAATGTATAAGTCTTTGATAATCGTTCCGTTGAATAATTTCAGTCCGGCTTTGGCCCGCAAAGTCTTTGTCCTGGGCGCGTCGTCGTTCGCCGTAAATTCCGTTTGGTATTCGGCGACGGCCATCGGTCCGAAATCAATGTTGTTGAATTTAAACATTTTATGCGCGTAATCCGAAGAAAATACGATTTTGTCCGCCGTTTCGTTCGTTTCCGCGGGTTCGTCGACGGGCTTGACTTTTGTTTCGCCGTATTCGGCGTAAATCGTATTGTTCCACCTCAGGTTGTCGCGGTTATATTCCAGCAGGAAATCAAACACGCCTTTGACGACGGTCTGGCTGTCCGTGCTTAACTGCGTGACGGGGGAGTTCTGATATTCTCTGGAATGAGTAACGTTCGTCGAAGATAATTCCAGACCGACCCGGCGGAAGTCTGCTTTTAATGTAGGAGTTTCCTGAGCCTGCGCGGAAAAACAGCAACATAAAGCGGCGGAAAAATAAAAGACTTTCTTTAAATTCATGTTTTTTTCCAAGACTGTTCTAATGATTATGACAGTTCTACCCCGCCTGAAAGGATAGATCAAGATGATTGAATAAGGTTTGCAGTTTTCCGGAAAAGTTTTATATTGTTCATATCTTCTGACGCCAAAGGTCTGCCTGCGGCATAAGAAAGGAAATGTAATGTAATGGATACAAGAGTTGCTTTGATCGGTATTGTTGTTGAAAATCCGGCCTCTGTGATGTTGTTGAATACGCTGCTGCACGAATACAGCGCGTATATTATCGGGCGCATGGGGATTCCTTATCATAAACGCGATATCAGCATTATCAGCGTTGCTTTGGACGCGCCGCAGGATATTATCAGCGCTTTGTCCGGCAAGCTGGGACAGCTGGACGGCATATCGACGAAAACCGTTTATTCAAAGTGACCGCTGACGGGCAAGGTTCGTCCTGACCCGAAAGGAGAGGTAAAAATGTATGATCCGAAGTCTTTAAAGGCCGAAGAATTTATCAGCCATGACGAAATCATGGATACGCTGGCGTATGCCGAACAAAACAAACATAACGCGGAACTGATCGACCGGATTATTGAAAAGGCGAAATTGTGGAAAGGGCTGGACCACCGCGAAGCTTCCGTTTTGCTGGCGTGCGACCTGCCCGACAGAAACGAGCTGATTTTCAAACTGGCGGAACAGCTGAAAAAAGATTTTTACGGCAACCGCATTGTTTTGTTCGCGCCGCTGTATTTGTCGAACTACTGTGTCAACGGGTGCGTTTACTGCCCGTATCACGTTAAAAACAAACATATTCCGCGTAAAAAATTAACGCAGGAACAAATCAAAGCCGAAGTGATCGCTTTGCAGGACATGGGGCATAAACGTCTGGCGCTGGAAGCCGGCGAAGACCCCGTCAACAACCCGATCGAATATATTTTGGAAAGTATTCAAACGATTTATTCGATCAAACATAAAAACGGCGCGATCCGCCGCGTCAACGTCAACATCGCGGCGACGACGGTTGAAAATTACCGCAAGTTAAAGGACACCGGAATCGGGACGTATATTCTGTTTCAGGAAACGTATAACAAGGAATCTTATGAAAAGCTGCACCCGACGGGGCCGAAGCATAACTATGCCTATCATACCGAAGCGATGGACCGCGCGATGGAAGGCGGCATAGACGATGTGGGCTTGGGCGTTTTGTACGGGCTGGAAAATTATGCGTATGAATTTGCGGGGCTGCTGATGCACGCCGAACATCTGGAAGCCGTGCACGGCGTCGGCCCGCATACGATTTCCGTGCCGCGGATATGTCCGGCCGACGATATTGATCCCAATTCGTTTAAAGACGCGCTGCCGGACGATATCTTTGCCAAAATTATCGCCTGTATCCGCGTTTCGACGCCTTATACCGGCATGATTATTTCCACGCGCGAAAGCCAGCGTATGCGTGAACGCGCTTTGCATTTGGGCATTTCGCAGATCAGCGGCGCTTCTTCGACTTCGGTCGGCGGATACGTCGTGCGTGAAACCGAAACGGCGCAGTTTGACCGCGCGGATACCCGCACGCTGGACGAAGTCATCAAGTGGCTGATGGATATGGGCTATATTCCCAGCTTTTGCACGGCGTGTTATCGGGCGGGGCGCACGGGCGACCGGTTCATGGATCTGTGCAAATCAAAGCAGATCTTGAATTGCTGCCACCCCAACGCATTGATGACGCTGAAAGAATATTTGGAAGACTACGCTTCTCCCGAAACGAAAAAAGTGGGATACGAGCTGATTCAACGCGAATTGGGCAATATTACGAATCCCAAAGTCCGCACGGTCTGCGAAGACCATCTGGAACACATTGCGCGGGGCGAACGCGATTTCAGATTTTAACGGGCGTTATTATTATCCTCAGCGCTCTGTCCGGCCGTCCGGCAGAGCGCTTTTTTATTGAAAATGTAATGGCATAATTCGCCGCCTTATAATAAACTGAATAAAATCATTCATCCTCGATGCTTCGTCATTAATTAAAATTTC
>JBJFAY010000077.1:0-5062 GCA_051888155.1 Alphaproteobacteria bacterium
GGCTGATATCGGCATTCAACTTCCCTTTCTTTTTTATCCTATTGAATTTTATCATTTTTTATTTTGTTTCTGCAATCAGTTTTTAAAAAATCAGATTATTCTAACAAAATCCTCAGAAGCGTACAGCTAAAAAGAGGTATTTCATTCTTATGTTAAAAGTTATATAAAGCAAAATGCGAAAAAAGATTGTATATAAGCTGTGGATTAGGCTATCTTCAGCCGGGTTGGAGGAAAATTGATGAGTCAGGATAAAGTTTCAGCTTTGGACGCCGTTTCGGATACATATCATTATGGATTCGAAACAAAAATCGACGCCGAAACCGCGCCGAAAGGGCTGAATGAAGAAATTATCCGCTTTATATCGGCTAAAAAAAACGAACCGGCATGGCTGCTGGATTTCCGTTTGAAGGCTTACCGCCACTGGCTGACGATGAAAGAGCCGACTTGGGCAAAAGTGTCCTATCCCCCGATTGATTATCAGGATATTTATTATTATGCGGCGCCGAAAGCTTCCGAAGGGCCCAAGAGTCTGGAAGAAGTCGATCCGGAACTGTTGAAAACGTACGACAAGCTGGGGGTGCCGCTGCGCGAACGCGAAATCTTGGCCGGCGTCGCCGTCGACGCCGTTTTTGACAGCGTGTCCGTCGCAACGACTTTCCGCGACAAACTGGCCAGGCAGGGAATTATTTTCTGCTCTATTTCCGAAGCCGTTCAAAATCACCCCGATCTGGTTCAAAAATATCTGGGATCCGTCGTGCCTTATACGGATAACTTTTTTGCCTGTCTGAATTCGGCCGTTTTTACGGACGGGACTTTTGTTTATATTCCCAAAGGAATCCGCTGCCCGATGGAATTATCGACTTATTTCCGGATTAATGCTAAAAAATCAGGGCAGTTCGAACGCACGATGATTATTGCGGACGACAACTCTTATGTCAGTTATTTAGAGGGCTGCACGGCTCCGCAGCGCGATGAAAACCAGCTGCATGCCGCGATCGTCGAAATTATCGTTATGGATAATGCCGAAGTAAAATATTCCACCGTTCAAAACTGGTTTCCCGGCGACAAAGACGGAAAAGGCGGCATCTATAACTTTGTGACCAAGCGGGGATTGTGCAAAGGCGTTAATGCCAAGCTGTCCTGGACGCAGGTTGAAACGGGATCGGCGGTAACATGGAAATATCCGTCGTGCGTTTTAATGGGGGACAATTCGGTCGGTGAGTTTTATTCCGTAGCGATTACTAATAATTATCAGCAGGCCGATACGGGGACAAAGATGATCCATATCGGCAAAAACACGTCGTCGACAATCGTGTCAAAGGGCATTTCCGCCGGAAAATCGCAGAATACTTACCGCGGTTTGGTAAAAATGGCGAAGAACGCCGATAATGCGCGCAATTTTTCGCAGTGCGACAGTTTGCTGATCGGTTCTCAATGCGGGGCGCATACGCTGCCCTATATGCTCAGCAGCAATCCGACGGCTTCGGTCGAACACGAAGCGACTACCTCTAAAATCAGCGACGACCAGTTGTTTTACTGCCGTCAGAGAGGGTTGAACGCTGAAGAAGCCGTGTCTTTGATCGTCAACGGATTTTGCAAGGACGTAATGCAAAAACTGCCGATGGAATTTGCCGTCGAAGCAACGCGCCTGGTTGCCGTAACTTTGGAAGGCAGCGTCGGTTAAACGAAGGAGAAAAATAATGTCAGCTTGGCTGGAAATAAAAGACCTGCATGTCAAAGTCGGCGATAAACCGATTTTAAACGGTCTTTCTTTATCCGTAAACGCCGGAGAAGTGCATGTTATTATGGGGCCGAACGGTTCCGGAAAAAGCACTTTGTCAAATGTCTTGTGCGGTAATCCGCATTATGAAGTGACCGGCGGTTTTGTGGATTTTAAAGGAAAAAATCTGCTGGATATGAGTGTGGAAGAACGGGCCTGCGCCGGTATTTTTCTGGCTTTTCAGCACCCGGTGGAATTGCCGGGCGTTTCCATGGCGACATTTATGAAATATGCTTTGAACGCGCGGCGCAAAGCCGCCGGAGAAAAAGAACTGGACGCCGTCAGCTTTATGAAACGCATCAAAGTACGCGCTCAGGCTTTGGGAATAACGGACGAAATGTTAAAGCGTCCCGTCAACGTCGGATTTTCCGGCGGCGAAAAAAAACGTCTGGAAACATTTCAAATGGCCGTTCTGGAACCTGATTTCTGTATTTTGGACGAAATGGATTCCGGATTGGACGTTGACGCCGTTAAAGTCGCGGGCAGCGGCGTGAAAATCATGCGGTCTCCGGAACGGTCGTTTTTGGTGATTTCTCATAACATTAAGTTTTTGAAAGAACAGATTATGCCGGATAAAATCCATATTCTGGTTCACGGGCGCGTCGTGGCCGAAGGCGGTACGGAACTGCTGGACGAAATCGATCAAAACGGATTTGCCGGTTTTCAAAAAGAGGCCGTTGCGTAATGGCGGAAATTCTTTCAAAACAGCGGCTTCTGACGATCGAACCCGGCCGGACGGCTGTGCTCGTTGAAAAGCAGCTGTCGGAAAAAACAGAAATTGTCGTCGGTAAAGGGGCGCGTGTCCGTCATTACAGACTGCACGAAGATATGGATCATTTTTTAAGCGTTCGTCTGGAAGAGGGGGCTTCTTACGAAGTGATTACGCTGCACCGGGGGAACGGAGATCTGACTTTTTCTTTTGACCTGACGGGGGCGGATTCATTTTGCCGTAACGACGTCGTTTATGTTTTAGCGGCGGATCAACGGACGGTTATACGTTCGGACGTGCGCCATAATGCGGATAAAACCGTTTCGCGCCAGCTGGTTAAAGGCGCTGTCGGCGGACAGGGACGGGCCGTGTTTGAAGGCGGTATTTTTATTCCCTATGAGCGCAAAGAAATTGACGGAGCGCAGCAGCACCGCGCTTTGCTGCTCAGTCCCGACGCTTCGGTCAAAGCCGTGCCGCAGCTGGAAATTTATGCCGACGATGTAAAGTGCGCTCACGGTTCGGCGATCGGAACGCTTAATCAGGATCAGCTGTTTTACTTGAAAACCAGAGGAATTGACGACGCGCAGGCGCGGAATTTGCTGACGACGGCTTTTTTAAACGAAGTGCTGGACGGCATTGAAGACGAAAATATCCGCGACGAATTTAAACGGCTGGCGGTTGAAGGATTAAACGATGACGTTTGATGTGGAAAAAATCAGATCGGATTTTCCGGCTTTATCTTTAACGGTACACGGCAAGCCGTTGATTTTTTTGGACAGCGCGGCGTCGGCGCAAAAGCCTTTATGCGTTTTGGAAGCAATGCGGGCGCAGTATTTGAACGAATATGCAAACGTGCACCGCGGCATGTACGAATTGTCGGAAAAGGCTACGCTGAACTTTGAACAAGCCCGGCAAAAGGTGCGGCGTTTTATCAATGCCGCCAACGACAAGGAAATTATCTTTACCCGCGGGGCGACGGATTCGATCAATCTGGTTGCCTATACTTGGGGGGCGGCAAATTTAAAAGCCGGCGATGAAATTATTTTATCGCAGGCCGAACATCATTCCAATATCGTTCCGTGGCAGATTTTGCAGGAACGGATCGGATTTCAGATAAAAGTCGTTCCCGTTGATGACAAAGGCGATTTTATATTTGAAGAGTATCTGAAACTGTTAAGCGGCAAAACGAAATTAGTTTCCGTAACGCATGTTTCCAATGTTTTGGGAACGGTTTTTCCCGTCAGGGAAATTATCCGCGCCGCTCATGCCGCCGGAGCTGTCGTTTTGATCGACGGCTGTCAGGCGGCGACGCATATGCCTGTTGACGTGCGGGATTTGGAATGTGATTTTTATGTTTTTTCCGGGCATAAGCTTTACGGGCCGACGGGGATCGGCGTTTTATACGGAAAGCTGAATATTTTAAAAGAAATGCCTCCGTTTGAAGGCGGCGGCGATATGATCAAAAGCGTTTCTTTTGAAAAAAGCGTCTGGGCCGAACCGCCGGCGCGGTTTGAAGCCGGCACGCCGGCGATTATGCAGGCGATCGGGCTGGGACATGCGATTGATTACGTTAATGCAATCGGTATGGACGCGATTGACGCGCATGAACGGAAATTATGCGCCGAGCTGCAAAAAGAAGTCGGCGCCGTTCCGGGCGTCAGGATTATCGGGACTTCCGATAATAAAGCGGCCGTCGTCAGCTTTGTCGCCGATTTCGCGCACCCGCAGGACATAGCCATGGTGCTGGATCAGGAAGGGGTCGCCGTGCGGACGGGACATCATTGCGCGCAACCGCTGCACGAACGTTTCGGCGTTTCTGTTTCTGTCAGGGCGTCGCTGGGAGTTTATAACACTGAAAGCGATATTGAGAGTTTCATTCGGGCACTCCATAAAGTTAAGCGGTTCTTCACTTAACTTTAATTACAAAAGGAGTTGATAATATGATGAATGAAAAAAAAGGCTGCGGCTGCGGTTCAAAATCTGCCGGTAAAACAATGGATCATTCCGCGGATACGACGGATCGTGTCGGGCCGACGCAAAGCGGTGAAAAAATCGGCATGTCTGAAAAAGACATGAACGAAATGAAGAATGAAACAAAGAGTTACAAAGCCGCGGCGAAAAAATAGTTTTTCTTTTTTCCGGAATTTTCTCTGTAAAGATAAAGATTGAAAATCGGTAAAAAGCGTTGCATAAAGTTTTGTAAACGTTCTTTGTGGAGAAATGGGAATGGAAGAAAAAAAGCTTTCGGATCAAAAAGGACAGACAGCCTCTGAGGAATCGGAGGCTGTTAAAAATTTACCTCCGGCCGTTGTTGAAGACGAGCTGAAAAAATTAACTCATTTCACCGGAACCGTTGAAATTCCTCTGCCGGCTCCGGTTCCCGTGTCCCAAGATCAAAAAAACGCGGAAAGCAATGATTCTTCCGCGTTTGAAGCGGGCGGACTGTCCGCTGAAGATTTTAAGGATTTCGAAAGTCTGCTGTGGGGCGGAAATATGCCCGACGCGCCGATGATCAATTTCGGCGACGAATATGTCGTTACGGAAGGTTCTCCTTTGCCCTCGGGGGCAAAGCA
>JBJFAY010000078.1:0-5062 GCA_051888155.1 Alphaproteobacteria bacterium
ATTTGAAGACGAAGTTCTGGCGCCGGCGGTCATCAGCTATATTATGCAGCGTATTCACAGCGTTTCCGGCGATACGGGCGATCCCAGCCTGATTATGATTGATGAAACGGCGCCGATGTTGAAACACCCGATGTTCCGCGATCAGTTTGTGATCGGTCTGCAGGAAGGCCGTAAAAAACGTCAAGCTTATTTGTGCGCATTCCAGCAGCCGAATATCGTCGATTCGCTGGGTATGGGCGAAGTGATCCGCGGTCAATGCCAGACGGTGATTTTTTTCCGCAATCCGCAGGGAATGGAAGAAGACTATGAAAACTGGCGTTTAACTCCGCATGAACGCGATTTTGTATTCGGCCGTTCTTTTAAAGAATTGAAATATGCTATTTTGGTTGCGCGTCCGGCTGTTGGCGAATCGGTTATTTTAGATGTGAATTTAGGTGGTTTGGGACCGTTTTTGAAACTTTATTCTTCCGGACGCAAGCATGTTTTGCTGGCAGAACAGCTGATGAAAGAATACGGTCCTGAAGGATTTGTCGAAAAATATCTGGAAGTCGCTTAACGTAAATCGGGCGTTTGCCCGATTTTGTCTTTTTTTTGTCATAATTGCCTTAATAAAAACCATTGTTTTGCCATAATTGTATGGTTAAACTATAATTAGTAAGTAAAGTTGCGCGCAAAGCTGTAAATAAAAAAGGAGGCTTCTATGACCTATTCAAAGAAAACAGCGATTTTTGGTTTGATTGCGGTTTCTTTTCTGTTCCGTAGTGAAACGGCTCATGCAATTCCCATTCCGACAATCGGGGGCGAGCTGGCGACACAGATTGACCAGCTGACGAAACACATCGACGAACTGAAAAAAGTAAAAGATCAGATTACCAATGGTATTGAACAAGCAAAATCCATGGGCGACAAGTTAAGTATGGACGCTTTGAAAAGTTTTGCTTCCGGACAGGCAAAGTCGGCTTTGAGCGGCGGTATAAAAGCGGTGGAAATCCCGAAAGAAATGAGCGCCGCCGGTTTTTCTGAGGAAGTGATGAAAGATCCGGAAAAAGTGATGAATGCTCTTGAAAAAGTTAAAGGAACTGAGGCCAAAGAAGCATGCTGGGCTGCACAGGAAAGTATGAAAAAGAAACTGTCCATGTCGGGACTGGCTAATTCTTTTGCATTACAGCAAAGCCTGGCCAGCGGAGAAGATATGAAAAAAGCACAGGAAGCATCAAGCGCTTCTGACGATCAGATGCAACTGATAGGTGCGAACACCGCAACGCTGAAAGTTATGTACCAACAGGCGGCTTCGGCGGCGATGATGCAGGCAAATTCTTTAGCTTCGTCAACGATTGCCGGTATGTGCAATTGACGCATAACCTCTAATTAAGATGGAGAAAAAAAATGTTACGTAAATACGCTCTTATTGCTTCCGTCTTAGCTGCGTTGGGAATGCCGTCAACTGCCAAAGCCCAGACGACAATGGACGTCGCCATGAAAATTCAGGCTATTTTGGATCAGTTGTCCGAAATCCGTTCAGGGTTAAAACAGGTTCAGTCCAGTATGAATATCGAAACGATGCTGAAAAATCTGGGCGGAAGCGGAGATTGGAAGGCCATGTTAAAAAATGCCGCGGGCGGTATTTTTGACAAGAATGCAGAAAAAGGCGGAACGAAACAGGCTTTTCTGGTGTTGCCTGACGGGCTTGCGGAAAAAGCAGATGACGTTGATGCGGCGACGGACTGGATGAAAAAGAATCTTTTCCAGCAAAAAGCAAATGCATCAATGGCTGAACGCGACGCGCTGAATAAGCAAAGAATTGAGTTTAAATATACGGCTCTGGCAACCGGATACGGTAAAGCGGTAGCAACGCGCAAACAGTTGGATAAAGATTTTGCTTCGATCGAAAAGCTTCGTCAAGACGCGGAAAGCAAAGAATCGGAAACAGATTTGCAGAATGAAATTAATAAGGTTGCTTTGCTGAAATTGGAACAGACTAATTATCAACAGCTGTTGACAGCGACGCGGTCACATATGGAAGGGGCTTCTGATCTTTTGAGTGTTTCTCAAAAATCAATAGACGGCGAGGCCGAAGAGGATCAAGAAGATCAGTCGGAAAAAGAAAAAGGAAAAATGGGGCAGATGGTTGACAATTTAAATGAAAAGGTCGCTGCCGCAAATGACAAAATCAATGAACAAGTTGATAAAGTAAAAGATAAAGTTGATTCTGTAAAAGACAAAGTCAATGAGCAGGTCGATAAAGTAAAAGATAAAGTCGACGATGCAAAAGACAAAGTCAAAGAACAGGTCGACAATGCAAAAGGAAAAGTCGAAGAACAGGTAGATAAGGCAAAAGGGAAGGTAAATGACGCCGTTCAAAAAGCTTCTTCAAAAATTTCCGGCGGTAAAACAAACAAATCAAACGGCTAGAAAGGAAGAGAACAATGAAAAAGCAAATACTTTTAACTGGAATGCTGACGGTATCTCTTCTGATGCCCGTATCAGAAGCAAAAGCGCAGGGCTGGCCGACATTTGACGTTGCAAAACTGGCTTCCCTAATCACGAATCTGGTCGGTCGTTTTCAACCGGTGCCGCAGGTATTAAGCCGTGTTAATCAGGTTAAAACAACGATGTCGCAGATTCAGGCGGTTGGTCAGGCGGCAATGTCCGGCGATTTAAAATCAATCGGACAGGCTGCGTCCGGAGCCTTGAAATCAGGGGCTTTTACCGGCGGAAAGAAAATAGATGTCGTAAAGGCGGCTGAAGGAAAAGCTGAAGATGCCGTAAAGAAAATTAAAGAAAAAATGTTTTCCAAGAAAGGTCAGACTCCTTCCATGGATGAAAGCAGAGAAATTGACGAGGCCAGAAAAGAATTTAAAAAGGCCGCCTCTTCGGAAGCGCTTGCAACATCTTTGTATATGGCCATAAATTCTGCGCAGCAATCGGAAGAACGTTTTAAAAAGGCTGATGAAGCCATGAAAAATGCCGAAACGATTCAGGACAGCATCAACGCGAATACGATGATGATTATGAACGGTAACTATGAACGTTTAAATCAAATTGCCTTGAAACTGGCCGAATTGCAAAAAACGACATCAACTTTAATCAGTACCACGCCCAGCAGCGGCTTTAAAAAACCGGAACCGATCAAAGGGTTGAAATTAAGATCAGGAGAAGAATACTCCGTAGAAGAAAAGGATGAAATCGATGTTGACTTTGAATAAAATGAAAAAAACATTCTTGGCTGTCGGTTTGGCGTTGGCTTTTTCTTCTTCGCCGGCTCAGGCCGGGTGTATGCCGGTCAATCCGATCTGCTTGTTCAAAATGATTTTAAAAGCAACGCCGGGAATGCCTGTTTTTGATTTTGCTTCGGTGCCTGCGATTATTCCGCATGTCCCCGCCGCTTTATTAAAAGAAGGACAGGCAAAATTAAAAGAAATTGCCGATAATGCTTTGGAAAAAATTCGTTCCGGCGAACTGCCTTCAATGGCTGATATTAAATTGGATATGCCCGGTTTCGAAGGAGCCGCTCAGCCGGAAAATCAGGAATATGCTTCTTTGGAGGCTTTTCCCGAAATGGACAGCGAAGATCCCTTAGAAATCGCTAAAGCGATAGAAGTTATTTTCCTGCGCCCCGGCTGGGATCAGGAAGGCTCTGAGATGACGTTGTATGACAAGCTGTTGTCGAACTATTATCAGGGGCGGTTTAAATACAATAATGTTCTCGAAATTGCCGGATATACAGCCTTTATGCAGAATAAGCTGGAAGAAATGATGGCTGTTGCCGAGGATATTCAAAAACAAATTGATAGCGCCGATGATTTAAATAAAGCGCAGCGTGCAAACTATTCGGCGCATCTGATGGAATATCAGTTAATGATTGTTTATAATCAGTTATTGGCCGCCGGATTACAGCTGGATACGGCAAAAGGGCTGAGTGACGGCATACTTTTAGACCAGCCTATTTTCGGTAATATGTAGCCAATTCTAGAAAGACGAGGAGAAAAAAGATGAAACCTTCTTTGAAAAACACACTGATGACGGTAACGATATTGTCTGCCGGATTCTTCGCTCTTTCTTCCGGTTTGGCTTATGCCGATTATAAGAAGCCGGAAGTAAAGAAAACAGCTTCCAATACCAGTTTTAAGCAGTATCCCAAACTGGGCGAAGTCAAGGACGATGTAAATACGGCGCTTGATCTTCATCAGACGGCGGCTTCTTTGCTGTCGGAAAAGCAGCAGCTGGAAGAATATAAAGAAAGCATTGAAAAATATAATGAAATTGAACGCCGTCTGGCGCAAAACACGCAGTGTAATATTTCTCAGCTGAAAGAACATTTTTCTGACGGCGCCGCTGTCTGGAAAAAAGTGTCCGCCTGGGCCGAAGACAGTGCTTCGACATTATTGGCGGAAGCTTCCGATTCTTTAGGCGATGAAGAATCTTCTTCACAACTGAGCGCTTTGGAATCAAAGATAAATGCCGGCGATTCATCAGATGACGCTTCAACGGCCGTCACGACGGATTCTAATTCGCCGTATTCTTCTATTAATGAAAATACGACGACAAAAGAAGCGATGGCAATGGTTGATAAAGGTTCGGCAGAGGCTGAATCTGCTACCACCGACATGGATATGGACGAAGCGTCCGCATACGGGAAGGTCCGCTGGGACGTTGGTCATATGGTTTTAAAAGACGTTTACGCCAATCCTAAAAAGTGGGGTAATTTAACAAAATCGTTTACGCCGTGGGTTGATCAGAAACATGTTTATGATGTGTATTTGAACAACTTCTATGAAGAAATGGAAAAGAATTACTCGAGAGTTTATTATACAACCGGAGAAGGCGGCGTCAGTATTTCCCATACTCGTTCTTTCCCCGCCCGTCCGAAACTGAGCGCGTCGGATTCTTATCTGCCGGAAGACCATTATAATGGCGAAGTTCCGGAGATAAAAGTGTCTTCGACTCAATATAAAGATTCGACTGCTTCGGTTGATGATAAATGGTGCGGTTCTACGAACGGCATGAAAAACGAATGCGCCCGTATTAACAAAGGAAAATTATACCAGCAGCATCTGGCTTA
>JBJFAY010000079.1:0-21687 GCA_051888155.1 Alphaproteobacteria bacterium
TCTCTGCTGGTCGCTGAAAAGCTGGGCTGGAAAGTGGAAATTCCGGGAGAAGACCTGAACGTTTGTCAGGTCAACGGCCGCGATACAATAGGCCGCGCGGGCGTTTTGAAAATTATAAAGAAACCGGACGGGACGGCTGATTTTAAATTGGAACAATAACCGGTTATTTAAAGTTTTCCAATTCTTCGGATAATTCCAGCCACTGCAGTTCTGCTGTTTCGATTTCTGCGTTCAGTTGAGCCAGCGATATTTGCAGGTTTTTAACTTTCGCCGCGTTTAACCCGATCATGTAAAGCGTCGGATCTTCCAGCATTTCTTCGATTTTTTCTTTTTGAGCGTTTAATTTTTCCAGCAACGCTTCCGTTTCTTTCAGCTTTTTGCGCACGGGAGCCGACTGTAAGCGTTTTTCGGCTGCTTCTCTGCGCTCGTCTTTGCGAGAAACGGCTGCTTTTTCGTTTTTGTCCGCACTTTTGCCGGCCGCTTGAATCCGCGCTTTTTGAGCCAGCAGATTTCTGTAATCTTCCAGATCTCCGTCATAAGGCGCGCAACGCCCGTTGTCGATCAGCCACAGCCGGTCGGCTGTTAATTCGATTAAATGCGGATCATGCGTAATTAAAATAACGGCGCCTTTATAAGCGTTGATCGCTTCAATCAATGCGTCGCGCGCATCAATGTCCAGATGGTTCGTCGGTTCGTCCAACAGCAGAATATGCGGCGCGTTGCGGGTCATAACGGCAAACAGCAGGCGCGCTTTTTCTCCGCCGGACAGCTGTTTGATGCGCGTATCCGCCTTTTGCTGGGTTAAACCGAACGCCCCTAAATGCGCGCGGATCTGCGTTTCGCCGGCTTCTTTCATAACCAGCTGCATTTGTTGGAAAGCCGTCAGGTTTTCGGACAGTTCTTCGGTTTGATGTTGGGCATAATAACCGATCTGTAACTTGGCTGACGCCTGCATTGTTCCGTTCATTAATTTTAACTTGCCGGCCAACAGCTTGGCAAACGTGGATTTTCCGTTGCCGTTTGCTCCCAGCAAAGCGATCCGGTCGTCGGCGTCTATGCGCAGGTTCAGTTTGGATAAAACGACTTTTTCGCCGTAGCCGGCGCTGCCGTCTTCGATTTTAATCAAAGGGGAGGGCAGTTCTTGCGGCGCGGGAAACTTAAAGTGCAAGGAAGCTTCGTTCGCAAAAACAATTTTCGGCGGCAGCTTTTCCAGCATTTTGATACGGCTCTGCGCCTGCTTTGCCTTGTTGGCTTTGTAACGGAAACGATCGACGAAAGACTGCAGGTGTTTGCGTGTTTCTTCGGTCTTTGCGGCTTGTCTTTGTTCGTTTTCCCTTTGCAATGCGCGCGTTTGTTCAAAAGCGTCATAGTTGCCGCCGTAACTTTGAATTTTCAGATTTTCAATATGCAGGATTCGCGTGCATAAACGATTCAGCAAAGACCGGTCATGGCTGATGATAATAAGCGTTCCCGGATATTTTTCCAAAAAGTTTTCCAGCCATAAGGTCGCTTCCAGATCCAGATGGTTTGTCGGTTCGTCCAACAATAAGATATCGGACGGAACGAACAAAGCCGCGGCCAGAGCGACGCGCATACGCCAGCCGCCGGAAAAGGAACTCAGCGGCAGCTTTTGCTGTTCTTGGGAAAATCCCAGTCCGTACAAAATAGCTCCGGCTCTGGCTTCGGCGGAATTGGCGCCGATAACGTTTAACCGTTCGTGGATTTCGCCGATTTTTACGCCGTCGTTTTCCGCTTCCGCTTTTTCCAGATCGGCCAGCAGAGCCGTCCTTTGTGTGTCAGCGCGCAGAACACAGTCGGTCAGGGAAATGCCCGTATCGGGAATTTCCTGCGCGACCGTTGCGATTTTGTGGCCTTTTGTCATGCCGATATCGCCGTCGTCAGGAGATAAATCGCCGCAAATTAAACGGAAAAGCGTCGTCTTTCCCGTTCCGTTGCGTCCTGTCAGTCCGACTTTCTGTCCGTCCGAAATATGCGCCGAGGCCGCATTAAACAGCAGCCGCCCTCCAAACCGTAATGTAATATCGTTAATATCCAGCATAACGACAGGACTTTAACCGATTGCCCGCAAAAAGAAAAGTCTTTAAAAATTTAAGAACGCCGCTTTTGTCAACCGTTCTTTTTTGATTTAAAAAGATTCTCGTTTCTTTACAAAAAGGAAGTTTTGATTGATGATGTAAAAAAAATCTTTTGAAAACGCCGCGCCATGAATAACCGTTTATATTATATGAAGGTCTTTTTTCTGCAGTACAAATCCTGTTTTGTGCTGGGAACGGTTATATTTGTTTTGGGATTTTTGGCGGCGGCGGCAATTTTCCGGGGGCCTAAAGTTCCCAAAACGGAACAGGATTTTTCAGACGCGCTGGAAACGGGAACGCATTTATTTGAAATGAAGCGTTATGACGAAGCTTTTAAATATTTAATTTATCCCGGCGAACACGGATATGCCGGAGCGCGTTTTTTGCTGGGCGAAATGTATTACAACGGTCTGGGGGTTGAAAAGGATCTCAAAAGGGCGTTTGAGAATTATAAAATGGCTGCCGATCAGCTGGTCGAAGCAAAATATATGGCGGCTTCAATGGCTTTTCGCGGCGAAACAAAGGAAATGCCGAAAGGAATGGCGACGACCCTGTTGACCGAAGCCGCTTACCACGGTTATAAAAGGGCTCAAAATGATCTGGGAATATATTCTTTGATGTCCGGAGATTATGAACAGGCTTATTTCTGGCTGTCGCTGGCAGGGGGCGGCGCGTCCGAACGCGCGCAGAAAGCTTTGCGGGCGGCTGCTGAAAAACTGTCCGATTATCAGCGCGGGCTGCTGGACGTTGAAATAAAAGGCTTCGTTGCGCGAAAATAAACAATTTGTCGGTTGAAAGGTTTTAATCGGACAGGTATAAAGGAGCTCATAAATCTTTCAACTTTAATAAACAGAGGAATAAAATGACTGTACAACGCACGTTTTCCATTATTAAACCTGACGCCACCCGCCGCAATCTGACAGGCAAAATCAATGCCGTTATCGAAGAAAACGGCCTGCGTATCGTTGCTCAGCGCCGCGTGCGCCTGACAACCGAACAGGCAAAGGCTTTTTACGAAGTCCATGCCGGCAAACCTTTTTATGACGAACTGGTTGCTTTTATGACGTCCGAACCCGTTGTCGTCCAAGTGCTGGAAGGCGAAAATGCCGTCGCGCATTACCGCGAAGTCATGGGCGCGACGAATCCCGAAAAAGCTGCCGAAGGCACCATTCGCAAAATGTTTGCCGTTTCCATGGGGGAAAATTCCGTTCACGGATCCGATTCCGATGAAAATGCCGCCCGTGAAATCAGCTTTTTCTTTTCGCAGTGCGATATCGTCGGTTAATATTGTTTCATTAAAACGGGAGCCGCCCCAATGAAAAAAAATCGTTTCTGTTTTTCAGCCGTTTTGACAGTTTTGTTTTCCATAATGCTGTCTGCCGGTTCCGTGCGGGCGGCTCCGATTGATACAAAGATGTTTTCCGCCAGCGGCATTCAGATCGACGTTACGGCCAATAATGCCGCCGCGGCGCGTGAACAGGCCATGCAGGACGGCCAGAAAAGGGCGCTGATGGTTGTTATGGAACGCATTACGCCTGCTTATGTCATTGAACAGCTGCCGGAACTGGTGCCGGACGATATTTTAAATTTCGTTCAGGATATCAGTGTGCTGAACGAAAAAACGTCGTCCGTGCGTTATATGGCAACACTGGAAGTACGGTTTAACCCTGACGCCGTCAGAGAGTTGCTGCGTCAAAACGGACTGCCGTATGTCAGAACGTCCGGCAAGCCGTTGTTGATTTTGCCGATTTATAAACGTTCCGTTTCCGCATCTCCCGTTTTGTGGGCGGAAGACAACGCCTGGCTGCGCGCATGGATCAACCGTACGACGGAAAGCTATATGGTGCCGCTGTTCGTTCCCATGGGGGAATTGTCGGATTTACAGACGGTGACGGTTGAGCAGATCTTAAACGGAGATCTGGCCGCGGCGCAGGCTTTGGCCAAACGTTATGAAGCCGAAGGTATTCTGATCGTTGAACTGATTCGCAACGGTCAGACGTTCACGGTTAAAGGCCGGGCCATGGACGAAATGACGGCTTCCGAGATTCCGAATTTTTCATTTTCTCTGCCTCTGACGAAAAATACGGCCACGACATTTGCACGCGCCGTGAAAAAAGTCGTCGAACATCTGGAAAGCGTTTGGAAAAGCGAACAGATGGTTCAGTTTAACGAAGCTGCTTCTCTGGTGGCGCTGGTGCCTGTTTCCAATCTGGAACAGTGGGAAAAAATCAAAGGACGGCTGGACAGAATTCCGATTATCAGTTCGTATTATATGCAGGCGGCTCGCGCCGGCGTGCTGCAGCTGACGATCTTTTTCGCGGAAAATCTGGAACGTCTGCAAAAAGAAATGAACAAACGTATGCTGTCATTAAGTGTTCTGCCTTCCGGCGTTTTTAAATTAACTGCGGCTGAACAGGTGTCTTATATGCCTTTCGGCGGAGAAGATTCTTCTGAACGGACCGAAGAAAACACTATGATGCCGGCAGCGCAGGAAAATATTCTGCCCTGATTTTGTGATAGGAAAAAATAATGTCGAATATGCAAAAATTATCCGTCTGGGGGTTGGCTTTTGTCCTTTTTGTTATCGGCGTTTACGTTTTGCGTGACGTTTTACTGCCTTTTGTGGCCGGAATCGCCATTGCTTATTTCCTTGATCCGCTGACAACCCGTTTACAAAAAAAGCTGCATTCCAGAATTGCGGCCGTATGTGTCGTATCGGCCGTGCTGATTTTGCTGTTTTTACTGTGCATATTCATTATTGTGCCGATCGTTCAGAAACAGTTAAGCATTTTTATTGCCAATCTGCCGGTTTATGCCGGTCTGCTGTGGTCGAAAATCGAACCGTACGCAATGGAATTGAAGCGTTTGTTCCCCAAACAGGCCGGTGATCTGCATCAGACGATTTCGGAACATATTTCGGGCGGTTTCAGGTTGTTGTTGGGGACGGTGCGCAAAGTATTGTCCGGCAGCATGGCTTTTATTAATCTGCTCTCTTTGCTGCTGATTACGCCGGTGGTGGCTTTTTATCTGCTGCGCGACTGGACGAATTTTTGTTTGTCCGTCCGCCGTCTGCTGCCCAGGGCGGAAGCTAAAACCATTCGTTCTTTGTTGTCCGAAATGAATGATATTATTTCCGGGTTTGTCCGCGGGCAGGCGACGGTTTGTTTGTGCCTTGGAATTTTTTATGCTCTCGGACTGACTTTGGCCGGACTTGATCTGGGACTGCTGATCGGATTGGGAATCGGCGTTTTGTCTTTTATTCCTTACGTCGGATCGACGACGGGATTTATTGTCAGCGTCAGTTTGGCCGCCGTTCAGTTTGACGATTGGAAACGCATTGCCGTCGTTGTCGTGATTTTCTTTACGGGGCAGATGTTGGAAGGTAATGTTTTAACGCCGAAGCTGGTCGGGGAAAAGGTCGGGCTGCACCCGGTGTGGGTTATGTTCGCATTGCTGGCCGGGGCAACGTTGTTCGGGTTTCTGGGAGTTTTGATCGCGGTTCCCGCCGCGGCGATTATCGGCGTTTTAGTGCGTTTCGGTATTCAAAAATACATGGAAAGCCCGTTATATCTGGGAACGGCTGAACAAAATCAAAATGCCTGATCATTTCTACCCTGTTACTTTGGAATTGCCCGTTCGTTCTTTGACGGGACGCGGCGATTTTTTCATTTCCGAAGAAAATGCGGCGGCGGCGGCTCTGATAGATTCTTTTCCGAACAGCTTCAGCGGCGCGGTGATTTTCGGCGAAACAGGCTGCGGAAAAACGCACTTGGCGCATTTGTTCGCCGAAACTGTTTTGCAAAAAACGGGAAAAGAAACGGCGATTATGCCGGCGGCGGAGTTTAACCCTTCGTCTTCGGCTGATTTTTTGGAAGAAAGTCCTTACATCGTTTTGGAAAACGTCGGCCGGCCGGTTGATGAACGGGCCTTGTTTCATTTGCTGAACGCGGTTAAAAGCCTGAACGGTTTTGTTTTGCTGACGGCCGAACGGCCGCCGGCGGCGTGGGGATTGACTTTGCCCGATCTGATGACGCGGTTAAAAGCTTTGCCCTGCATTGAAATTCAGCCGCCGGGCGAAACGCTGATGCAAGCCGTTTTAATCAAGCAGTTTGCCGACCGGCAGTTAAAAGTCGCGCCCGAAGTGATCGCGTATCTTTTAAAAAATATGGAACGTTCGTTCCGGATCGCGTCTTTTATTACGCGGCGGGCGGACGAGTTGTCTTTGGCGGAACGCCGCGCCGTAACGATTCCTTTGGTACGCCGAGTGCTTTTAGAAATAAAAAATTAGTTTTTCTGCGGGCGGGAGGGGATATGATGAACGAGTTTTTTCAAAATACGGACGCCCCTCTTGTCAGTGTGGTTATGCCTGTGTTTAACCATCCGGCGTCACGTCTTCGTCAAGCCGTACGGAGTATATTGAATCAAACATATTCCCGTTTTGAATTGATTATCATTGACGGACATCTGACGGACGCTAATTTAGAAATCGTCAAAGAATTTGCAGATCCCAGGATCGTTTACTGCAGGGCAAAAGGGTATATAAACTGTTTGAATCTGGGCATGAAAAAAGCAGCCGGAGATTATATCGCACGCATGGATTCCGATGATATTTCATATCCCCGCAGGTTAGAAGAACAAGTCTTCTTTTTAGAGCAAAATCCCGATGTCGGACTGTGTTCCTGTCAGGCTGAAATATTCGGGGATACTAAGCCCTGCGTTACGAAAAACGCGGCGGATATTGATTCCATCACCTATGTTAAGACAGGACAGATACTTCATCCGGCCATAATGTTCCGGCGTGAATTGAACGTTGAATTTGATGCGGTTAAACCGTGCGAGGATTGTCTGTTATTCCGCAAGCTTTTATTAAGCGGCTGTGTTATTAAAAATTTGGATAAGGTTTTATTTAAAAATCGGGTAAACCGAAATTCGATTATGGTGCGCCGGCCGAAACTAATGGAACTGTTAATGGCAAAAATAAATCTTTATGCGTTTAGCCGTCTGCCCCGTTTAAGGGGAATATTGAACTTTTCCGAAACGGTTTTGGATAAAAGAAGTTTTATGATTTCCGATTTTTCCAGCTTTTTTAAGTTTGTCGGGGAAATGAAAAAATTAGATGCGGTTTATGGCATAAATACGCTGTCGATGTTTCGTCCTTTTCTGGATTATATGATCTCTCATTCTTTGAATAGGGCATCGGTTTATCTTTATTTGATTACAACGCCGCTTTTTTACACGTTTTACCGGCCGTTCAAAAAGATTGTCCAGCTGATTTTTTCCATTAGAAATAAAAGGCTTTCAAATGGACGGAAAATAAAGGTAATGACGATTTTCGGAGCGGAGATTAAATTAAAAAAATGACAAAGACTCTAAAATGGCTGAAAAAGACGTTTCTTTGAATTTTCGGTTTTGTTTCCTTCCAAATAAATATTGCCAAACTTAATCGGATTGCCTAAAGTTCCTACAGGATTTTTTCCTGACTTTTTTCTTTGACAAAAATAGAGAATGATTATGCGTTTATCTCGTTACTTTATGCCGACGCTGAAAGAAAATCCGGTGGAGGCTCAAATCGTATCCCACAGACTGATGTTGCGCGCGGGCATGATCCGCCAAAGCAGCGCGGGCATTTATACATGGCTGCCTTTGGGATTGCGCGTGTTGAAAAAAATCGAAAACATTATCCGCGAAGAACAGGACCGCGCGGGCGCTCAGGAATTGCTGATGCCGACCTTGCAGCCGTCCGATTTGTGGAAAGACAGCGGCCGCTATGACGCATACGGCCCGGAAATGCTGCGCATTACAGACCGTCATGACCGCGTTCTGGTTTACGGGCCGACGGCTGAAGAAGTCATTAACGACATTGTGCGCAATGAAATTAAAAGCTATAAGGAAGCGCCGAAAATCCTTTATAACATTCAGTGGAAGTTCCGCGATGAAGTCCGTCCCCGTTTCGGCGTGATGCGCGGACGCGAATTTTTAATGAAGGACGCTTATTCTTTTGATTTGACGTATGAAGGCGCCAAGCATTCTTATAATAAAATGTTTGTCGCGTATCTGCGTACTTTTGCACGCTGCGGCGTTCACGCTATTCCGATGAAAGCTTCCACGGGGCCGATCGGCGGAAACTTAAGTCACGAATTTATCGTTCTGGCCGACACGGGCGAAGAACAGGTCTACTGTGACAAAGCTTATCTGGATATGGAAATTCCGTCAGAAAACGTTGATTATGATTCGGATTTGGAACCGGTTTACCGGAAATGGACGTCTCTTTATGCCGCGACCGAAGATAAATATGACGAAGCGGAAGCCAAAGCGGTCGGCGATAATTTGTTAAGCGCGCGCGGCATTGAAGTCGGGCAGGTGTTTTATTACGGCAAAAAGTATTCGATTCCGATGAACGTCGCCGTCGCCGGCGAAGAGGGCAAACCCGTTTTGTTCGAAGGCGGCTGCTATGGGATCGGCGTGTCGCGTTTGATGGGGGCGATTATCGAAGCGTCGCATGACGATAACGGGATTATCTGGCCGGAATCCGTCGCGCCGTTCAAAGTCGGCCTGATTAACCTGACGGCGGGTAAGGCGGAAACGGACAAAGCCTGTAACGAACTGTATGAAAAATTACAAAAAGCCGGCGTGGAAGTCCTTTACGATGACCGTGATGAACGGGCGGGCGTGAAGTTTTCAACGATGGATCTGATCGGTCTGCCGTATCAGCTGATCGTCGGTTCGCGCGGTTTGGCCAACGGCGTTGTCGAAGTGAAAAACCGTAAAACCGGCGAACGCGCGGAAATGGCGCCCGACGCGGCTGTGGAAATGCTGTCAAAGTGATTTCGTCACGGGGGAAAGATGATTTTTTCTGCTTTTGAACGCATGGTGGCTTTTCGCTATTTGCGGGCGCGGCGCAAAGAGGGATTTGTTTCCGTTATTGCGGCTTTTTCCTTTTTGGGAATCGTGCTGGGAGTGGCGACGCTGATTATTGTCATGGCCGTGATGAACGGCTTCAGGCAGGAACTTCTTTCCCGCGTGTTGGGGTTAAACGGACATCTGGGCGTTTACGCCGTGCACGGCACCGTCCTGAATGATTATGAAGCTCTGGCGGGACAGGCCGCGGCGGTTAAAGGCGTCAATATGGTCATGCCTTTGATTGAAGGGCAGGTGATGGTCAGCTCCGTGCGCAGTGCGCAGGGCGCGATTGTCCGCGGGGTGCGGCCGCAGGATTTTGCCAAAAGGCCCGTTCTGGCGGACAGTATTGTCGGCGGCACGGCGGCGGCCTTTTCAGATCCGGATACGGTTGTCATCGGCGACCGTCTGGCGCAAAAGCTGGGCGTTTATGTCGGCGAGGAGATTACGCTGATTTCGCCGAAAGGAACGGTGACCGCTTTCGGGTCCGTGCCGCGTATGCGCTCTTATACGGTCGGAGGGACTTTTTCCGTCGGCATGTATGAATACGATTCGGCCTTTATTTTTATGCCGATGGACGAAGCGCAGAAATTTTTCAATATGGACGATACCGTAACTAATCTGGAAGTTTTTTTGGACAGTCATAATCTGCTTTCTTCCGTTCAGCCGCAAATGGCCGCCCGTCTGGGATCGGGAGTGCGCATTTATGACTGGCAGCGGTCAAACGCCGCTTTTTTCAATGCCATTCAGGTGGAACGCAACGTCATGTTCTTAATTTTGACGCTGATTATTCTGGTCGCGTCGTTTAACATGATTTCCGGCCTGATTATGCTGGTGAAAGACAAAGGCCGGGATATCGCCGTTTTGCGCACGATGGGGGCGACGCGGGGAATGGTGATGCGCATCTTTTTCATGAGCGGCGCGTCAATCGGATTTTTCGGGACTTTGTTCGGCGTTTTGTTCGGTTTGCTGTTTTGCGGCAATATCGAATCAATCCGTCGTTTTTTGGAACGTCTGGCCGGAACGGATTTGTTTGCGGCCGAAATTTATTTCTTAACGCAGCTGCCGGCCGAAGTCGATCCGGTGGAAGTCGTCGCCGTCGTCGTGATGGCTTTATTCCTTTCCTTCGCCGCGACATTGTATCCGTCCTGGCGCGCGGCCAGATTAGATCCCGTGGAGGCTTTGCGCTATGAATGATAAACATGAAATGGGCGTTAATCAGTCGTCGGTGCCGGTTTTGGTATTAAAAGGCGTGCGCCGCCATTATGTGCAGGGAAAAACAATTATTGATGTTCTGCGCGGAATTGATTTGTCTGTGGCTCAGGGGGAAATGGTCGCTTTGGTCGGCCCTTCGGGAGCGGGGAAATCCACGCTGCTGCATGTGACCGGATTGTTGGAAGCCCCCGACGAAGGCGAAGTGTTTTTAAGCGGCGCGCCCAGTTCCGATATGGACGACGACACCCGCACGAAAATGAGGCGGGAATATCTGGGGTTCGTGTATCAAAATCATAATTTGCAGCCGGAGTTTACCGCGTTGGAAAACGTGATGATTCCGCAGATGATTGCCGGAAAGAAAAAAAACGAAGCGGCGGATTATGCCGGTTTTCTCTTGGAAAAAATGAAGCTGGCCGACCGTATGAAGCATCGTCCGGCGCAGCTGTCCGGCGGTGAAGCGCAGCGTGTTGCGATCGCGCGGGCTTTGGCGAACAAGCCGCATATGCTGCTGGCAGACGAACCGACGGGAAATCTGGATCCGATGACCTCGGAATCCGTATTCGGCGTATTGGTTGACGTTGTGCGCGAAACAGGATTGTCGGCGCTGATTGCGACGCATAATCCCGAACTGGCCGACCGTATGGACCGCAAAATCACGCTGCGCGACGGCCGGCTGGAAGAGCTGGATACGCTGGGCATGAGCGGGCGTATCGCCTTTAAACAACGCTTTATCGAAGTATAAAAATGGTTCAGGAAACGGTTTTATCGGCTTTGCCCGTCGCTGATTTTGTGCATTTGCGCGTGCATACGGCTTATTCTTTGCTGGAAGGCGCCGTTAAAATCAAAAAACTGATTGATCTGTGCGAAAAATACCGTATGCCCGCCGTCGCCATGACGGATACGAACAATCTGTTCGGGGCGTTTGAAATGTCAACGGAGTGTGCGGCGCACGGAATACAGCCGATTATCGGCATTCAGCTGGCCGTTGATCTGGAAGTCGAGGAAAAACGTTTTTCGGCCAAAGATCCCGACGCCGGCATTGACGATATTGTTTTGCTGGTTCAAAACGAACAGGGATACGCTCATTTGCGTATGCTGTCCGAACAGTCTTATATGTTCACGCCGAACGATGAAAAGCCGCATGTTTCTTATGAAGTTTTAAAAAAGTATTCGGACGGTCTGATTTGTCTGACCGGCGGGGCAAAAGGCGCCGTCGGCCGTATGATTCTGGCCGGAAAACCCGATAAGGCCGAAGAAGTTTTAAAGCGCCTGAGCGAAATATATCCCAAACGCCTGTATATGGAAATCCAGCGTCACGGCACGGCGGAAGAAAAACAGACGGAACCGGCGTTTTTGGAAATGGCTTATAAACATGACGTGCCTTTGGTTGCGACAAACGAAGTGTTTTTTACCGGCCCGGATATGTTTGAAGCGCATGACGCGCTGATCTGCATCAAAGAAAAAACGCACGTTATTGTCAATGAACGCCGCCGTTTGACGCCGGAGCATTATTTTAAGTCTCCGGAAGAAATGAAAAAGCTGTTTGACGACCTGCCCGAAGCCGTCGCAAACACGGTCGTTATTGCCAAACGCTGCGGCTTTATGGTGGAAAAACAGCCGCCGGCTTTGCCGCGTTACCCCGATTGCGGCGACAAGACAGAGGCCGAAGTGCTGCAGGAACGCGCGCGCGCCGGGCTGGAAAAGCGCCTGAACGTTCATGTGTTCAAAGAAGGCATGAGCGAAGAAGAAAAAAAAGCATTGCGCGAACAATATACGCAACGGCTGGAATATGAGCTGGGCATCATCGTTCAAATGGATTTCCCCGGTTACTTCCTGATCGTTTCCGACTTTATTCAATGGTCAAAGGCGCATGGTATTCCGGTCGGGCCGGGGCGCGGTTCCGGTGCGGGATCGGTTGTGGCGTGGTCGCTGACGATTACGGATCTGGATCCGATCCGTTTTCATTTGCTGTTTGAACGGTTTTTAAATCCCGAACGTGTCAACATGCCCGACTTTGACGTTGACTTTTGTCAGGACAGGCGCGGCGAAACGATTGAGTATGTGCGCGAAAAATACGGTCACGAACGTGTTGCGCAGATTATTACTTTCGGTAAATTGCAGGCCAAAGCCGTTATCCGCGACGTCGGGCGTGTTTTACAGATGGATTTCGTCGCCGATAAGCTGGCGCGTCTTGTGCCGGCAAAACCGGGGACGACTTTGGCGGAGGCTTTTTCCGTCGAACCGGAATTTGACAAACAGCGCAAAGGCGATTCCCGTGTTGAACAGCTGCTGGATATTGCCGTAAAGCTGGAAGGACTTTACAGAAATGCGTCGACGCACGCGGCCGGCGTTGTTGTCGGGCAAAAACCTTTAAACCAGATTGTGCCGGTTTACCGCGATCTCAGCGCTGATTCGGACTTGCCCGTTACCCAATATAACATGAAATTTGTTGAATCTACGGGGCTGGTCAAGTTTGACTTTCTGGGATTAAAGACTCTGACCGTTATTGCCGAAGCGGTCAAAATGGTGCGAAAGCGCGGTATTGATCTGAATATTTCGGAAATATCTCTGGACGACAAAGAAACTTATGAGCTGCTGCATCAGGCTGAAACGGACGGGGTGTTCCAGCTGGAAAGCGGCGGTATGCGTAAAACTCTGCGCGATATGCAGCCGGACTCTTTGGAAGACCTGATCGCTTTGGTTTCTTTGTACCGGCCGGGGCCGATGGATAACATTCCCAGTTATATTGCCCGCAAACACGGCAAAGAACAACCTGATTATATGCACCCGATGCTGGAAGGAATTTTAAAAGAAACCTACGGCATTATGATTTATCAGGAACAGGTCATGCAGATCGCGCAGAAAATGGCGGGCTATACGCTGGGCGCCGCCGACCTGCTGCGCCGCGCCATGGGAAAAAAGAAAAAAGAAGAAATGGAACTGCAGGAAGCCGTTTTTATTGAAGGCGCGACCAAAAACGGCATAGATCCCGCCAAAGCCAAAAGCATTTTTGCCCGTATGGCGAAATTCGCCGAATACGGCTTTAACAAATCGCACGCGGCGGCCTATGCCTTGATCGCTTACCAGACGGCGTATTTAAAGGCGCATTATCCCGTTGAGTTTATGGCCGCGACGATGACGTACGATATGCAGAATACGGATAAGCTGGCTTTGTATAAAAAAGAACTGGGACGTTTAAACATTGCGTTGCTGCCGCCGGATATTAATCATTCGTATGTGCCTTTCGCCGTTGAAGACGGCGCCGTGCGTTACGCTTTGATGGCGGTTAAAGGATCCGGGGAAGCTCCGGCAAAGGCTGTCGTTGCCGAACGTGAAAAAAACGGCCCGTTTAAGTCCATGACGGATTTTATCCGCCGAATGGATTCTTCCAACCTTGACAAGAAAAGTCTTGAAACTTGGATTAAAGCGGGCACTTTTGACTGTTTGGAAAAAAACAGAGGGCTGCTGCATGCCAATCTGGATCTGTTGATGAAACATGCCAATGCCGCCAAAGAAGAAAAAAACAGCTCGCAGATTAATTTGTTCGGACAGGCCGTAACGGAAGAGGCGATTCCCTTGACCGCGGCGCCGTCATGGACGCCCGATGAAAAGTTGAAAATGGAATCTTCCGTTATCGGGTTTTATTTGTCCGCGCACCCGCTGGACCGTTACGGCAAAAGTCTGGAACGTCTGCGCGCGATGACATATAATGAAACGGCGCGCGGCGTGGCGCAAGCCGGATCTTTGCGCGCGAAAATGGCCGTGACGGTCACTTCTGTGCGCGAACGCATGAGCAAAAAGGGATCCAAATACGCTTTTGTTTCCGCTTCCGATACGTCGGGCAGTTTTGAATTTACCGTTTTTTCCGAGGGCTTAAGTCATTATCGGGATATTTTAAAATCCGATCGGCCGCTGTTGATTACGGTCAATGCCGAAAAAGAAGACGGCAGTGATGATCCGCGTATGATTTTGCAGCATGCTGAAATTTTAGACGACGTTATTTCCCAGACGGCAGGGGGGATTATGATTGTTATTGACCGGGCGGAAGCCGTTGAGCCGCTGAAAAAAATAATCGGAGATTTGCGCCCCGGACGCAGCCGCGTTTTATTCGCAGCTTTGGCCGATAAATGGGAAGTGGAAATTGTTTGTGAAAAAACGTATGCTTTAACGGCTGATGTTTTGTCGGCTTTGCCTAAAATACAAGGGGTGTCGGAGGTTCGGGAATTATAATGATGAATGTTTCAACAACGTTGCCGTTGATCAAACAGGCTTTTTTGTTTGTTTTGAATTTTAAACGTTTGCTTTATTTGACGGCTGTTCCGTGCGCCGCCGCGTTTGTTGTTTTATTGGCGGAAGCTTCTTATCCGTTGTTTTCTTTGGCGGAAACGGCGGAAGTAAAACTGATCATAAATTTTTATATGCTTGGTTTTTTGGTTGTTTTTTTTCTTTTTTTCTTTTTGTCTTTGGTGCGCCATGTGCAGCAGATTGTATTTTTCGGGGAAGCTGTTGAAAAAAAGAAGTTTTTTGCGCCGTTCCCTGATAAATCGTTTTTTGTATATTTTAGGAGCGCTATTTATGTTTTTATTAATGCCCTTATTTTTTCTGTAATTTCCGCTTATCTGTTGCTGACCGCGGTAAATTATTTTCTTCCTTTGCCGCAAAATTCAAATTTGTATATGCTGCTGGGAACGGCTGTTATCCTGCCGTATTTTATGATCCGGTTCAGTTTTGTGCTGCCGGCGTCGGCTGCCGGAAAAAAACTGCGCTTCTGGGATTCGTGGAAACTGACCCGGCGGATCAGTCCGATGATCGCCATGGCGCTGGCTTTGTTTCTGCTTTTGCCGCTGGGAATAGCCGCGGGATTGTATACGCTGGCGCAAAATATGATCGAAAATACGGCTGTCGTTAATTTTATTACGAATTTCTGCTCTTTGCTTTCTTTGATGTTTTCGTCTGTTTTGTTCGCGGCTTATTCGGCATATCTGTATTCTGCCGCCTCAGAACAAAGCTGATTGTTTTTTCGTTGAAACATACATTTATGTCTTGCCAAAAATAAAAAATCAGATTAAAACAGGGCGTGATTTCACACGCGGGTATCGGCGGAACAGCTCTTAAGGTGTTTTCGCTCCGGTGCCGGGGAATGGTTTTCCGGCTCATCAGCCCGCGGAGGTTTAACCGGAGAAAAGAGGTAAAAAATGGCTCTTCCTACATTTACAATGCGTCAGCTGATTGAATCTGGCGTTCATTTTGGTCACAACACACGCCGCTGGAACCCGAAAATGAAACAGTACATTTTCGGTACGCGCGACAACGTTCATATTATTGATCTGCAGCAGACGGTGCCGATGCTGTACCGCGCCATGCAGGCCGTCCGCGATACGGCTGCTCAGGGCGGCCGTATTCTGTTCGTCGGCACGAAAACGCAGGCGCAGCAGCCCGTGCGCGAAGCTGCCGAACGCTGCGGCCAGTATTATGTCAACTACCGCTGGCTGGGCGGCACGCTGACGAACTGGAAAACGGTTTCTCAGTCAATCCGTCGTTTGAAAGAAATTGATTCCAAACAGGAAAAAGGCGAATTTGAAGGCTTGACGAAAAAAGAAAAGCTGAACATATCCCGCGAACGTGAAAAATTGTATCGTTCTTTGGGCGGAATTAAAGATATGGGCGGACGTCCCGACCTGATTTTCGTTATCGACACGGTCAAAGAAGGACTGGCTTTGCATGAAGCCCGCCGCTTGGGTATTCCCGTAATCGCAATTTGCGATACGAACTCTGATCCCGACGGCATTGATTTCCCGGTTCCGGGGAATGACGACGCGATCCGCGCGATCAATTTGTACTGCGATCTGGTGTCCGGTTCCGTTCTGGACGGTATTCAGGCTGAAATGGCCGCCGCCGGCGTTGATCTGGGCGCTCAGGAAACTGCGGTTGAAGAAGTTGAAGCCGCCGCGGACGAAGAAAAAGCCGACGCTTAAAGCATGAACGCTTTGTTAATGGCGGTGGCTTTGTTCTGCCGCCATTATTGTATAAAGTTAAGAATTATTCAGAAAGGAAAAACAAATGGCCGAAATTACAGCCGCTGTTGTTAAGGAATTGCGCGAAAAAACGGGCGCAGGCATGATGGATTGCAAAAAGGCTTTGTCCGAAGCCGCCGGCGATATTGAAAAAGCAGTCGACTGGCTGCGTAAAAAAGGTTTGGCCTCTGCCGCGAAAAAGGCCGGCCGCGTCGCTTCTCAGGGTCTGGTCGCCATGAAGACCAACGGTAAAGAAGGCGTCGTCGTCGAAATCAATTCCGAAACGGACTTTGTTTCCAAAAATGATCTGTTCCAGAATTTTGTCACTTCAGCCGCTGAAATCGCTCTGAAGGGCGACGGTAATGTCGAAACGCTGAAAGCGATGCCGTTCGCCGACGGAAAAGACGTGCAGGGCGCATTAACCGATTTGATTGCCAAAATCGGCGAAAACATGAACCTGCGCCGCAGTGCGAAAGTTTCCGTTAATGACGGCGTCGTCGTCGGTTATATGCATGGGGCAATCGCCGACGGTCTGGGAAAAATCGGCACTTTGATTGCTTTGGAATCGACGGGGGATAAGGCCGCTTTGGAAAAACTGGCTAAGAATCTGGCGATGCATGTTGCCGCCGCCGCTCCGGTCTGCCTGAACATTGCTGACGTTCCCGCCGATATGGAAGAACGCGAAAAGAAAGTCGTTGAAGACCAGATCAAAGAAGAACAGGCCAAAACGGGCAAAACGAAACCGGCGGAAGTCATTGAAAAGATGCTGGTCGGCCGTATCCGCAAGTTCCATGAGGAAATTGTTTTAAACGAACAGTTCTTTATCATGGACGATAAAAAGAAAATTAAAGACGTAGTGGCCGAAGCTGCCAAAGAAGTCGGCGCGCCTGTCGAATTAAAAGCGTTCGTCCGGTTTGCTTTGGGCGAAGGCATTGAGAAAAAGCAGGAAGATTTCGCTGCGGAAGTCGCTGCCGCGGCCGGTACGAAGTAATCAATCTGATGAAACGGCGGGATATTTTGTTTCCCGCCGTTTTTGTATGAATAAAGAAAAGTGACGGGTAATGAAATACAAACGGATTTTATTGAAATTGTCCGGCGAAGGGCTGATGGGGAACAAAAGCTTTGGCCTGGACGAAAACATGCTGAATGAAATCGCCGGCGAAATCAAGCTGGTGCATGATGCGGGCGTTCAAATTGCTCTTGTTATCGGCGGCGGGAATATTTTCCGCGGCTTGTCGGGGGCGGCCGGCGGAATGGATCGCGTCAGAGCAGACCACATGGGTATGCTGGCGACGGTTATCAATTCTTTGGCCATGCAGGACGCTTTGCAACGGGCCGGCGTTCCGGCGCGCGTTGTGTCCGGCGTTATGATGCCGACGATATGCGAACCGTACGTTCAGCCGCGCGTAAAAAAGAAATTGAATGAAGGTAATGTTATTATCTTTGCGGCGGGAACGGGAAATCCGTTTTTTACAACGGATACCGGAGCGGCTCTGCGCGCCGCCGAAATGGGCTGCGAAGCTATTTTTAAAGCTACTCAGGTTGACGGCGTTTATTCCGCCGATCCGAAAAAAAATAAAAACGCTGTACGGTTTGAAAAAGTCAGCTATGATGAAGTACTGGTTAAAAATTTAAAAGTAATGGACGCATCGGCAATCGCTTTGGCCCGGGACAATAATATTTCAATCGTTGTCTTTTCAATGCACGGGAAAAAGGCCTTGTATCGCGCTTTAGCCGGCGAGGGCGCTTTTACGGTCATTACCAACGCTGAACAGGAGAAATAAAAATGGCAGGCTTTGCTACTTATGATGAAATACGGCAGGATACCCGCACCCGTATGGACAAGACTATGGATTCGCTGAAAAAAGACTTTTCCGGTCTGCGGACAGGACGCGCTTCGACGGCTCTTTTGGACGGGATTATGGTCGAAGCGTACGGCGCGATGACGCCTTTGGCGCAAGTCGGAACGGTCAGCGTTCCCGAATCGCGCATGCTGTCTGTTCAGGTATGGGACAGATCTTTGGTCAAAGCTGTTGAAAAAGCGATCCGTTCGTCCGAACTGGGATTAAACCCGATGAACGACGGACAGCTGATTCGTATTCCCATTCCTCCTTTGAACGAAGAACGCCGTATCGAATTGACCAAAGTTGCCGCGAAATATACGGAACAGGCGCGCGTCGCCGTCCGCAATATTCGCCGCGACGCTATGGACGCCGTGAAAAAAATGCAGAAAGACGGCGATATCTCTGAAGACGAACAGAAAAAATATGAAACGGAAATCCAGAACCTGACCGATACGACGATCAAGGCGATGGACGAAATGCTGAAAGCCAAAGAACAGGAAATCAAGCAGGTCTGATGAACGAAACACGTACTTTGCCCGTTCATGTCGCCGTCATTATGGACGGCAACGGCCGCTGGGCGAAAAAAAGAGCTCTGCCGCGCACGGCCGGTCACCGTGAAGGCGCAAAAGTTGTTGAAAAACTGGCTGAAACCTGTTTGTCCGCCGGAATACGGTATCTGACGCTGTTTTGTTTTTCTTCGGAAAACTGGAACAGGCCGAAAGATGAAATTAATGCGCTGTTTTCCTTGCTTAATGAATATTTGCGCAAGGAAAGTAAGCCGTTTCGGGAAAAGGGCATTAATTTTTCATTTTTAGGACGGACAGATATGCTGCCCGCGCAAACACAGCAGATGATCGCCCGGCTGGAAAAGGAAAATCTGCCGCCGGAACAGGAAAAAATGCATTTAATTCTGGCGCTGAGCTATGGCGGCCGCGAAGAAATTACCGACGCGGCCCGTCGTCTGGTCAGAGAGGTTCAAGACGGGAAAATAGCGCCGGATCAAATTGACGAAAAGGCTTTTTCTTCAGCGCTATACCTGCCGGAGATTCCTGACCCCGATCTGATCATCCGCACCAGCGGCGAAAAGCGAATCAGTAATTTTCTGTTATGGCAGTCGGCTTATTCCGAATTCGTTTTTTTGGATACATTATGGCCGGACTGTACCGAAAAAGATTTTTATGCGGCATTGGACGAATTTGCCGCCCGTCACCGCCGATTCGGCAAAGTATAAGAGGAGTTTTTATGTTAAAACAGCGTGTTCTTTCGGCTTTTTTATTGTTGCCTTTGCCGATTTTGGCGCTTTATTTCGGACCGCCCTGGTTTGAACTGATCTGCGCCGTTGCATTGACCGCTATGGGCTGGGAATGGGAAAAACTGGTCTTAAAGCGTTTTTCCGTTTTGGGTATGTTAATTGCGGTTACGGGGATATGCGGTATTTTCCTGCTGGATATCAGTCCCGTCGTTGCTTGGATACTGCCCGCGGTTATGACGATCGCTCTTTACGTTATTGTAAAAAAACAAGGGCTGGAACATCAAAAGTTATTTGCTTTCGGCGTGATTTATTCCGCATATCCGATGATTTCGCTGACTTTTATGCTGCAAAATTACGGTTTTATCAGTACGATCTGGCTGATCGGTTCCGTGTGGGCGATGGATACGGGAGCCTATGCGTTCGGTAAAACGATCGGAGGACCGAAAATGTGTCCGAAAATCAGTCCTAAAAAAACTTGGGCCGGATTGTTTGGCGGCATGCTGACCGCAGCTTTGTGGGGAGCTTTGTGCGCTAAGTTCGGCGAAGCGTCGGAATACGGGCTTGTCATGATTGTTTCCGCGGTGCTGGGTGCCGTTTCTCAGGGCGGCGATTTGTTCGAATCCTGGATTAAACGTTATCTGAACGTTAAAGATTCCAGCAACCTGATTCCGGGACACGGCGGTATTTTTGACCGTATGGACGCTTTGCTGGCCGTGGCGCCGATTGTTGTCTTAATTTTTGTTTTCGTTTGTCCCGGTTTGGATCTCTGAGGGTAAAATGGCGCAAAAAAGTATTACGATTCTGGGAGCGACCGGATCTATCGGAAAAAGTACGGTTGATATTATCCGCAGAGAACCGGACAAATACCGTGTGTTGGCTTTGACCGGAAATCAGAATATCTCTTTGCTGGCAGAGCAGGCGAAACTCCTGAACGCCGGATTGGCTGTAACGGCTGATGAAACAAAGTATGCGGAATTAAAAGAGCTGCTGGCCGGCACGGCCGTGCGTGCGGCCGCCGGTTTCCAAGCCGTTATTGACGCTGCAAAAGAAGACGCGGACTGGACGATGTCGTCGATTGTCGGAGCCGCGGGGCTGCTACCGACGATGGAAGTCGTCAAACGCGGCAGGACGCTGGCTTTGGCAAACAAGGAAACGCTGGTCTGCGCCGGCGAAATTGTCATGAAGGCGATTCGGGAATATCATACAACGTTGATTCCCGTTGATTCCGAACACAGCGCGATCTTTCAGACTTTGGAAGAAAAACACCGCGGCGCCGTTGACCGTATTTTACTGACGGCTTCGGGCGGGCCTTTCCGCGAAAAGGACGCGGCGTTTATGGAAAAAGCGACGCCGGAACAGGCTGTCGCTCACCCGAATTGGAGCATGGGAGCCAAAATTTCGGTCGATTCCGCGACAATGATGAATAAAGGGCTGGAAATTATCGAAGCCTGCCATTTATTTAATTTTCCGGTTGATAAAATCGAAGTTCTGGTTCACCCGCAGTCGATTGTCCACAGCGCCGTCGGGTATGTGGACGGTTCCGTTTTGGCGCACATGGGTATGCCTGATATGCGTACGCCGATCGCGTATGCTCTGGGCTGGCCGGACAGGATTGTTTCTCCGACGGCAAAGCTGGACTTTACGAAAATGTCGGCGCTGACTTTTTCCGCCCCCGACGAAGAGCGTTTTCCGGCGCTGCGTCTGGCCAAAGAATGTCAGGCGAAAGGCCAGACGGCAACGGCTGTCATGAATGCGGCCAACGAAGTCGCCGTCGGCGCTTTTTTAAGCCGGCGGATCGGTTTTTCGGATATTGTGCGCGTTGTTGAAAAAGTCGTTGAAATCTCGCCGCTTGATCCGGTATCAACAATTCAGGACGTAATCGCCGCGGACGGAGAATCCCGGAAAACGGCGGAACGTTGTCTTGCAGAAAGGATAAAAAATTAATGTCAGCTTTTTTGGCCGTATTATATCCGCTTTCTTTTTTATTCGTTCTTTCTCTGGTCGTGATCGTACATGAATTCGGGCATTTCTGGGCGGCGCGTCTGTCCGGCGTAAAAGTTGAAGAATTTTCTTTGGGCTTTGGTAAAATGCTTTGGTCGCGTCAGGATAAAAAAGGAACGCTTTGGAAAGTCTGCCTGATTCCTCTGGGCGGTTATGTCAAAATGTTCGGCGACGCCGATGCGTCCAGTTCGGCTCCGGACGAGGCGGCAAAAGAGTTTACCGAAGAAGAAAAAAAAGTGTCTTTTCCGCATCAGTCTTTGTGGATCAAAGCCTTTATTTCTGTTGCCGGTCCGGCAATGAATTATATTTTCGCAATCGTTCTTTTAACGATTTTTCTGTCGATTTTCGGCATGGTTGTCGTGCCTGCG
>JBJFAY010000080.1:0-4972 GCA_051888155.1 Alphaproteobacteria bacterium
AAAGAATTTACGTATCGTTCCAAAGATTCTTCTTCGGAAGAATACCAATCATAACCGGCGGCGCACCGGTAAATCTCTTCCACCCAGTCTGAAGGAACAATCTGCGCCTTTAAATAAACGAAATCGGGACGGACACGATTGCGAAAATCCGAAATCTTATGCTGATCATGGATTCCCATAGTTCTGACATGGTCGGCGGAAAGAATAAAACGTCCGTCGGAAAAAACGGCAAGATACGGGCGGTATTCCGGGTTGACAATTTCCGTTTTGCACGCTGTCAGGCAAACATTTCCGTCTGAAAACAAGTTGTCAATAAAATCCCGTTTCGGAGGAACGGGAATTTTTATCAAATCCGTTTGATAATCATACTTACGGTTGGCAAAGAGGTTGATCTTATACATAAAAACAGGATCATAACCGTCTCTAACGCTGAAAGCCCCTATCCGCCGTTTGACCGGGAATCCTTTTTTTTCCGCGATTTTTTCAAACCGTTCAATCTTTTGCGGGTTAGCCGTATAAGAAAAAACCAGCGTGCCGTCGGAAAAAAACTGCATACAACCGTCTTCCAGTTCCAACAGCGCCGTTTTTGACACGATTCGAAAACTTGAAGAATTTTCTCTGCGCAAGTCAACAATATGGTGCATTGCCTCAGGAATATCCCATTGAAAAGTCAGATTATCGCCGCGTTCATATAATGCTTCAATGGTCGCTGCGTCAGCGGGTAAAAGCTCTTTTTTCATTTCAAAACTCCTTTTACGGGAATAAAGTCTTTTGATGCCTGCCTGTCAAAAAATCCCTTTGCAAAAGAGTTGAAATTAATATTTAAAAATACGCCGTCCCGTCCGGGTTCGCCTGAAGGCAGGCAGCAAGCATCGGCCAAGCTTTACGTTAATTCTATAATAAACTTTGTAAAAAATAAAGCTTTACGAAAATATATCGCTTTTTCCGAACCGCATCAGCCGACGTTATCGAAAGAGGCAATTTCATCTGGTTTTGACAAAACGCTTTTTATTTTGCCAATCTCATATTAAACTGTTTTTTTCAGGTTTACCCGGGGTGCGTTATGATAAAAAAGCTTGTTTTTATTTTTGTATGCTTTTCTTTTCCGGCGGGAGCGCAGGAAAACGCCGCGTTTCCAAGCGAAACGGATTTTCTTCAAGCCGTACAAAAAGAGTTGGCGTCTATCGGATTCAACGATATGGCAAGCGATTTGTTTAACATACTTGATGTAAATAATGACAAATATATCTCGGAAAATGAAATCAAACAATTTTCCGACGGCGCGTCTGACGAAAAGGAAAAAGCACATATCTTTGCTTTGTTCCATCAATGCGACACAAACAAAGACAATCGTTTAAACGAAACTGAAATGGAGAAATTTTTTTCTCTTTGGCAGAAAGAATTAATCAAAGCAAAATTTCAAAGCTTAAAACAAATGGAAAAAGATTTTGCTTCGGGACAGAAAACTTCTTTGGAAGAAAGTCAAAAAAAATTGGACGAAGCTTTGAAAAAACTGCAGCAGGCGATAGAAGCTCTGGAACGCATTGATCCGAAAGAAGCCGCGAAAAACATGGTTGAAAACATAGCTACGGCTCAGGCGGACGAAAACTTTTATCAAATGGATAAAAAGAAAGACAACTGCGTAACGCGCGAAACTTTTGCGGCTTATAATATAGAACAGCAGCAAAATATGGATCCGGACGGTGATTTTAAATTGTCTTATCAGGATTTTTTAGAAATGTATGATGAAATCAAGAAAAAAAATCCGAACTGTCTGACCAAAGAAGAATATATGGCCGATTATGTCGAACAGATGTCTTTTGACTTATCCGAAATCTAAATAAAAGTTTCCGGTTTTAAATACTCCGCGCATTTCGGCAGGATCATTTGTCCGGCGCGTTCATACATTTCACCCCGGAAACGCCGGGCGCCGACGGGACAAACGGAAACACACGCCGCGCAGGAAATACAAGCCGTCGTATTCGTGTTTCTTAAATCATTGCGCAAGATTGCTCCGACAGGGCAGGTTTCAGCGCATTTGGCGCAGGAAATACAGCTTTCGTCGGCGGAAGGAAACAAAGGAATCGGAGAAACGTCTTTATACGGAAAACGCCCCGGAACGGATAAAGGCGGAAAGATTCCGTTTCTGATTTTTTCAACGCACCGGGCGGCGAAATCATCAATAATTTTCAGATCGTCCTGATCCGGCCGGCCGGCGGCCGCAGCGGGAAAAAGAGAATGTTCGGCGATAAAAGCCCCCGCCGCCGCAATAACAAAACCGTTTTGTTCCAAAGTATCTTTCAATTCCAGCAAAGCGTCCTCATACGCCCGGTTGCCGTAAACAACGATAGCTATGGCCGGCGTTTGATTTCCTTTGATTTTCATCAGTCTTTGTTTTGCTGTTGCGGGAATTCTGCCGGCAAAAACGGGCATGCCGACAATAACCGTATCCGTTTTTTCGCAGACAGCCGGATCAATGTCACGCATCAGTGAAATTTGTTCCGACGGATCAAAAGCCGACGCGATCCGGCCGACAACCGCCACCGTCGTTTGCGCCGGACTAAAATGAATCTGAATTACTTTTGACATAGGTTTGCCTTTTCGGAAATATCCCTCATTTAAATTTTTTACCAAAATATACGGACAGATCAAATAAAAACCATTTTTAACCGATATAAAAAGAGAGGCTAAAGCCTCTCTTTTTTGAATAAAATCAGATTTATTCTTTAAAATTATAGATTTTTTCTCCTGTCACAACCATTCCCGCACCCGTTCCGGTAAAATGGACGATATCAGGTTTGTTTGCGGTTCCGACATCTAAATAAACCAGCTTTTCCGTCCGGGAAGGATTTGAAATAACATGAGCCCCTTTAACATTGGCAGGAAAACAGATAATATCTCCTTGTTTTAAATGAATATCTCCTTTTTCGGTTTTAACGGACGCTTCGCCGCTGATGATATAAAATACTTCTTCATTTTCTTCATGATAATGATACCCGTAAGCATATTTGCCGGGCTCCACTTCCACAAAGTTGGCGGAACATTTCGAAATATCTTCAATCACCGGCTTTACGGTAAACTGATTGTCTCCCTGCTTCTGAACCTGAGGAGCAATCGTTTGATAATTTTTAACGATTATTTCTTGCATTTTTACCTCCATAAACATGTTGCAAATGAATGATACAAGCATAATAATAGTTATATGAAAATGTAAAGAAGGCACTATTTTATTATAAAGTATTCAAAAAGTAACTATTGGAGAAAATCCGGTGATTTCGAATAAAAAAATTTTAGACTGTCCTGTTGCGACAACCATTAACCTGATCGGTAACAAGTGGAAATTACTGATAATCCGCGACTTGCTGGACGGAACAAAACGTTTCGGAGAACTGCGTAAAAATCTGACCGGAATCAGCCAGCGCGTCTTGACTGAAAATCTGCGGGATTTAGAAAACGACGGCCTGCTAAACCGCAAAGTATATGCGGAAGTTCCGCCCCGGGTGGAATACAGTTTGAATAAGACCGGCCTGTCGTTAAAACCGATTATTGATTCCATGGCCGAATGGGGAACAAAATACAAAAATAATCGGTTATAATAAGGGAATCGGATTTTATTAATTGTCTTTATAAAAACCGCCCTCTGCAGTGTCCCCGGCGAGAATGCTCGGAAGCTCCGCTTCCTCGTCCTGCGGACCACCCTTGCGGGCGTCGCTCCCGTCGTCGGTCGCCGAACTCACATTGCCCCGCTCGTTCGATGCCGCCGCAGGACATACCAAAACAAAAACCGCCTCCGCATTGTCCCCGGCGAGAATGCTCGGAAGCTCCGCTTCCTCGTCCTGCGAACCGCCCTTGCGGGCGTCGCTCCCGTCGGTCGCCGAACTCACATTGCCCCGCTCGTTCGATGCCGCCGCAGAACATACCAAAACAAAAACCGCCAAAAGGCGGTTTTTATTTTGGCGTCCCCGGCGAGAATCGAACTCACAGCCCCAGGTTTAGGAAACCTGTGCTCTATCCGGTTGAGCTACGGGGACACAAATTAATAACTCTTATTCTGCAGTCTATTGCATAAAACAGTTTGCTGCAACGGATCATTTTTCTTTTGTTTTTCCGACAACTTCTCCTGCAACAGAGATTTCTTCTTATCCGGAAAAGCCAGTAAAACCGACCCTTTTTCAGGCTGAAGTTCCGCATGACGGGAAAGAGGCGATACGCTGCCCTTTAATTCAAAAGACAACAACGCCGCAGTCTGTCTGGAAACATCTTTTCCTGCCGCCGTCATTTGAGAAATTACTGATTTTAACTCATTCGGCGTACATAAAAAAACATGATCTTGCCAATACTTTTCGCACGCGGCATTTTCCGTTCGAACCTTTTCACCGGCATCTGCCTCCAACTTTTTGGGAAAAGGTTTTCCGGGATCTCCATAGATCATCGTATAAATACCGGCATTCCCTGTCGAACCATAAGGACCATATATCCCATAAACCAAGCTTGTTGACGGCATATCCCGCGGATCAATCAACACGGCATTCACTTCCGTCTCATACGGCGTTCCGATATCACGAATTAAAGGAATGATTTTCGTTCCCTTTTTTAAATCCGCTTTAGCAACAACAGCGTCCGTACCGACAGGACGATCACATTGCAGACAAAATTGCCGGCGTTCGGGATTTCCCTCTTTTTCAATTAAATCTGCATACGCATCATCAAACGCTTGGAGCATTTCAGCAACATCGGCTTCTTTAACGCCTTTTAAAGCCTTTGAACCGACGGTTAAAGAAGAACTGTCCGCATGACGCTTTATATGCTCTTCATTCTCTGATGCTTTTAACAAATTTAACTTCATTTCAGCCCGTTTTTACAAAACATGCCCCAAGAAATACGGCAGCTGAACGCGCCACGCCGGCCAATCATGCGGCACGTCATAGCCCCAATAATCAACCCACGCATTAATGCCTTTGGACCGCAAAAT
>JBJFAY010000081.1:0-4959 GCA_051888155.1 Alphaproteobacteria bacterium
AACATAATTACGGAAATTTAAATGAGGATTCGAAATGGCCGCGGAAATTGAGGAACAACTTTCTGAAACGGAAAGCGAGGTTGAACGCCCGTCGTCAAATGTCGCGCCGAAAAAGAAAATACTGCTGCTGCTTTTGCCGATTTTTCTGGTTGTCGGATCGGTTGTCGGGCTTTATTTTTCGGGTATCGCCGATTCTTTTTTGACAATGCCGTCTTCTGAATCCGAAGAAGCGGAAAACGTACCGGAAGAACAGGCCAATCTGACGTCTGTTTTCTTTGACGTTCCTGAAATTTTGGTCAATTTGTCCGCCCGGCCGGGGCAAAAGCCGATTTATTTTAAAATAAAGGTGACGTTGGAAATGAATTCCGCCGCCGACGCCGGACAGGCCGAAAAAATGCTGCCGCGCATTATCGACAGTCTGCAGTTTTATCTGCGGGAAATGCGGTTGGAAGAATTACAGGGATCTGTCGGCACTTACCGGCTGAAGGAAGAAATTCAAGGCCGGCTGAACCGTATTCTGGCACCGGCAAAAATAAATGACGTGCTGTTTAAAGAAATTTTGATTCAATAAGAGGACCGTATGGCGCAAGACAGGCAAAACAACCTGACGACTGAACAAATGCAGACCGGAATGTCCCTGGATTCTGACGGATTTGGTCAGGACAGGCAGGACGTTTCCCAGATTTTAAATCAAGACGAAATTGACAGCCTGCTGAATGACGGATTCGAACGCGACGAACAAACGGGTGTTCAGGCTTTGCTGAATACGTCGACGGTTTCTTATGAACGTCTGCCGATGTTGGAAATCGTTTTCGACCGGCTGGTTCGTCTGATGTCGACGACTTTGCGTAATTTTACCCAGTTTAATATTGAAATTACGCTTGAAGGAATCGACACCATGCGTTTCGGCGATTATTTGGACGCTGTCGCGCAGCCGTCCATGATGTCGGTGTTTAAAGCCGAAGAATGGGACAATTTCGGTTTGATGACGATTGATTCGTCCCTGATTTATACGATGGTTGACGTACTGCTGGGCGGCCGGCGGGGAACGGCGGCAATGCGTCTGGACGGCAGGCCGTATACGTTGATCGAACGCAACCTGATCGAAAAAATGCTGCATTTGGTTTTGTCGGATTTGTCGGCGGCTTTTGATCCGTTATCGCCGGTGACGTTCAGGTTTGACCGTTTGGAAACAAATCCCAGATTCGCCATGATTTCTCGTCCGTCAAACGCGGCCGTCGTCGCTAAATTCAGAATTGATATGGAAGACCGCGGCGGCAGAATTGAACTGTTGTTGCCATATGCCATGCTGGAACCGGTACGCGAACTGTTGCTGCAAGGATTTATGGGGGAAAAATTCGGCCGCGACAGTATTTGGGAAAATCATTTGGCCGAAGCGCTGTGGGTCAGCGAAGTCGATTTATTGGCTGTTTTAGACAGGCATATGACCTCGTTGAAACAGGTGTTGAAATGGAAAGTCGGAACGCGGCTGTTATTAAATGCGACGCCGGATTCCGAAGTGGAAATGGTCTGCGGCGACATTCCGATGTTTTACGGGCGTATGGGGCGCAAAGGCGGCCATATCGCCGTTCAAATCGAAGATAAAATCAAACGGCAGAAGGATTAAAGCTCATGTCAGTCGAACTTTTTATCAATATTGTCGTTATCTGTCTTTTGGTGCCGACGATTATTTTCGCGATTATCCTGAACAAGCGTCTGGAAGTTTTGCGCAACAGCCGCGCGGATCTGGGGCGGTTGATCGAAGCGTTTAACGATGCGACGACACGGGCCGAATCCGGTATCCCCAGATTGAAACAAGCGGCGGACAGCGCCGGCAGTTTGCTGCGCGAACAGATTCAAAAAGCGCAGACTCTGCGCGACGATATGGCTTTTATGATTGAACGGGCTGATACGATCGTTCAGAGATTGGAAGATTCAATGCGCGCCGTTCCTTCGGTCGCTCGTCCGGTTGACAGTCCGGTCAATCCGGTCGAAGAAGCAAAAGCGGCGCCGTCTTTTGCCTCCAAACCGAAAAAGAAGCGGGTGCTGGCGGAAAATCCGGAAGATTTGATTTCTTCAGCCGTTTCCGCGGCGCAGGATATCTTGCGCGACGTTGAAGAGGCAAAAACACCGAAAACAGCTAAAAAAGCTTTTGTTTCTTTACCGGAAGAAGAAATTGACCCCGATCGGTCGGAAGCAGAACGCGAACTGCTTAAGGCTTTGCAGTCCATGCGTTAGGAGTACCGGATATGGCTGAAATGAAAAAATCCGCTTCCGTGCGCAGGGAAAAAACAAAAAAATCGCGCGCCGCCCGCTTCAGGCTGCTGCCGCTGGTTATTTTTTTCTGCGTTCTGATGTTGTCCGTGCGCGTCGGGGTTGTCTGGCGGAATTTAGTCCTGCCTGAATCCGCCGACGGACAGGCCGCCGTCGCCGTAACGTCCGTTCAGGCGCAGTCGCCGGCTGCGGCCGTTGAAACAAAAACAAGATCTTTGTCTTCGAAAATTACGCAGGCCGTTACCGATGCGGAAAAAAACAACCGCCGGCAGGAAGAAAAAGGCGCCGGTAAAAGTTTTTCGCAGTCTGAACTGGAAATCCTGCAAAAGCTGGCTCAACGGCGTGAAGAATTGGATATCCGGGAACGCGGTATTGAGCAAAAAGCCGGCGTTTTAAAGGCCGCCGAAGCGCAAATAGATGTAAAAATCGCTAAATTAAAAGAACTGGAAGCTTCTATCAAAGATTTGATCGGCGTTTATGATGAAAAAGAACGCGACCGGCTGAATAATCTGGTGAAGATTTATTCAGCCATGAAACCCAAGGAAGCCGCTCGTTTGTTTAACGATATGGAAATGCCTTTGCTGGTGCGCGTTTTTGAACAAATGAAAGAAGCAAAGGCCGCGCCGATTCTGGCGCTGATGGATTCGGCCAAAGCAAACGCGCTGACGGCCGAACTGGCAAATAAAAGAACTCTGCCCGGGTACGACGGTCCTGATATGGAACAGAAAAAATAAAAGCCTTTTTTTAATTAAAAGGGCTTTTATAAACACTTAATATAAATTAAACTGCCTTGTCGTATTGCCAAAATGAGGATAAAAATGGCTGTGGATAAAGGAATTTGTGTGCTGATCGTTGATGATTATCAGACAATGCGCGGCGTTATTCGCAATTTGTTTAATCAACTTGGCTTTTTTAACACGGTAGAGGCCGCTACAACGGACGAAGCTTTGGATATTTTACAAAAGCAGACCTGCGGGTTGGTTATTTTTGACTGGCGGACGGGGCCCATGTCCGGCGAGGATTTTTTAAAAACAATGCGCGGCAACGAAAAACTGAAAAATACGCCTTTCGTCGTCGTCAGCGCGGAAAGTAATGATGAATTAACCGCCGTTATGCGTAATGCCGGCGCGGCTGATTTTATTGCCAAACCTTTTACTAAGGCGACATTAAGGAAAAGAATGACGACGTTGTTCGGTTCTTTTTAATAAATCGGATTCGGACGGGAAATGGGCAGACTGAAAAAAATCGCGGCGTTTATGTTAATGTGGCTGTCAGCCGTTCAGGTTTCCGCGGCTGTTCTGCCGGCGCCCCGTCTGTCCGTCGTTCAGCGCGAACATGAAACCAGGCTGCTGTTTTCTTGGGATAAAGCGGTCGGTTTTTCTGAAAATACCGATGCGGGCAAGTATTCTTTGATATTTTTGGAACAGTCCGCCGTTCCGGACGATCGGTTGAGACAGATATTGACGGCTCTGCCGACGCAATGGCGGCAGATGGATCTGACGCAAAAGAACGGGCGGGTGATTTTTTCTGTCGTCCTGCCGAAAAACGGCGGCGCTTTTGCTCAAAAAGACGGCCGCGACGTTTTCGTCGTGCTAAAAGAAAAGGAAAACCGGCCCGCGCGTCTGCCCGTTGCCGAAAAAGCTGTGCCGCAAGTTGAAAAAAAACAGGAAAAAAAAGCGGTTTTTCTTTCTCCTTCCAAAAAAGAACCGGCTGTTTCCGAACAGGAAATCATTGATGAAAGCAATGAACAAAAAAATGAGGTTCCGGCAGAAAAAATTGATTTGTCAAAAATTCCTTATGCGGAATCTCAGACAAATATATCGTTGAATTTATCCAGTCCGCAGATTTTCGAAGATAAAACGAATCAAAAAAAGGAAGTGCAGCCTGGCGACGTTTCCGGATACCGTGCCGCGACGCTCAGCTTTCCGTGGACTCGCATGACGGCGGTGGCCGCCTTTCGGCGCGACGGGTATGTGTGGATTGTCTTTGACCGCAAAGGCGATTTTGATTTCAGCTTGGAACGTGAATTATACAAAGATATTATTCATGAAATGATTCAGGTGCCGCATTCTCATGCGACGATATTCCGTTTGGTGACGGAAAAGGGATATAATCCCAGTCTGCGCCGGGAAGGGTTGCTATGGGTCGTCGATCTGATGTATCAGCCGATCCGGCCAAAACAGGCGGTTGATTTGATTTTACAGCGCAAAACGCCCTTTGGCGCGCGGATTTTTGTTCCTCTGGACGAATCGCCGCAGGTAATTCCTCTGATTGATCCGGAAGTCGGCGACCTGATGTATATCGTGCCGATTTTTTCGCTGGGCAAGGGTGTGCCTAATCCGCGTTCCTTCGTCGACGCCAGCTTTTTGCAAACGGCGCAGGGCATGGTTATTATTCCCAATATCGAAGAGCTGAACGTTTATACTTCTACGTCCGGAATTGAAGTCCGCGGGCCGGAAGGCGGTATGCGTTTTTCATCGGAAGATATTCTGTCTTTTTTGGCAAAATCGAAAATCAATACTGATCCTTTATCTCAAATTCTCGACGTAGCGGCCTGGTCGTCTGACGATCCGGTCGGTTATCTGAAAAATTTAAAGGTATTGCAGGATAACGTCTTAAAAGCTGATAAAAAAGACAAGGACGTTCAACGTTTGATTTTGGCGCGTTACTACTTTGCGAACGGCA
>JBJFAY010000082.1:0-4879 GCA_051888155.1 Alphaproteobacteria bacterium
TCCACTCCGCGCACGCCGGCGCTTAACTCCTCCCCGCTCTCAACGGCGGGGAGCTTTATCTTTTTTAAAAAGGAATTATCAATATGGAATCTTTTTTTAAAAGGCGCAAGCGGCTTTTCCCGCGTCTTTTCTGTTCTTAAAGCAAAAAACGGGCGTTCAGCCATCTGACTATATCGTCGCTGGACCCGAAATCATACAGATTAACATGCGCCGCGTCCGGGTACAGTTTCAACGTTTTATCCTCTACCGGAGCCGTTTCAAACATCTCTTTGCCCTGTTCGACGGGAACGGTTTTGTCTTTTTGACCGTGTAATATCAGCAATGGAGCCTGTAATGTTTGAATCCGGCGTTTGGATTCAAAAGTATCCTTTATCATATACTTTACCGGAAACATAAAGTAATGATGACGCGCCGCATCGGTCATTGAGGTAAAGCCGCATTCCAAAATCAAGCCGGCCGGCGGGCGTTTTTCCGCCAGTCCGTTCGCTACGCCGGTACCCATGGACATGCCGTAATAGATGACTTTTGCTTTTTTACCTTGTTTTAAATGAATAAAATGCAGGCCGGCCTCGGCGTCCGCGATTAATCCTTTTTCCGTCGGCTTGCCGGGATTCGGGCCAAAGCCCCGGTATTCCAATAACAATACACCATATCCGGCTTCGACAATCGGAATCAGTTTATGGGCCGCGTCGCCGGCCGGACCCGTGTTGCCGTGCAGATAAAGAATTGTCGGATATAATTCTCCGTCCGGTTTGGTCTTCGGCGCTTTGTAATAAGACGTCAACTTTAATCCGTCATTGGTTTGCAGCGTAATTTTTTCCAGATCGGGCGATTGATTGCGGTGCGGCGTATTGACGTGCAAATACGGATTGTACATCAGCCGGCGTTGAAAAATAAAAACAGCCGTGCAAGCCAGCAGGTAAAGTATGATCAATCCAACGGCAATCTGCATTAAAATCGGCATTTTAGTCCTAAGGCGCGCAAGTGAAATCATAGATTCTGACATTTTCATCTGAAACGATATCCGGCATTCGTCCCGCCGGAACAATATCAAATCCGGCTTTGTCGGACAATATCCTAAAATTGCTATTGGGGCAGGTGTCTTCAATTATCCGTCGGGCCAAGCGTTTGTTGTCTGACTCGGTTCCGCCGAACAATCGGATTCTGATTTGTCTGCGGCCGTCTGCCGCCGCGGGCAAAACATCGACAAAGGCTTTATGCCCGTTAATGCTATCCCAGCGTCTGTCCGCCAAAGACCATTTTTGCTGTTCGGCCGCCAGATCCATACCTTTGGGAGTTCCGGAACGGCAGGAAAAAGTTACGCCGATTGACGCATCAGCATATTGATAAAAGAAACGGTCGATTATTCGTCCGTTTTCCGGCGCCTGCGAGGGAAAGGGCGAGGGAACGGCCGTTCCGCACGTTTGCGTCATCAGGTTGAAAGCGGCTTTTTGAGCAGCCTGAAGATATCCGTCCTGCGTTGACGGCAGTCCGGCGCGTTGCGGCACTAAACGCAAAGCTGTTTTTTCTCCAAACTGAGTCCTGAAAGCCTGTACTTGAAAATAATCAATATTCTGCCAGTCGTTATCGGCCGATTCCCAGTATTTATACTGCCGGTACAACGGATAATCCGTTTCATACAACGGTTGCATACACCCGGTTGTCAACAGAAAACAGAAAAGCAGGCAGGCTTTTTTCATGTTACTCCTTTGATTTTTGAGGCCAGGGAAGCTTCTAAAAACAAATCTATTTCTCCGTCCAAAACAGCGCGGACATTTGATGTTTCCGCTTGTGTGCGCAGATCCTTGACCATTTGATAGGGCTGCAGAACATAAGACCTGATCTGGTATCCCCACCCGATTTCGGATTTCGATTCTTCAACTTCGCTGCTTTGTTCTTCGCGTTTTTTTAATTCCAGTTCATATAAACGGGCGCGCAGCATGTTCCATGCCGTTTCTTTATTTTGAAACTGCGACCGCTGCGTTTGGCAGGAAACGACAATTCCCGTTGGCAGATGCGTAATGCGCACGGCCGATTCCGTTTTATTGACGTGTTGTCCTCCGGCGCCGGAAGAACGGTACGTGTCTATTTTGCAGTCTGCCGGATTGATGTCGATCTGAATCGTATCGTCAATAACAGGGTATACCCAAGCCGAAGCAAAGCTGGTATGGCGCCGGGCGTTCGCGTCAAACGGAGAAATACGCACCAGACGGTGAACGCCGCTTTCCGTTTTCAGCCAGCCGTAAGCGTTATGGCCGCTGATCCGAATCACCGCGGATTTAATGCCGGCTTCTTCGCCGTCGCTTTGTTCCAGCAGTTCGACCTTGTAATTATGCTTTTCCGCCCAGCGGGTATACATACGCAGCAGAATATCCGTCCAATCCTGCGCTTCGGTGCCGCCGGCGCCGGCGTGCAGTTCTAAAAAAGTGTCGTTGCCGTCCGCTTCACCGCAAAGTAGCGCTTCAAGTTCGCTTTTCTGAACATGCCGCCGCAGATCTTCCAAAGCGGTTTTGCCTTCGTCCAAGACGGCTTGGTCGTTTTCGCTTTCCGCCAATTCTAAAAGCTCGACGGTATCTTGCAGTTCCTTTTGCTGCGCGCTGAACGTCTGAATGGATTCTTCCAGCCGGTTGCGTTCGGATAACAAAGACTGCGCCCGCGCGGGGTTGTTCCATAAATCGGCGTCGGCCGTTAAGGAATTAATTTCGTCCAAACGGTTAAGAGCGTTGTCCCAGTCAAAGATGCCTCCTCAGCAGTGCAAGGGACTGCTCGATGTCATTAATAATAGTTTGCAGTTCTGCTTTCATATTTTCTTTCCTGTTTAAAATATACCGCCGATACCGGGGATATTGTCATCTTCCTCTTCGGTTTGGCTGACTTCCGGCTGTGACGACTGATCCTGCGTCTGCGGCAGAGGCGTTTCTTCATCGGATCCGTCAATGTATCCTTTGACTTTGCCCTGCCAGTTTTCACCGGATTTGAACGCTTCCATAACGACGTCTTTGTCTTTAGGCAAAGCCGGTTTACCCGTTTTGTGATTAACGCGGACGAAACGGATACCGGCCGGCACGCGGAAAGGAATCAGCGGCTGGTCTTTTAATGCCGTGCGGACAAAATCCCTGAAAACGGGGGTCGTTACGACGCCGCCCGTATCATGAGCGCCCAATGTTCTGGGTTCGTCAAATCCTACGAAAATCGCCGCGACCAGATCCGGAGTCATACCGACAAACCAGCCGTCGACGTTATTGTTTGACGTCCCCGTTTTTCCGGCGAAAGTCCGTCCCAATGAACGCAAAGACTGTGCGCTGCCTCCCGGCGCAAGCACGCCGGTCAGAATGTTGATCATCTGGTAGGCGCTGCGCGGGTCTTCGATTTGTTCGCGGATATCCGGAATTTTAGGAGCGGGTTCTCCGTTCCAGCCGTTTTCCGTCCGGCAGTTTTCACACGGCCTGGAATCCGAATTATAAACGGTTACTCCGGTTCTGTCCTGAATACGGTCAATTAAAATCGGTTCAATCTTTTTACCGCCGTTGACCAGCATGCCATATGCCGTCGCCAGTTTTAAAACGCTTGTTTCACCGGATCCCAAAGCGATTGCCATCTGGTTGGGAATGTCTTCGGAAATGCCGAATTTTTTGGCATATTCAACCACTTTTTCAATGCCGATGGCTTTTGCCAGACGGACGGTCATCAGGTTTCTGGATTTTTCGATGCCGACGCGCATTGTTGTCGGGCCGTAAAAACGTTTGGATATGTTTTTGGGCTTCCATTTTCCCTGACCGTTTCCCTGATCCATGACGAAGGGCGCGTCCAAAATCAGCGAAGACGGCGTAAAGCCTTCGTCCAAAGCGGCCAGATAAACGAACGGTTTGAATGATGAGCCCGGCTGGCGTTTAGCCTGTACGGCGCGGTTAAACTGCGATCGTTTAAACGAGTATCCTCCGACCATGGCCAGAACGCGACCCGTGTGCGGATCCAAAGCGATCATTGCTCCTTCGACGTCAGGAATTTGGCGCAGAGCATAATAGTTTTCCGGATATTTCTGACGTTTAACGTTATGTGTGACGGGTTCTGCCCAGACAACGTCGCCGACGGCCAGTACCTGATCGGCCCGTTTGACTTCGGGCCCCAGAGTCTGATCGGGCAGATTTTTCCGCGCCCACTGCATTTCCTCCAGCGGGATAGTGCCGGTTGTTCCCGTTTTCAGTCCGATTTCGGCTTTATCCTTATCAACGTTCAGAACAACGGCAGGCGCCCAATTTTCAGGCGCGTAGTCGGGAGTCTGAACCGATAATAAGACGTCCAGCCATTCTTCTTCGGACAAATCGACTTTCGCGATCGGATCTCTGAAACCGTGGCGCTGGTCATAGAAAATCAACCCCTGGCGCAAAGCTTGAGTCGCGTATTTCTGCATTTCGGGATCGACTGTCGTGCGTACGACCAGTCCGCCTTCATACAAAGCGTCTTCTCCATAGCGGGACACCAGAAAGCGGCGGACTTCTTCGGCAAAATATTCCGCGTCGGCGGCGATTTCCTTTTCCGAACGTTTCGCTAGCGTAATCGGTTCGGCCATGGCGGCTTGCGCCTGTTCTTCGGTGATGTATCCGTCTGCCAGCATACGGGACAGCACCCAGTTTCTGCGCGCCAGAGCTTCATCATAACGTTTTTCGGGATCGTAATTGTTCGGCCCTTTCGGCAAAGCCGCCAAAAAAGCGCTTTCCGCAATGCTCAGTTCGTCCAAAGACTTGTTGAAATAGTTCAGCGCCGCCGCCGCTACGCCGTAAGAGTAATGCCCCAGATAAATCTGGTTTAAATACAACTCCATAATATATTCTTTGGAAAAAGCGCGCTCGATACGGATTGCCAGAATGGCTTCTTTGAT
>JBJFAY010000083.1:0-4745 GCA_051888155.1 Alphaproteobacteria bacterium
ATCGAACTGCTCTACCAAACGGGCATGCGCCGCGCGGAGTTATGCCACCTCATGCATAACTGTTTGTCTTGCTCTTCGGGCTTCAGGACAACGATCTCAACGCCTTTTTTATCTTTCGGGCGGATAATCTTGACCAAATCTTCGCCGCTGACCTTGTCGTACATCATTAAAACCGACAGCGGGTTTTCGATATGGTGCTGAATCAGACGCTTAATTTCACGCACGCCGTTTTTGGCAATAAAGACTTCGTCGGCAAACCACTTGCGCGCTTCCAAGGTCAATTCGGCGCGCAGCCCGACCGCTTTGGCGCGTTTGACAAATTTATTCAAATGAATGTCCACAATCGCCAGCAGGTTTTCTTCCGCCAAACCGTGGAAAGGAATAATATCGTCAATACGAGCCAAAAATTCAGGGCGCAAATTCTTACGTAAAAACTCCATACGCTGATATCTGGGCAGGTTCGCCCCCAGGTTGGAGGTCATAATTACGATCGTGTTTCTGAAATCGACCGTCACACCTTTTCCGTCGGTCAAACGCCCTTCGTCCAACAGCTGTAACATCAGGTTTAAAATTTCACTGTGCGCTTTTTCCAATTCGTCGAACAAAACCACCTGATACGGCCGCAGACGCACGGCTTCGGTCAAGACGCCGCCCTGTTCAAAACCCGGCGTTCCCGGCGGAGGCCCCAGCAAACGCTGCACGGAAATCTTTTCCATGTATTCCGACATATCCAAACGCAGCAAAGCCGTTTCATCATCAAACATAAATTCAGACAAAGCCTTGGCCAATTCCGTTTTACCGACGCCGGTCGTCCCGATAAACAGGAATGTTCCCAGCGGTCGGTTCGGATCCTGCAATCCGGATTTCATACGCCGCACGGCGCCGGAAATAACGGAAATCGCTTCGGGCTGGCCGATCACGCGCCGGCCGATGAAATTTTCCAAATCAATCAGTTTCTGTTTATCTTCCGATCCGACTTTGTCCATCGGAATCCCCGTCCAGAACGACACGATATTGGCGATATGCTGTTCGGTTAAAACATTATCCTTTGTCGTTCCTTCGTCCAGATCCATCATCAGCCCGGTCGCCGCTTCGTCCAACAAATCCAAAGCTTTTTCGGGAAACAGGCGGGATTTAACATAACGCGCCGACATGGCGACCGCTTTTTGTAAAATTTCATCAGAAATTTTTACGCCGTATTTTTCTTCCAAACGCGGCGCGATCCCGCGCAGAATATCGGTCGCTTCGGCCGGCGTCGGTTCCTCGATATACATCGTTTGCAGGCAGCTCATCAAATCCGGATCAGTTTCAATGTACATTTTATACGAGTTCAATTCCGCTTCGACTATGCACTGAATACCGCCGTCCAAGACCTTCGGCTTTAAAAATTTCGGAATTTCATGATTGCCGTTCGGCGTCATTGCCAAAAATCCCAAATCGTTAATAAACAGGATTTTCTGCCCTTTTGCCGCCTGCAGTTCCTGAAAAGCCTCCTTCAAGTGATCTTCGTATTCCGCCTGCGTTTTTGAATCAATCATCATCGTGGCGATATCAACGCCGACGACGGTTCGTCCTTTTAATTTCGGCGGACAATCTCCGGCTGCCAAAGCCGCAGCCACGCCGATCACGATCGACGTTTTTCCCAGCCCCGTCTGCCCCAGCAGCATCGGGTTGCTTTTCATGTCGCGCAGCAAAATATGCATCACGCGCCGGATTTCTTTTTTACGGCCGACGATTTGCTTTAACTCGCCGCTTTTCAGCTTTTCGGCATAATCAATAATGTACTTGCTGGCCATAAAGTCCTCCTATCCGTTATAAACGCCCGTAAAAGCGCAGTGCGTTTTGCCCGTCATCAGAATATCCGTATGATTTTTCCATTCAATGAACAAAGAACCGCCGTCCATTTTAATTTCCGCTTTATCGGCGGACAATCCGCGCCGCACGGCAGCGACCAAAGTCGCGCAGGCGCCCGTGCCGCAGGCTTCGGTAATGCCCGTGCCGCGTTCCCAGACGCGCATACGGATCAAATCCGGCGACAAAACCTGCGCGAATTCAACGTTCGTCCGTTCCGGGAACAAAGCGTGCGTTTCGACTTTCGGACCGAACTCCGCCACGTCGAAACGTTCAACGTCATCAACAAAAAATACGGCATGCGGATTACCCATGGAAACGCAACAGGCGTCCGGCAGCCCGCTTAAAATCTTAACCGCCAGCGTATCCGTATTTTTTGCCAAAGGAATTTCGTTCCACAAAAGACGGGGCGGCCCCATATTAACGGTCACCAACCCGTCCGGCGTTTCGCGCGATGCGGTCAGGATACGTCCGTCGGGCGCTTCCATTTGAATAAAGTTTGACCGGATTTGATCCATCAAAAGCTTTCCCGTGCAACGCGATCCGTTGCCGCACGCGCCGGCTTTTGAACCGTCCGCGTTAAAGAACAAAATTTTCACGGCGACTTTATCGGATTTTTCCAGAACGATCAGCTGATCAAAGCCGACCCCTGTTTTTCTGTTTCCCAGAGCGACGATTTGACCCGCGGTCGGACGAATGTTTCCGGCACGATTGTCAATAATGACGAAATCGTTTCCCAGCCCGTCCATTTTTGTAAAAGGAATCGCCGTCATAAAGATAAGTTTCCTATTCTTTCCAGAGCTTTTAACGTATTTTCGCGGGAACCGAATGACGTCAGACGCACAAAGCCTTCCCCATACGTTCCGAATCCCGACCCCGGCGTGCAGACCAGCTGCGCTTCGTTCAGCAGCTTTTCAAACAAATCAACCGAAGTCATGCCGGCCGGCGTTTCCAGCCAGATATAAGGCGCATCGACGCCGCCGTAGACCTTAAAGCCTTTAGCGGCCAGCGTTTCGCGGATCAGACGGGCGTTTTCCATGTAATACCCGACCATTTCCCTGATTTGCTTTTTGCCTTCGGGAGAAAAGACCGCTTCGGCAGCGCGCTGCACGACATAAGCGACGCCGTTGAATTTTGTCGAATGTCTCCGGCTCCACATTGCGTTGACGGAAACTTCGTCCCCTTTCGGCCCCAAAGCTTTCAGAGCTTTCGGCACCACCATATAAGCGCAGCGCACGCCCGTAAAGCCCGCCGTTTTTGAAAAAGAACGCAGTTCTATCGCAACGTCTTTGGCCCCTTCGACCTCATAAATACTGTGAGGAATACCCGGCGTCGCAATATATTCTTTATAAGCGGAATCAAAAATAATCACCGCGCCGTTTTCTTTGGCATACTTTACCCAACCTGCCAGATCGTCTTTTGTTAAAACGGCTCCTGTCGGATTATTGGGCGAACATAAATAAATCAGATCGGCATTTTCTTTGGGCAGAGCGGGCGAAAACCCCGTTTCCCGAACGCAAGGCAGATATTCGATTGTGCGGCCGGCCATAATGTTCGTATCGCGGTAAACCGGATAAACGGGATCGGGAACGGCCACGCGCGCCGTTTCGCTGAATATTTCCTGAATATTGCCGACGTCGCACTTCGCCCCGTCGGAAACAAATACTTCGTCAATATCAATATCGACTCCCCGCGCTTTATAGTCGTTATCAACAATCGCCCGACGCAAAAATTCATACCCCTGTTCCGGACCGTACCCGCGCATCGTCGCTGCATTGCCCATTTCTTCGGCGGCTTTGCGCATCGCTTCGATACAAGCGGCGGGAACAGGCTGCGTCACGTCGCCGATCCCCAGACTGATAATGTCGGCATTCGGCGTTTTTTCTTTAAAAGCCTTTATTTTTCGGGCAATATCCTGAAACAGATAATTGGCGGACAAATCAAAATAATGCGGATTAGCTTTAATCATCGTTTTTCCCTAAGCGTTAAATATTTTTTTGACCGGAGCGTCATATACCTGCGACGGTTCGCCGTCTTCGTCAATTTCGCAGACCAGAATCTGCCCTGCGTTTTCCAAAGTTTCCCAGATATCGCCGGGAACGTCGGTCAAGCGCAAAGACGGCATTTTTTTTGAACGGATCAGCACCGCCTGATTATCCCCCAGCGTCAGACAGGGATTTTCGGGTTTTTCGTCAAAACCGTCCAGAATCAGCATCAGTTCGCCGTCGTCGTTAAACAAAAAATCGTATTCATTAATGTCCATTTTCAATCTCTTACATTTTCAGGCAGACCGCCGCGGTTATTTTAGATGAATTTTTGCTTTATTAAAAGCGTTCTTTTATCTTTGCGTCAACGAAAAAAGCCCCGCCGGGCGGAGCTTTTTCCTTTTTTGTTTTAATCGGCTCCCTAAACGGCGGAGGCCTTGAGTTTTTCAATCCCCGTTCTGATCCGTTTCAGACTTTCGTCTTTACCGAACAGATAAACGGCTTCGACCGCGCCGACCGGCGTACACTGTTTTCCTGTCAGCGCCGTACGGACCGGCCATAAAAACTGCCCGTTTTTCATGCCGAGCTTTTCAGGCACGGCCAGCAGCGTGTTATGTACGGCCTCCACGGACGACCAATCCGTCATTTCCGCAATGACTTTTTCTGCTTCCTGCAAAGCTTTCAACGCGATTTCCGGCGTTGTCTTCATTTTTTTATGCACATACATTTCGATATCGTAATCCGGCAGAACGTCAATAAAATCGACCGCTTCCGGAATTTCGTTCAACACGTTGACGCGCGGCTGGACACACTTTGACAACACGAACAGATCAACATCGCGTTTAACGGCGTCCTTGTAATACGGCAAAGCGAGTTCATGGAACTTTTCGGGAGCCAGAGCGCGGACAT
>JBJFAY010000084.1:0-4617 GCA_051888155.1 Alphaproteobacteria bacterium
GAATTAAATTGCTTATATTTTTTAATCAATGTCAATATATTAGAGACTAGAAAAAATGGCCTGCCAACTTTGCAAATATTTTCGACTTTATCGCAATGAATAGTCGTTATTGGAAAACCAAAACCCATAAATAAGACAAGTAATATAAATATAATCGAAGTACAATTATCTTTGTTCATATTTTTTGCGGCTCATAGTGTTAAACATAAAATAAATACAACAAAACTTAACAGAAATACTTAAATTTTTTGTTGAATTATAAAACTAACTACTATTTTTACAATGGTTTTAACCAAAAAGCAACTTAATTTAAATTTTTCCGGATGGTATCATTGATATCCGAAACGCAGGATAGAATTAAATGAAAACTATCCTGCGTTTTTTTTATTCATACTTCTTTGAACATCATGCGCTTTTTTTAGTTTTTTCTTAAAGCTTTTCTTTCATGGTTTTGGATACGGATAAACTTTAAAATTCAGGCGTTTCCGATATTGCGGCGGGATAAAGTAAATACCGGAACTGCCGCAACGTATGCTTAGCGGCTCGTGATTCGCCCGTAAATAATTCGCTTGATTAAAAGCGTTTTATGATACGTTTTGCCGTCCAGTGATAAAGAAAGTTTGACGCCTGATAAATGACGTCTGAACGTCCGCACCGTTCGTCGGAGAATGATTGAGGCCGTTTAATTATCGGACGGGCACGTTTTATATATTTAAAAGCGTAGTTGATTGCCTGACTTTCGCTGTTTTTCGGGGCGGCTTCTGAAAGTCACATTCGGTTTGGTCGCCTGTTTCGGTTCCCGTTACGATTTTCTGCATGGTTCGCGGATTAAGCGAGCAGGCGGCCGTAACTGATGATATCGCCCGCTTACTTGCAACGGGTGGATTATACGGTGTTTCGCGGAGAATTCAAACGGCCGCGCAAAGCAAAAGGCGTTAAAAATCTTCAGCCAGTTTCAGCGTTAACGCTTGTTTGATCAGGTGTTTCCTTTCCTGTAAGAAAGTGTCGAAATTTTCTTCGCTGAGTTCCAGTAAAGGCATACAGTGTTCTTTTTTATAAACCTCTTTATTTTTTCCTTTTTGCCGGCAATACTGATCCAGCCATTTTTCCGGATTTTTATCTTGTTTCGCCAGATTTTCGCTGTCTTCCAGCAGCTGCAGGTTCGCCAGATAATTCCCGCCGTTGTTCAGCTGTTCTTTTGTCAGTGATGAAGCCGGATAAATATGATCCTCATGGTATTTTTTATCTTCGAAAGCCAGATCGGGCTGCAGCAAAGTCAGCAAAGACCACGAATCCTGTGAACCGTACTGCGCTTTTTCTATCAGCAGTTCCAAGTTTTCTTCGTCCGTTTCCATGCTTCTGTTCATTAAACGGGATTCTGATTTTATTTCATTCAGCGGAAAATTGCCGCCGGCTTTTTCAATAATATTTCTCAGCTTGTTCAGATAAGCCGTCGTCTGCGCGCCGAAAACCCTGTTAATAATGGACAACTGTATCCACCGCAGTATCTTTCTTTTATTTTCAATATCCGGATCTTGCAGCCGGTTCTGATATAAAAACAAAGCCAGCGGCAGCACAATTAAATTAGAACGCAGGTTATCTTTGGAATATCCCAGTTCTTTGAAAATGCGGCAGGCGGATTTTATGTATTTAACAATATCGTCAAAAGATTTTTCAATCAGACCGACATTTTGACGTTCAAAGTTGTCGGCTCTGAAAATCAGCGGCAGTCCTGTCAAAAACAGGCAGCCGCGCAGAAAAATATCTTTCGGAATATCAAAATTGCATTCGTCATTGATTATATCAACCGCCTGATTGATTTTATCCCGGCCTTCGCCCCATTGGTTGATAATGACCGACATCAGCAAGTCCGTATATCCCAAAGGGGTGCCGCCCGAGTTGATGCGGACAAATATCTGCAAAACCCGGTCAAAAGATTTGGTTTCTTCTTCAAAATAGCTGACGGATTTCTTTTCAACGAAGTTTTTATATAAGTCGCTGAAAAGATCGCCTAATCTGTCCTTGATTTCCTGCGGCGCCTGCGAATAAACGTCGCCTAATTTTTTACGATAATCTTTATCTGATTCAAAATCCAAAATATCGCCGACTTTGAACCAAAGAAATTTTTGACTGTCGTTTTCCTTTTGAACTTCTTCAATCGTTTTGAACTTGAATTCGTATTCGTTTGCGGCGTTTTCAAAAGCGGGATCTTTTTGATAAAACAGATTGATGTATAAATATTTTTTTTCGTAATTTTCGGCTTTGTTGTAATAAGTTCTCGGCTTGTGCAGATTCAGCCAGCCAAGCAGTCCCAGATACAAAGCGGTCAGACGCTGCTGGCCGTCCAAAACGGCGATCAGCTTTTTTTCTCCGGCCGGGTTATATTCCGGATTGTGGCGGGACTGCGGCGCATATTCATCGTATTTTTTTAAAAATTCATAAAATTTGTATTTGCAATCCGCATTGTGTTCATAATTCCAAAACAACATGGAACCGAAAGGATAACCGGACATAACCGAATCAAACAGCTGTTCGATCTGTTCGTAATCCCAGACCAGTTCTCTTTGAATAACCGGCAGGACATATTCGTTGTTTTTAATTCCCATCACTATTTTTTTTATTTCTTTTTCCGGCATAGAATTTATTCCGCTGATTGTTTTTGTTGTTTGACCGTATCATAATTTGTAAGGAATATAAAATAAGCTTTTATCGGAAAGGGGGCGCCGTTGTCTTTAGATCGTTTTATTGCTGCTCAGGAAAAAGATTATGAAGCGGCGCTGAATGAAATCCGCCGGGGACGCAAGGAAAGTCACTGGATATGGTATGTTTTTCCGCAGATCCGCGGATTGGGGCATAGTCCGGCGGCGCAAAAGTACGCCGTTCGGGATTTGCGGGAAGCCGTTGATTTTATCAACCACCCGGTATTGGGGCCGCGGCTTGTGGAAATATCCCATGCGCTGCTGGCGTTAAAGACAAATAATGTTTTTGATATCTTTGATTTTCCGGATAATTTGAAATTAAGATCTTCCATGACTTTATTTTTTCGGGCAGCGCCTGATATTCCTGTATTCAAGGCCGTTTTAGATAAGTTTTTTGCAGGCGATGAAGATATCGAAACGCTGAAAATTTTAAAATCCGATTTGGCAAAATCGGACAGATGATAACGTAAAATTAAATGCTTCGCGGGACTTTTTTAGGAAACGAACTTTAATCCGTTCATTAGAATGAATCCTCTAACCGCATGAAAAATAATATCATATTAGTTGAATTGATGAAAAATAAGCCGCTTTAAAAAAATAAAACCGTTTAAAAAATTAACAGTTTCCGGTCACACTTAAAAAGTGATCTGGTCATAAGAATATAGCTTAATGTCTATCTTGACCTGTAATGTATTGAATATATATCTTAAAAGTGTATTCCAACAGAATAAACAATTTTAAGTTTGTGAATGGGGAATACAAAAAGTACTGATGTTTTTCACAAGGCTGTTTCTATCATAAAATATTGGGACGGTAAAGGAGATAATAATAAATCGCAGATGTCGTTTTTGTTTCTTGCATGAACTTTGTTGAATCGGATTAAGAGGGATTTTAGGAAATAAAAATGGTAATTTATTTTACCGGCCGTGTAATATATTCGGAATCAAATAATGAGAGGCCTGTGCAATCTTTAGATTGCACAGGCTGATCTTTTTATCCGGAATAAACAGAAATGAGGGCTTATTTTGTTTGTCAATTTTTAAATTATTAAAAATTGTTTTTCCTGTAAAAATAATTTCGTCTGAAAGACCGTTAAAACTGTATTTAAATCTGTCATGAAAATAGTTACACTTTTAGAATCGAACTAATTGACAGGGAGAGACATATGGCTGATAAGACTAAGGCCGAATGCCGCGATGAACTGGTGTGGAATGAAGTTCCGCATTTGATCGAACCGATTTATAAGGTTGATGAACGTCCCGATAAAATGTGGGAATCTTTGTTATATGGTTGGCAGCATACGCTGATAGATATGGGGACGCCTTTGGTTTTGCCGATTGCCGTTGCCGCGGCTTTGCAGCTGTCTGCCGAACAAAGCATTGCGATGATCAGCGCGACGCTGTTCGTTATGGGAATCAGCACGCTGCTGCAATCAACTTTCGGCAACCGTCTGCCGGTTATTCAGGGGCCGTGCAGCACAACCGGAGCCACGATCATTTCAATGACGACGCTTTTTCCCGCTTCGGCTATCTGGGCGGCAATATTCTTTTGCGGCTTTATAGAATTTCTGGTCGGCGCTCTGGGATTGTTGAAATATATCCGCGTCCTGTTTCCCATGGCGGTCGCGGGACTGGTTATTACATGTATCGGGTTGAATCTGGGGATTATGGGCGTCAGCTGGGTCGTTGAAGGCGCTGATAAGGTTAATTTGTTTTTGGGGGCTTCCGTTATTCTGGTTACTTGTATTTTCAGATTTTTGCTGCCGAATGTGCTGAAAGGCGTCTTGTCCCGCGGCGCGATTCTGTTTTCTATCCTGATCGTCGGATTGGGAATCGCTCCGTTCGTCAGAGAAATGAACTGGCATGAAGTCGCCGTGCGTCCCTGGTTCGCTTTGCCGGATTTTTTCCCGTTCGGACAC
>JBJFAY010000085.1:0-4614 GCA_051888155.1 Alphaproteobacteria bacterium
ACATCAACATCACAATCACGATGTTTGTATGAAGCACGCCATTGATTTTGTGGCAAATTTATCTGATTAGTTTTTTGGGCGGAGAAGTAATCTCCGCCCTGTTGCTTTATTAAGTGTAAGGATATTCCGCTTTGATTTTCTTTTTGGCATTTTGCCAATCTTTTACGGCTGCCATTAAATCGGCTAAATCAGAAACGGAATCCAATTTATCAAGTAACACCATATCCGTTTCCTGCTTGTATTTTTCAAAGCGGTTTCGACGGACAATTTCGTTTACGTTAAATTCGCTTTGTTTGATATAGTTCCCGTCAAACAAAACATAGCGTTCGTCCGTTTCCTCTATTTTTTCAAACGTTAAAACGGAATTCTTTTGCAAAGCGTCAATGTCTTCCGATACGGCGACTATGTGTAAAGCACCGTTTTTGTCTTTTTGATAACCTGTAAACATTTTATCCTCCTATGTAACTGTTGGCATAAATAAAACGAAATATATTTGTAGCACCGCTTAAATTATGCCTGATTTTAACCGAATCTCCGATTGAAACTGGTATTAGCAGATTCAAAGATTCAGTTGAATGCGACAACATGTTGCAAGTGTAAAGGAACGTATTTTCTTTATATACGTCGGCATAAATATGCTGATTTGCGCTTGTCGCATTTTTACCGATGAAAAATGCTCCGTCCGCTGGTGCGGTATATGTTGTTTCTGTCGCTCCTAATGTCATCTCAATAAAAGAATCTGACAGCATCGCTAAATTTGATACAGCCGCCTTTCCCGTTGTCGTCAGATTATCCATATCCGCATTTGCTTTTATCCCCAGCATCGCCGCCGTGTTTGTTTCGGACATTGCGGCGTTGGTCGCGCTGGTCGCGGCGGCGGTTGCTTGTACCGTTGCCGCTTGCGCGTTTGTTTGCGCGGTCTCCGCATAGGCCGCCGCGTCAGAAACGCTTTGACGGATTGACGGAATTAACTCTGCCGCATCGGTGTCGTCGAAAATATCTACCGTAACGGCGCGTTCGGTTTGCTCTTTGAGCTGCTGTACCTGCATCGTCAGTTTGTCAAAACACCGTTCCAGAGTTTCCGCAGATAAAATTTCGTTTTCACGATAATCCGTTTCTTGTGTTAAAGGAACGTTTCGCATAATCACAATTTGTGCATTCTCTGCCGGAGCTGTTTCAAAAACCATGTTTCCGTCTGAAACCGTCCAGTCCGTCCGTTCGGTCTGAATGTCATTCAATAGCTGGTATACATTTAAATGATCCTTTTCCAAAAAAGGAAAGGGGATTGCAAAGCTTGTCGCAACCCCGTTCCCGATGTAAGATACTTTGTTTGTTGGCGTGCTTACTGTCATTTTTTACCTCAAATAAAAAAAGCGGGAGTTTTCACTCTCACTTCTGACCTCAGCATTCTTTCAAGATAACAACATTATGTTATAATTTTGATATAAAGTCAAGTTCTGGATTTTCTTCTCCTGTCGTTTTCAGGCGATGATACGGCCGGAAAAGGCTTATTCATTCGGACAGGTCTTACAAAAAGAACAGCCGTTGCAGATCATCTGTCCGCCGCATTGCACGCAGAACGGTTTGAATCTTTTTTCATAAGGGGCGGTGCTGAACAAAGACGGCTGTTCTGCGGGCGTCAGTTTAAAGTCAATCGGTTCGCCGTAATGTTGCAGGCCGGATTTAAACGCCTGAACGCTTTGCAGCGATTTGGACGGCATATGATACGTTTTGCCGTCTTTGACAAAGTTTGTGCCCGTTTCCATAAAGCAAAACCGGACATTAAAATCAACGCATTCATCGTACAGCGTTTTTACCCATTCATAATGCAGCGGTCGAGCGCCGTCGTAGTTTTCTCCGCCGGCGACGACTTGCTCGATTTGGCCGGACGGCAGATATTTTTTTAAACTGACGGGGCCGATAAAAGGAGCGGCAACGATGCCTTTATGTTTAAAAGGCAAAGAAAACATTATCGGGATACGTTCGTCGGCGCGCATCTGGTTTTCGCAGGTGACGTTAAAAAAAATGTGTTCCCAGCCTGATCCCCAGTTTTCCGGCAGACAGTTTCCGACCCGTTCGGGACGTTTGGTCAGCAGCATGAAAATAACATCGGGACGTTGTCGCATAATCTGCCAGGCTTTGTCGCGCCAAGCGTCAGCCTGCGGTAAAAAGAAATCGGACGTCATGCAGACGCGGATCATTTCTCCGGCCGCTATTTTATAATGTCCGCTTTTGTCTTTTTGCAAAGGATAATCAAAATTATTGCCGACTTTATAAATGTCCGCACCGTTTTTGCCGCGCCGGCGGTCCAAAAAGTACATGTAACAGTTTTGGCAGCCTTCGCTTTTTTTTATACAGCCGTGCCAGGGATTCCAAATATCGTGCATACGGAAATTATACGGCGAACGAACTCATTTTGGCAACTGCGTCGTAAAATGTCGTTATTACCGGCACCAGATTCAAGTGGCATTAAATTGTTTTTTTGATATAATCTTTCGCAAGCCGTTTAAATCAGCGGCCCAGGGCGTCAGAACCCCTTTGGAATATAGTCGCACAGCATATAGCGACTTTAAATATTTATGCCAATTTCTGCTTAACGGGCGGATTTCGGCGAATAAGGCTATGCGCTGAATAAGCCGAGCCGTTTTATATAGCACGGTTTCTGAACATCCGCCCACCTGAAAAGGTGGGTTTTGTTTAACTCAAACAAAAAGGATTGTTCAGAGATGAAAAAATTATCTTATTTACGGCTCTGATGTTATTAAATGCCTGCGCCAGCGTTGAGCCGTTTTCGTATTACGCAGAACCGAAACAATACAAAAAAGAAGATCTGTCCGTAAAAGTGGTTGTTCCTCCGTATCAAGACACTCGCCTTAAAGAGAATAAAAATAACGCAGCGTGTCTGTTCGGATTAATGGTTCTTCCTGTCATTGTTCCATATTGTTCGGTCGCGGAATTTAACAGACCCGAATATAATAGATTTAGCGTGCAGCTTGTAAAAGTGAATGAAGAGTTTGCTAAGGCAACCGCTGAAGAAATTGAGAATGCGTCTGTTTTTAAATCGTCGGTCTTTTCTTTCAATAAAAACGACGACGATTTGGTTTTAATCGGCAATGTCAAAGAAATGTTTTATGAAGATGTTAGCACATATTACGGATTAACGGTTTATGGCGGAGCTGTTTTGGGATTGTTTGGCGCTCCTCTGGATTACATTTATCGGACATTGGAAATTGAATATAAATTGGTAACGCCGTCATATGATGTTTTTTTGAAAAGCAATATACGGCAAAAAGTAAAACGCATATAGGGTTTTATACCATGCATTTTGCGTTTGAATACGATAACTTGCTAAAGCAAATAAACTTAAACCTTGTCCACGATTTAAAAGAAAATATCGGCAATATCAAAAAGAGGCTTTCAAAGAAAACGAAAAAATCATTTTCAGCATTGTCAAACAAAAGAGACGGGAAATTTATCCGTCTCTTTCTATTTAGTCGATCATTCAATAGCGATTTCCGGAGAATTTTACCGGGTATGTTTTTTCGTCGCCATAAGAACCGCTTTTTTATCTGCTTGCGTTTTTGAAATTGTTGTCAGCGCGGACATAACGGAAGCGTTGTTTTTTTCTTCCTTTTTCAATACTGTTTCCGCACTGGAAACGAGTTTGCCCGTTTCGTAAGAATACATATTATCGACAGAGGTATCTTTAACGGCAGTCCAAAACTTGGCCGCATATCCTTTTGAAATAGCTTTAAAAGATTTAACCGCGTCATCGGATATGGAAAAAGCTTCAGGCGTCGTTAAAAATTCGGGTTTAATCGCAATATTTTCAGAAATGATCATCTGCTTTAAGACGTCTTCAGAGGACATAGACTTACGGAATGCCTTGCTGTTATTGTTGTGCAGGCGATCCAATGTCCTGTTTTTAATAATGCTGATATGCTGGTCTTCATATCCGGTTTGATATTCTTTGTATCCGTACCAACTTTTAAAAGCGGCTTCGCCGGCTTTGCCGATATCTTTCGTTTTTTCCATTTCAGCGGCAAAAGCTTGGTACATGGGAACATGTTCTACGTGTTTTAAAATTTCGGGGTGCGTTTCTTTGATCTGATAGGCAAATTTTGCTTCTTCCATCCAGGCAGAAGCTTCTGCTGCACGCAGCAATTTGACCTGATCCGCTATATTATAGCTGCTACAATCTTTTAACAGATCCCCGGAACGTTCGTTTTGCATGGCATGAGTCATTTCATGATACAAAGACGCTGCAATCGCCGCTTTGTTGGCATGGTTGGCGGGGCAGAGCATAATTCTTTTTTCGCCGGGATTACATGTTCCCGCCGAAGCGCCGCGAAATGTATCAAAGTTGATTTTATATCCCGCTGTCGCAACGTCTGTAATCAGTTTCTTTCCTTCTGGAACGGCTTCGATCATATCAAATATTTCTTGCAACTCTCTTTTTTCTTTTGCTTCTGGAGCTCGCGTTTTGACAAAAATGGATTTCAATTTGTTGTCGCCGCTTTCATAGCGGACAAACAACGTGTCTTCTAAATCGGCGCGCGTTTTGGGTGTTTTTTGAACGGGCTGTTTTTCTTTTTGCTTAAATATATAAGAAAA
>JBJFAY010000086.1:0-20014 GCA_051888155.1 Alphaproteobacteria bacterium
AGATACGAGAGAAGAATGAGAAGGAGTATTCACGTTTTTTAAAACTTTTATCTGTATTTGTATAAGAGGCATACAAGAAAGGGAAAAGATGACATACAATCTTACTTTTATTTCAAAGAACGATCTTCAGAGGGAATGCTTGGCTTTATTTCAGAAAGTTATTGAAGCAGTACGGACGGTTGATAAAAATTTTAATAAGAATCGAATTGATGCTTTTTCCGCTTTGTTTGAAAGTGGATTGCGTCAAATCTCTTTAGAGGAATGGGTGAGATCGGAAAAACAACGGCAATTTCAAAAAACGCTTCAAAATGAAATAGGTTATTTTCACCAAAGAGTTGCTGGGCATATTCAAAATTGTCAGGATTTAGGAGTCGGCAAGCTGATTGATTTTGCTTGTCCAAGCAAACGAATAATCGCCGAAATTAAAAATAAACATAATACCGTTAAAGGAAGCGATCAAATTGTTATTTACGATGCTTTAGAAAAGTGTCTCCAAAAACAAGGATATCAAGGATTTACAGGGTATTATGTAACAATGATTCCTAAAAAAAGAGGGATTTTTTCGTTTACTCCATCTGATAATAAAACGCATACAAGAAGACCCGATAATCCCCAAATTAAAATGATTGATGGAATTAGTTTTTATCAATTGTTGACCGATGATGAAGATGCTCTTTTTAAGCTGTATTATGAAATTCCTAAAATTATGCGCTCTATTTGCCCCAGCTACTTTTCAAATATAGAGAACGAAGATCTCTTCCTGAAAAATTTTGAAGCATCTTTTAAATAACCCTTGCATAGGGCAATGGTTATTTATAAAATCCCTTTTACATTTTAGAAGAGGAATTAGGGATGTATCTTACAGTTAATGATGTCAGCAAAAAACTCAACGTTTCCATTGATACAATCAGACGCTGGGATAAGAAAGGGCTGATAAAATCTAAGAGAGATTCCAACAATTATCGTATTTTCAGTATTGAAGATATCGAAGATTTGATTTCAAAATCAAAAAATAAAAAAAATTCAGGCTTTTATGTTTTAAAAAACGATAAAAAATCCCCGTTTTCAGTCATTGAGCTTTTTGCCGGAGCAGGTGGAACGGCTCTTGGTTTTGAAAATGCCGGGCTAAACCACATATTACTCAATGAGTTTGATAAAAGTTGTTGCCAAACACTTCGGAAAAATTTTTCTCCTGATATCAATATTATTGAAGGAGATATTCATCTCTTAGATTTTATTCCTTACAAAGGTAAGGCTGATGTCGTTCAAGCGGGCTTTCCCTGTCAAGCGTTTAGTTATGCTGGAAAAAGTTTAGGATTTGAAGATACTCGAGGAACTCTGTTTTTTGAATTTGCCCGGTGTATAAAAGAAACAAATCCTAAAATCGCCATAGGGGAGAATGTTCGGGGACTTTTAACTCATGATAACGGCAAAACACTTAAAACGATGATCGCTGTTTTGAATGAGCTTGGGTATAGGGTTAATTTTAAGGTTTTAAGAGCCCAGTATCTTGATGTTCCTCAAAAAAGAGAGCGTCTGATAATTGAGGCGATCAGAAACGACCTTGATTTACCTTTTATTTTCCCGAAGGAAAAAAATTATACTGTTTCACTTAGAGAAGCTTTAAAAGATTGCCCCCCTTCAGAAGGGCAAGAATATCCTAAACGAAAAAAAGAAATCTTAGCTATGGTTCCGGAAGGAGGCTATTGGCGTGACTTACCACTGGAAGTTCAAAAAGAATATATGCGCGGCTCGTTTTATTTAGGCGGAGGAAAGACAGGAATGGCACGAAGACTGGCTTGGGATGAACCTAGCCTAACATTGACATGCGCACCTGCTCAAAAACAAACAGAACGCTGCCACCCTTCTGAAACTCGTCCGTTATCAGTTCGCGAATACGCTCGTATTCAAACGTTCCCGGATAGCTGGGAGTTTCAAGGTTCTATGTGTTCTCAATACAAACAAATTGGAAACGCAGTCCCTGTTAATTTAGGATTTCATATTGGCAGATGTGTCATAGCAATGCTTCAAAACGATAGAAACATTCCTGATGCCGAAGTTTTGGATAGACCGTTTGAAGTGAGTGCTGAAATGGAACAGCTTTCTTTTGCTCTTTAAAGGCACGCGCTTATTCTAAGATGTATTATCATCTTCCTGTGAGGCAGTTCATTTTATGAATATAAGAAAGGGGCTTTCCATTTGGAAAGTCCCTTCCTGTTTCTAGTATTAAAGTAAAAAAGTATTTACGTTAATTTTTACAGCGAACTAAAAAGCAAAAAGCTTTTTTGCCATAGTCCACCGCGCGAATAATTTTTTTACTTCTGTAATGGCGGTATTCAGGAATGAATATCCATTTGAAGCCATAAGGCGCGGGTTTTCTAGGATAATCCATAGAGCCCTCCTTTTTAAGGTGGAGCCTCTTCGTCGAAAGAGATGAGTTTCCTCAAGTTCTTTCGGAGTTGATTTTCCTGAACGAATCTTGTAAAAAGTAATTGGAAGGTACTTGAACAAGTTTTGTTCAGGGGGCAGAAAGTGAACCGAAGAAGCTTCATTCACTTTCTGCCTTTTCTTTTAAGCGTTCACGATTTCTTTTAGACAATAAAGTCCTTTCTTGTGTGGAACGGCTTCTATTCGCGAATTTCTTCCTCGTGACATATTGTAAATTTTGGTCATAATTTGTTTTTTTGTCTTCAGCTCCTCGTTTGAATCTTTGCAAAATAGTCTATAATATCCGACCGTAAGTTCATCAAGATTTAACGGTCTTTCTGCTTTGTTTAACAGCATCATTAACCGCTCTGCAAATTCATCTTTGACTAAATCCTGTTTCAAGGTGTCTGGAATTTCAGTCAAATCAGTTAAATCAAACAGATCCATGTTTTCCTCCTTGGTTCTACTAAATATGGTAGTTATTTTCTTGAATAAAGCAAGCAAAAAGTTATTGTACTTGTTGTTTGCTTGCGAGTCTCGTGAGTTTGAGTGATAAAAATGTGCAAAAACGTGCAAAAATATGAAAATTATGTATGTTTTCATACATGAATGTAAATGTAACAATTTGTTACTTTTATGAAAAATAAAAACGAATCGGGACGTTATAAAAACAGTTGGCAGCACTTTTTATCTTTTTTTTGTTTAACCAATTTCTCTTCCTCTACCGGATAAAGACCGTTCCTTTTCCCTTTCTTTTTCCCGTTCACGCTCTTTCTTGATTTCTGGGTAGGCGGTCAGAATACGCTTTAACTCCCGGTGCAGAGTGTCGATCTGATCTCTTAATCTTGCATTTTCGCTTTCAGCTTGCTTCGCTTGGTTCTGGGCTTCTGTAATGGCTTTGTAGCTATCTATTGCGCCTGACTGAAGAATGGATCACTTCACTTCGTTCTCGATTTCAAGGCGCGTACTGGCAGCAAGGCATTGAAAAATAAACAAATAATCGAACTTGCGCGGCGGCGTACGCGATTAAAAAAGGAATGATTATCCGGTTAATTGACGGTAAAGAATTGCCCCGACTGATGATTAAGTACAATATCGGCGTCAAAACAATGCGTACGGTGAAAATTAAAATCGTCGATACGGCTTATTTCATGTCCGGGGACGAATAACCCGTCGGACAACTGATTTCCACCAGCTTTTCAATCATCTGATGCAGCAAAGCGGCCTGTTTTGTTTCAGCGGCTTTGTAATATACTTCTTTGCCTTCGCGCCGGCTGGTAATCAGTCCCCCCGTCTTCAGCTGTTTTAAATGATGAGAAACGGCCGGGCTGCTCATCTCCATCAGAGCGGAAATATTAATAACGCATTCTTCGCAATGGCAGAGCAGCCAGAAAATCCGCATACGGCTGCTGTCGTCAAGCTGTTTGAAAATTTCCGATACCGCCTGAAACTCTTTTGTTTCCGGCATATGGTCAAAATTATGTTCTATCAACTGGCCGTGATTATGGGGCAACGGCATGGCAACCTCCCGATCTGATTTATATGTCAGTATAATTCATTCATAAAAAAACCGGTAATAAATTCCCGTTGACATATTTTTGTTTTGGTCTTACTCTTTAATTAAATGATTATTTAATTGTTTAATCGAAGGAGACTCCCATGAAAAAAACGTACAAGATTGACGTCGATTGCGCCAACTGCGCTGATAAAATGGAAACGGCCGCTCAGAAAACGGCCGGAGTCAAAGCCGCTACCGTTAATTTTATGGCTTTAAAAATGATCGTCGATTTTGAAGACGATCAAGATATCGACACGGTTATGCGAGAAGTTCGCAAAAACTGCAAAAAAGTCGAAGACGACTGCGAAATTTATCTATAACAACCGGTGACGGACAAAGCGCTATGAACAAAAAGCAAAGATCCATGCTGTTAAGAATTATTGCCGCGACAATAATGCTGGCCGGTTTTCATTTTATGCCTTTAACCGGAGCCGCACGGTTTGCCGCATATTTTTCGGCTTATCTGATTGTCGGCGGCGATATTTTGATAAAGGCCGGCAAAGGCATAAAAAACAAACAGGTATTTGATGAAAATTTCCTTATGGCCGTTGCGACGATCGGCGCGATTGCTTTAGCGCTTTACAAAACAGGCGATTACACGGAAGCCGTCGCCGTGATGCTGTTTTACCAGACCGGCGAATTGTTTCAAAGTTATGCCGTCGGGAAAAGCCGGAAAAATATCAGCGCGTTAATGGATATCCGACCGGACTACGCCAACATTGAACGCGGCGGACGGCTGGAGCGCGTCAGCCCCGAAAAAGTCGGAACCGGCAGCATTATCATTGTACAGCCGGGAGAAAAAATTCCTCTGGACGGAATCGTCATTCAAGGCGAATCCGCATTAAACAGGGCGGCGCTGACAGGAGAAAGCCTGCCCCGTTCCGTAAAACCCGGCGACGAAGTCATCAGCGGTTGTATTAACATTTCCGGCGTTCTGCACGTTCAAACAAGCAAAGAATTCGGCGAATCAACCGTATCAAAAATTCTTGATCTGGTTGAAAATGCCGGTTCACGCAAATCAAAATCAGAAAACTTTATTTCAAAATTCGCGCGTTTCTATACGCCGGCCGTTTGTTACGGCGCTCTGGCACTGGCCGTTTTGCCGCCGCTGCTGCGATTATATCTGCTGGATTTGCCGGCCGATTGGGAAAACTGGATTTACCGCGCTCTGACTTTCCTGGTTATCAGCTGCCCCTGCGCTTTGGTCATCAGCATTCCTTTAAGCTTTTTTGCCGGAATAGGCGGCGCTTCCAGAGCCGGCATATTAATCAAAGGATCAAACTATCTGGAAACGCTGTCCAAAACGAAAATCGTTGTTTTTGACAAGACCGGTACCTTGACACAAGGAGTATTCGAAGTCTGCGCCGTTCATCACAATGAAATGGACGAAGAAAAGCTGATTGAATTTGCGGCTTTAGCCGAAAGCGCCTCTTCTCACCCGATCGGAAAAAGTATCCGGCGCGCTTACGGCAAAGAAATCGACCGTTCCCGCGTTTCGGATCTTCGGGAAATCAGCGGCAACGGTATTATTACTTTTGTAGACGGCATTGAAGTCGCCGTCGGTAACGATAAGTTAATGAAACATTTAAATATAAAATATATCGGTTGTCACCAAACCGGCACAATTATTCATACTGCGGTCAACGGAGAATACGCCGGCCATATCGTTATTGCCGATATTGTCAAACCGCAGGCGAAAGAAGCCGTCGCCGCATTAAAAACAGCAGGTGTGAAAAAGACGGTAATGTTGACCGGAGATACGGCAAGCGTCGGAGAACAAGTCGCTGATTTTTTGGGAATCGACGAAGTATACAGCGAACTCTTACCGGCTGATAAAGTTGAAAAAGTTGAAGAACTGCTGAAAAACAAACCGGCAAAAGAAAAATTGGCTTTTGTCGGCGACGGTATCAATGACGCGCCGGTTCTTTCGCGGGCAGATATCGGCGTCGCCATGGGAGCCATCGGATCAGATGCGGCGATCGAAGCGGCAGACGTTGTTTTAATGGACGATGATCCGCTGAAAATTACAACCGCGCTCCGTTTATCACGCAAATGCCTGCATATCGTTTATGAAAATATTTGGTTTGCGCTCGGCGTAAAAGCAGCCTGTCTGTTATTAGGCGCATTGGGAATAGCGAATATGTGGCTGGCTGTTTTTGCTGACGTCGGCGTAATGATTATCGCGGTTTTAAATGCGATGCGGGCGCTGTTTATCAAAAAATAATTATAAAAAACAGGCGGTTTCGCCTGTTTTTCGCTTCGTTTCAAAAGTTTTTTAACCTCTCGGCATGATTTTTGCCGGATTTCCGCCAACCATTGAATTATCGGGGACATTACTGACAACAACCGTATTCGCGCCGATAATACAGTTGTTTCCGATTTTTACGGGACCGACAATAAAAGCTCCCGGATAAATTACGACATTATCGCCGATCTGCGGATAATTAGCCGGATTGCCCTGCCGGCCGGGAAAATCTTTTCCGCCGATTGTCACATTCTGATATAAAACGCAGTTCTTTCCCAGCTGTGCATATTTTGAAATAACCAGCCCGACCGGCAGAATAAAGCGGGTTCCCTGAGCTTTTACAGCATCAATATCACCGATATAGCATGTTTCTTTTAACATACGTTCTTCAGCGCCCGTCATTTCCACCCCGTCCGGAACGTCATTTTTAAAAACATTGATCGCCGTTTGAATTTTATCTAAGAAATTAACCATGTTTCACCCTTTTAAATTTCTGTGCATAAAGATTAAAATCAGATCAGAAAAAACTCAAATAAAAAAAGCGGCCGTTTTTCAGACCGCTTTTTTCTACCCTTCTTCCTGTCCGGAAGGAACAGGCGTATTTTTTTCCAGTTTGGAATAACGTTTGGCATGGAATTTTTCACGCCGCTTAATGAAAGTAACAAACAGCATCGGGATAACAAAAATACCGAACGCCGTTGCGACGATCATACCGCCGAACACCGTTGTTCCGACGGAACGTCTGGCGATTGCTCCCGCACCGGAAGCGGTAACCAAAGGTACCAGTCCCAGAATAAAGGAAACAGCCGTCATCATAACCGCGCGGAAACGCAAATGAGCCGCCTGCACGGCTGCCGCTTCCGGATCCAACCCATCTTTTTCACGCAGTTCTTTAGCGAACTCAACGATCAAAATTGCATTTTTGGACGCTTGAGCAATCAGCAGAATAAACCCGATCTGAGCATAAACGTTATTAACCAGCCCGAATGTATACAGGAAGATCAATGCCCCCAACAAAGCGACAGATACTGACAACAGCACTGTAATCGGAATCATCCAGCTTTCATACAACGCCACCAGGAACAAATAGGCGAACAGAAACGCCAGAACCAAAACAACAGATGTTTGTCCTCCGGCCTCTTTTTCCTGCAACGACATACCTGTCCATTCGTATTCATAGCCTTTGGGCAAAATTTCCTTAGACAGTTTTTCCATTTCGTTCATAGCCTGAGTCGAACTGAGCCCCGCAGCGGGAGAACCGTTAATCTTAACCGTCATCACATTATTAAAGCGCGTTAACTGCTGCGGCCCCAAGATCGGCGTAATCGTCAGCAAAGAACGCATCGGCACCATTTCGCCTTTGTTATTACGGACATAAATACGGTAAACGTCTTCTTCTTTACTACGGTTGCTTTCCTGCCCCTGCATATTTACTTCATATACCCGGCCGGCCAGCGTAAAGTCGTTAACATAAGCATACCCCAGCGTTGATTGTAACTGAGAAAATACGTCCTGAATACCGACGCCCAGCATTTGCGCTTTAACACGATTCAACTCCACAAACAACTGCGGCGTAGACGTATTGAACGTACTGTATACCATACTCAGCTTCGGATCCTGATTTGCCGCTCCCAGTAATTTGAACATAACCTGTTCCATTTCCTGCGGCGTTTCGCCCTGCGCATTTTGTAAACGATAATCAAAACCATTCGCCATACCGATACCGGGAATAGCCGGTATGTTAAACGCGCGGATCAGCGCTCCTTGAATTTGATTCAACTGCGGTTGAATCTTGGCCAGAATCGCCTGCACCTGCATTGACGTATCGCGGCGGATCTCATACGGTTTTAACCCGGCGATCATCATGCCGAAATTAGATCCGTTTCCGCCGATCATGCTGTGTCCTGCGACCCCCATTATATCTTGAACAGCCGGATGAGCGCTGACAATATCAAATACTTGCTTTAAAATGGCAAGCGTTCTGTCCTGAGAAGCGCCTTCGGGCAGCTGAATATCAATCATAGCGACCCCCTGATCTTCATCAGGCAAGAAGCCGGGCGGCGTAATTTTGTTCATGCCGACGGCAGCGGCGATCACGGCGGCAATGATCAAAATAGACAACGACGAATGACGCACCAGGCGTTTAACAATAGACGTATATCCGTCGCGCCCTTTGTCAATCTGACGCATTACCCAGGGAACCAGCCCTGTTTTTTTCTTTTCCCCGCGATGCAGCAGAACAGCGCACAAAGCCGGCGATAACGTCAAAGCGTTGACAGCTGAAATCAACATTGAACAAGACACCGTCACAGCAAACTGTTTATATAACTGTCCCGTAATGCCGGGAATAAAGATAACCGGCACGAACACAGACAAAATAACCAGCGTAATCGCAATAATCGGCGCCGTAATTTGACTCATTGCCTTTGCGACGGCGTCGGGAATTGTCAGGTCAGGTTCTTCTTCAATCACGCGTTCAACGTTTTCAACGACCATAATCGCGTCGTCCACCACAATCCCGATAACCAGAACAATCGACAGCAGAGAAATCGTATTGGCGGAAATTCCGAACGGCGCCATAAAAATAAACGTACCGATCAAAGACACCGGAACCGCAAAAGCCGGAATCAGCGTCGCGCGCCATGTTCCTAATGACAGATAAACGGTCAGCAAAACAAGAATAAAGGCTTCCACAATCGTATGCAGCACTTCATTAACCGTTGCTTCAATAAATATTGTCGTATCAAAAATGATAACGTAGTCAACCCCTTCCGGGAAAAACTGTTTCATTCTTTCCAGTTCGGCTTTGACTTTTGTCGCGACATTCATAGCGTTTGCGCCGGGCGCCAGATTAATCATCGCCCCCGAAGCCGGCCGGCCGTTATATTGAATAGTCGAAGAATAAGACGTCGTCCCCAATTCAATTTTGGCGACGTCTTTTAACTTCAGCAGCCCGCCGTCTTTATTTGCGCGCAGAATGATATCGCCGAATTGTTCCGGCGTATTCAAACGTCCCGACGTTTTCAACGTCAGCTGCAGCTGCTGGTCTTTCGGCGCCGGAGAAGCCCCGACGGAACCGATCGCCGGCTGAATATTTTGTGAAGAAATCGCCGCGATAACGTCCTGGTTTGTCAATCCCAGATTTGCCAGACGTTCCGCATCAATCCAGACACGCATACTGTAATCAACGTCACCGAACGTATTGACTTCGCCGACCCCCGTAACGCGCGCCAAATCATCTTTAACGCGCGAAGTCATATAGTTTGCCAAAAAATTCGTTGCGCGCGACTGATCCGGCGAATACAGCGCGAACGCCATCAACATTGACGATGTGTTTTTCTTTACGGTCACACCTTGTTGTTGAACTTCGGAAGGCAGTTGGGTGGAAATCTGGTTAATACGGTTTTGAACGTTTACCGTATTCATATCCGGATCCGTTCCCAAAGCAAACGTTACCGTCAAAGAATAACTGCCGTCGTTTGAACTGGTCGATTCCATATAAAGCATGTTATCGACGCCGTTGACCTGCGATTCGACAATCTGCGCGACGGTTTGTTCAATCACTTCCGCAGAAGCGCCGGGATAAGTTGCCGAAACGGAAACCGACGGCGGCACAACGTCCGGCAGCTGAGCGACCGGAATTGTTTTCAGGGAAATCAGACCGGCGATCGTGATCACCAGAGAAATAACAATCGCCAGACGGGGTCTTTTAATAAAAATACGCGAAAACATAGGGCGTTATCCTTATTTCTTAGCCGGAGCAGCTGCGGCGGCAGGCGTTAATTTCGCGGCAGACATTGCATCAACAATAACTTCCTGTCCCGGACGGACTTTTTGCAGACCGCTGACGATAACACGATCGCCGGCTTCCAGCCCGTCCAGAATAACGATATCCTTGCCTTGTTCCGCCCCGACGCTGACCGGTTTATTAACAACCTTGTTTTGAGCGTCAACCACATAAACATATTTTGAAGAAGCGGAAGACATCAATGCCGCCTGTGATATGACGATTTTTTCGACCGGCGCTTCATATTCCAGCAGGACGGAAACGAACTGTCCCGAAACCAGCTGTTTGGCCGGATTCGGGAAAACGGCGCGCATTTTAACGGTATCCGTGGAATCATCTACGACGACGTCCGTAAAGTTAATCTGTCCGCCGTAACGATAAACCGAAGAATCTCCCATAATCAAAGAAACGGCCAGACTGTCGTTGTTTGATTTCAGCATACCCGCGTTTTGCATTGATAACAGTTCGCGTTCGGAAACGGAAAACAGCACATAGATCGGATCAAAGCTGACCATTGTCGCCAGCGTCGTATTAACCGGCAGATATTCGCCGATCGAATAGGCGGACAAACCGATTTTACCCGTGAAAGGCGCTTTAATATTCGTATATCCCAAATCCAGCTTTGCCAGATTCAAAGCCGCCTGAGCCTGTAAGACCTGCCCTTTTGCAACGCTGTTTTCGGCTTCGCGCGTATCGACGGTTGACTGAGAGATATTACCCGTTTTACGCAGTTCCAGCGCACGATCCAGATTCAGCTTGGCATTTTTTGCATCAGCCTCTGCCTTTGCCAGATTTGCGGCGGCTTCAGCGACCTGCGCTTCAAACGGTTCACGTTCCAGAACGAACAGGATCTGTCCTTTTTTAACGATATCGCCTTCTTCAAACAGTCTGTCCTTTAAAAAGCCTGCGACGCGGGCTTTCAGAGCGACGGAATTAACAGCGTCGATCCGCCCGGGGAAATTGAAACGTTCCGTGTATGACTTATATCCGGCCTTTTCAATAGTTACATGAGGTTTTTGAACAACCTGAACCGCCGCTTCTTTCTTTTTCAAGCAGCCATTCAGCAGTAAAACCGACGTTACGGCCAAAGCAAAAAATGACAAAGAACGATTTTTTAACATACACACTTCTCCCTATAAGGGTTCACACGAATATTGAAAGCAATCAACCCTTTTTTATACATAAGTAACAGTATTCCTACAAGCGCTTTTTATCAAATCCGCGTATTTAAAACCCACCAATCCGGGTGGTTTTCGCGTATTCGTTGACAACATAATGATGCTTCTTCGGCCGAGGCAAAAATACCGAAACAAGTTCCTCCGCTGCCGGACATACGCGCCAGACGGCATAAAGGATCGGCCTGCAGAGCTTGTAAAACTTCAAATACAGCCGGTTCGATCTGACAGGCGGCATCGCTTAAATCGTTTTTGCGTTCCGTCAAAGCTTCGATAAAGGCAGTAAAATCCGTCATTTTTTCCGTGAATGGAGCCGGATCGGAAAAAACAGGCTGACGCGCTTTAAAAACGGCCGGCGTAAGAACAGGGCGGTTCGGATTAACCAGCGCAAGGAATAAAGCCGGTAATTCAGGCGCGGGAGTCAGAATTTCGCCGATTCCGGAAACTTGAACGGCTTTTGCCGCCAGACAAGACGGAACGTCCGCCCCCAGTTTCAGCGCGATTTCCTGTAACTGCGTTGCCGGAATCGTTTTATTCCACAATTTCAGCAACGCTTTCAACACCGCGGCAGCGTCCGCCGATCCGCCGCCGATTCCCGCGGCCACCGGCAGATTTTTTTCCAGCGTTATTGCCTCCGACGGTTTTCGGCCGCATACGCCGGCCAGCAGACGCGCGGCTTTTAAAACAATATTTTCTTCCCCGCCCGGCAAAGCGCCGGCATACGGTCCGCAGATATCCAATGATAAAGAATCGGATTCCCGGACAGTAACGACGTCCCCGTCTTTGGCAAAGACGAACAAGCTGTCCAACAAATGATAGCCGTCATCACGCCGGCCGGTAACGTGCAGATAAAGATTAACTTTGGCGGGCGCCTGAACAGAAACGGTTGTCATTTTGATTTTCCGGATTTTTTTCCTTTCGACGTATTCCGATCCGGCAAAACCACCTTATCGCCGACGGAATCCAATCCCTTTTCCAGCTTTAATTCGACACGTTTGCGGTCGTTATCGGGAAAGTCGTCCTTTAATCCCAACGCCTTTGCCCATTGGAAACGCGCTTCGCGTTTTCGCCCGACCCGCCAGTAAACGTCCCCCAGATGATCATTGATCACGGCGCTGCCCGGATCCAAAGCCACGGCGTTTTCCAGAACGACATCGGATTTCGGATAATCTTTCAGCAGGTAATAAGCCCAGCCCAAACTGTCAGCAATAAAGCCTTCCCTCGGAGATAACAGAGCAGCTCTTTCCAGCATTTCTTTAGCTTTTGCGATATTTTTTCCCCGTTCGATCCAGGAATACCCCAAATAATTCAGCGTCAACGGCTGATCCGGCGACAAAACCAGCGCCTGTAACAGGTCTTGTTCAGCCAGTTCCCACTGTTTATTGCGTTCATACGCCGCTCCCCTGCTGTAGAACAAAACCCAATGCGCCCGATTCGGCACGGGGATACGGTTAATCGCTTCGCTGAAAGCCTCAATCGCCTGAGGAAATTTCTTTTCCGTAATAAAGATATCGCCCAATTCCACCCACGGGAAAGCCAGTTCCTGCCGTTTAGCCGCCATTTTACGCAGCTGCTTTTCAGCACGCGGCAAATCTTTCTGGCGGGCAAAAATAATCCCCATGCGGATCTGGCTGGCATAGTACGTTTCCGAGTTTTCTTTTTCTTCGGCATACAGTTTCAAAGCTTCGTCATAGCGTTCCTGTTTTTCATAAATTTCGCCCAACAGAACGCGCGCCAAAGACAACGACGGATCCAACACCAGACTGAACCGGATAAAGAACAACGATATTTCGGGACTGCCTTTATCAGCCAGACTGCCCGATATATCAAAGAAGGCTTCCGCCAGACCGGCTTTGGGGGTCGCAATGCTTTTGGGAACTTTTTTATTTGCCTGCACCGCTCCGGCAGTAAAGAATGTTTCGTCCAGCAAGGGATAAGACTTGGCGCCTTTCCGGTACGCTTCGACCAGCGCGTTGAATTTCTTTGTTTCCCCCTGACGCAGCAGGAAGTTGCCGTAAGCCTGCGCCGCGCGCAAAGACAGCCCGCCCGGTTCTCTTAACAAAGTTTCATAATTTTTTTCCGCTTTTTCTTCATCATTCCACAAATCGTATAATAGCGCAGAGTGGAAATAATATAAAGATTCCAACCCTTCCTGATTCAATTTTTCCAAAGCTTTCAACGCCTTTTTACGATCGTCCAGTCCGGCTTGGATCCAGACTTCCAAAAGCGGATATAAAAAAGCGTTTTCTTCTTTAGCCGGGAAACTGTCAATCTGCTTTTGAGCGGCGGCGAAATCGTTTTTGGAAACATGGTAGGCAATAACGACCAAAGAAGCCAGCAGAGAATCCGGCGCGGCCTTTAATTCCGTCAACGCATACGGATAAGCGTCGTCAATGCGTCCTTCGACCGTCAGCAGCGCGAACATTTCCGATTGTAAAGCCCTGTTGCCGGGATCAGCGTTCAAAGCTTCTTTTAAATAACGCACGGCGGCATCAAAATCCTGATCCTGACGCGCCTGAAGATATAATAAATAACTGCCGACTTCAGCCGATTTTTCAGATTTTGTTTCGGCCGGAGGCATATCCGGAGCCGCCCCCGTATGATGCGGGACGCAAGCGGCCAAGATTAAAATGAACAAAGCATATATTTTGGAATGTATGTGCATGATCAAGTCTTTCCCAAACAAAGATTTTTCATTGTGTTCTGTTTTCCGTTAAAAATCAAGTCTGTCCTTCGTTTTCAAACGAATTCTTTTTTTAAAGAAAAAGTTTCAATTCAGAGCCGGAAATATGATACTTTACCCCTATGACTGAAAAAACACCGCCCGAACAGCTGCTGCAATGGCACATTACCGCCGGCGCCGACGAAACGATCGGCGACGAGCCGGTAAACCGTTTCGATCTGCCCCGTAAAGCGTTTCCCGCGGCCGCGCCGCAGCCTGATATTTTCGTTCCCGCCGCGCCGCCCGCCCCTGCGCCGTCGCTGTTTTCGGCGGAATTAAAGACGGACACGCTGGCCCGCCAAGCGTCAACGCTGGAAGAATTAAGGGAAATTGTCGCCAACTTTGACGAATGTCCGTTAAAAGCAACGGCGACAAAAATGGTGTTCGGCGCGGGAAATCCGCAAGCCCGGCTGATGATTATCGGCGAAGCCCCCGGCGCGGAAGAAGACAAACAAGGCTTGCCCTTTGTCGGTCCCAGCGGACATTTGCTGGATTTAATGCTTAACTCCATCGGCCTGACCCGTCCGGAAGTATATATCTCCAATATTCTGCCCTGGCGTCCGCCCGCAAACAGAAAGCCGTCCGAATCCGAAATCGCGCTGTTTACGCCGTTTGTCCGCCGGCACATCGCTTTGGTAAAACCGAAAGTGTTGCTGCTGCTGGGCGGAAGCGCGGTATCCGCCCTGATGCATACGAATGCGGGCATTACCAAAACGCGCGGGCGATGGCTGACATATACGGACGAAGATTTAACGGTTGACGTCATGGCTTCTTTTCACCCGGCCTTTTTGCTGCGCACGCCGGCGCAGAAAAGATTGTCCTGGCGCGATTTTCTGGCCGTCAAGAAAAATCTGGACGTTTGAATTCATTCCGCTGTTTCGGATTGATCCCGTTTTCTTTTTCTCGGACCGTTCGGATTATCAACCAAAATTTTAACGTCGCTGCCGGAAGGCAGCTTGGCCGATAAAACAAAAATTTCATGACTTAATTCTTCTTTGCTTAACGTCTGAAAATATTCCAATACCTTTTTTAAGGTAACGCGCCGCATGGGTTCCATTTTAGGGATCTCGTCCATTTTTTTGGTATAAAACGCTCTGATCCAGCGGGAAACGGTTTGAACGCTGACATTAACTATTTTGGCAATCATACTCATTGACATACCGGACGCATACAATATAACAGCCGTTCTTTTTTCAGGATCGCTGCGGCCATGCGGCTTTGTTTTTGTGTACTGATACCCGCATCTTTTGCATTTGTAACGCTGAAGCCCGGAAATAAATCCGTTCTTAACCGCTTTTTCGCAGCCGCATCTTAAACATTTCAGTTCCATTTTCTCCAAGCTCCGCAAAAAGGTTATATCAACATTTAGTATTTTGAAGATCAACATAAGAAAATCAAGCAAAAAATTTACGTATCACTTTATAAATGATTTTTTAAAAAATTTTTTCTTATTATTTTTTACTGAGTTATAGCCCCCCCCCCCCCCTGATCTGCAAAAGGAAGCTATTCCAAAGTATTATTAAATTTCTGAAAAAAATCTTTAAATAGGCTCTTTCGGAAATGACAAAAAGAGAAAGGGCTTTTTAAAAACTTATTTTTTTCAATAAAATCAATCGGAAAATATTTTTCCGAACAATAAAAAGCTCTTTTGCACAATTATCATTATAAATGTTACATAAAATAAAAATGCTTGCATAAAATAACTTTTGGATACATCATTGCAAGAACGAATTAAAACGCAGAGGTATAAGTAATGCGTAAATATTTAAATGCCTTTTGGTTATCTCCGGCAACAGTCGCCGTTGTCCTTTTATTATCATATCTTATTTCTTTTTCATTTTTTTACGGACGCCTAACAGACTTTACAAAAGTATGGGGTTCTACAGACTGGGCAACATATGTTTGTTATTTTGTTTTATTTTTTACTTTATTTATATACAGGACAGATTTCCAGACAAAATCCGAAAAAAATATATGGATAATTTTCTGTTTTTTTGCCGGCGCCGCCTTTTTGCGCGAAGCGGGGATTCAGCATTGGCTGACATTTACGGATTCAACGGCTTTTAAATTAAGATTTTTTACCAATCCGGACAATCCGTTGTCTGAAAAGATTATCGCGTTTTTCTGTTTAGCCAGTATCAGCGGGCTGTTTATTTACACCATGTTTTTGTATTTAATTCCGTCTTTCAAAGGATTTTTCCTGAAAATGCCGGGATCATGGACGATTATCACCTTGTTATCGACAGGCGCGGTCTGCAAATTTGTCGACCGTCTGCCCAGCAATTTGAAAAAAGCGGGAATTATTTTGGATCGCGACGGCACTTTGTTCGGCGTTTGCCAGATTTGTGAAGAAACAATGGAAATGATGTTGCCTGTTTTGGCGGTCATTGCCCTGATGCAGTTTCATCAGGACAAAAAGCTGTTTTTCCCACACAAGGCCGCACAGCAAACGGAACAACTTTCTTTCCACTACTAGCGTACTAGCCCGTACGGGCTGCTGGCCGCACGGGTACTGGCCGTACGGGCGTCAGTTTTTTACTTTCTTACCACCGGCACGACCTAATCCCCGCCGGGAGGGCGTTTTCCCCGCACGGGTAGTGCCCGTCGGGAGGACGTTATACCCGTGGCGCCGCCACCGGGCAGTAGAAAAAAGAGGGCTGAAACAGCCCTCTTTAATTTTCAACAGTTTTTTTTAACCGGCCAGTTGCAAAATATCGCACAACTTGACCGTTGCTTCCTGCGTATTGATCTTTTCCAGCGCGGCCAATTCATTTGCCAGACGATCCAACGCCTGTTCATAAATCTGACGTTCGCTGTAAGATTGGTCCGATTGTGACTGAGACCGGTACAGGTCACGAACAACTTCGGCGATCGAAACGGGATCTCCGGAGTTGATTTTTGCTTCGTATTCCTGGGCGCGACGGCTCCACATCGTGCGTTTTGCTTTTGATTTGCCGCGCAATGTTTCCAGAGCCGTATCCATAATATTCTTATTGGATAACTTTCTTAATCCCGAATTTTTCGCTTTTGCCATCGGAACGCGCAAAGTCATACGGTCTTTGTCAAAATGAACAGCAATCAATTCCAATTCTTGTCCCGCGACGGTGTCTTTTGTAATGTTTAAAACTTTACCGACGCCATGGGTCGGATAAACAACAAAATCACCGGCCGAAAAAGAAACTTCTTTTACCATTTCACTATCCTAATCAGGGTTTTATCCGTACAAAAAAGCGATTCTCCTCCTTTTTCCTGACGAAAAAGTCACTTTTTTGCAGCTTGTCATAAATTAAGGGAAAGCCGGATTGATCTCGCTTCCCTTCAAAGACATAATATTTATATCACAAAATCCTCGTTTTGGGTAGAACTTAGTGATAAAAAATTCATAAATTTTTAATATTTTGTCTATTTCTCAGCTTCTCAGCGTTTTTTAAGACGCCGGCAACGTATCGGGAATCAAGTGCGTTTCCCGGCCGTAAAGAACAAAAACTCTTTGTCCGACGGCGAGTCGGTTATTCATTCCCTGAATCACGGTAATCATATTGCCGTTTGCCAGACGGACGATATACTGCAAAGCTTTTTGTTCGCTCAGTTCTTTTTGCGTCAGCCCGCCGATAAATGCGCCGGCCAAAGCTCCGCCGACCGAAGCCAGCACGCTGCCCGACCCGCGTCCGATCGTCGATCCGGCGACGCCCCCGGCAACGCCGCCGATCAGCGCTCCGCCGGAATTTTGCCCCTGAATCGTCACCGTCCGAACGTCTACGATAACGCCTTGTCCGACCTGATCGGCCGATCCGACCGAAGACATCTGATATGAATCGCTGTTAATGTCGCGGGCGCAGGCAGTCAGCAGCAAATAAAGCAGACAAAATCCGTATTTTTTCATCAGGCCCCCTCTTTCTTTTCTCATCTTAAAAGATTTTAAAGAAAAAGCAGCCTGACCATCAGCAGACATTCAAAAGATTTGACGCCGTACGGAAAATTTATTTTTTCGGTTTTTCCGCGAAATCAATCGCTTCCAAGATCTTGTCGGACGGCGATAATTTCAGCTCCAGCATTTCATTGGAAAACGGCTTTTTGAATTTCAGGTAATAAGCCTGCAGCAAATGATTTTTCAAAAATTCCGTCGTATATGTCGCGCCGTATAAACGATCCGAAAAAACCGGGTGGCCGATTGACGCCAAATGCAGCCTGACCTGATGCTGACGATCCGTCAGCGTATGGACGTCAACGTATGTCGCGTTCGGCAGTCTTTTGATAACGGTATATTCGGTAACGGAAGGCTGGCCTTCGCCCGGCGCGGCTATTTGCATTTTATGCACCGATCCTTCCTGCTCGTCCGTAATCGGTTTATTGATCGTTCCTTTATCCTGCGCAATAACGCCTTCTACCACAGTGCGATACCGCTTTTCGACTTTTCTGGCCGCAAACTGATCCTGCATGTATTTCTGCGCCTTTTCGTTCTTGGCAAAAATTAACAACCCTTGTGTATTACGATCCAGTCTGTGAACCCTGTAATACCACCTCGGTTTATTGTCCGGCGAAATACAGGCCGATTTGATACGCAGCAGATCCAGCATGGATTCTTCTTTTTTATTTTTATTCGCGACAGAAAGAATACCGGCCGGTTTGTTGACGATAATCAGATCGTCGTCCTCGTACACGATTTTGACCCGCTTGTCGATGTTCGCACAGCCGGTCGGTTGAAATTCTTCCGCAGGAGAAGAAAACAACGCGCAACCGGACAACATTAAAAACAATAAAGGAAAAAATATTCTTTTCATAAACTGTTTTTCTCCCTTTGCGTTTCAGGCCGAAATCAGGCCGAAAAATCATCGCGGAACCGCAAAAATTTTTCGTCTTTGTACCCTTTCCAGCTTTTGATTTCGCCGGCGACGTCGTTTTCCATGCCGTTGCGCAAAACCGTTAAAGTCATATTTTCAATTTCGGCGACCAGACGGCGCATTTCGTCCGCCTGCTTTTGCGCGGGCATTTCTCCGTCACGGGCTTCGATCAACGCGAATAAAGCTTCGGTCTGATACGCTTCGGCGACGACCAGATAAGCCTTGACGATATCAACGACCGGCGCGCTGCTTTCGGCGCGCATTTTGCCGATGAAATTAACGCCCGTGCGGTTGATCAGATTGTTGACGATCATCGTCGCGCTGATTTCACGGCGCAGCGGGTGATTTAAAATATAGTCCCCCGCAGAGGCGCGCAACGTTTCCGGAAAATAAGACGGCAGTATATTGTTTTTCACAAACGGATCGTCCGGCAGGTCGCTGTTTAGAACGGCGTCATACAAATATAACTTGGCATACGCCATTAAAACGGCCAGTTCGGGGCGTGTCAGCCCGCGGCCGTGATTGAAACGCGCATCCATTTCCGCGTCCGGCGGCAGAGATTCCAACGCCCGATTCAACCGGTCGTCTTTTTCCAAAGCATGAATCAGCTTTTTATTGCCGGGAATACTCTTCGCGCCGCGATGCTGCATATAAGACAAAATCTGCGTTTGCAGATAATTATCACGCAAGACCAAAACGGAAACGTCGTCCTGCATGGATTTCAGCAGCGCGTTGCGTTCTTCCGTCGTCATTTTGCCGTCCGCCACCATCATATTCAGCATAATTTTAATATTGACTTCGTGATCGGAGCAATCAACGCCGCCCGAGTTATCAACCGCGTCCGTATTTAAACGGCCGCCGTTCAAAGCGTATTCGACGCGCGCTTTCTGCGTCAGTCCCAGATTAGCGCCTTCGGCCACGACTTTCGCCCTGATTTTCGATGCGTCAATGCGGCAGGCCGAATTTGCGTTATCCTTTGCGTCCATCTGCGTTTCAACGCCCGATTTGACATACGTCCCGATCCCGCCGAAATAAAGCAGGTCAACCGGCGCGGACAACAAAGCCTTGATCAGTTCGTCGGGCGTTAAAACCGTCTGCGACAATCCCAAAACGGAACACGCTTCCTTTGAAATCGTAATGATCTGGTCTTTTCTGCTGTAAATTCCGCCGCCGGAAGACAACAGAGAACGATCATATTCCGCCCAGCCGGTTTCGGCTTTAAACAGGCGTTCGCGTTCTTTGAACGACGTCGCCGGATC
>JBJFAY010000087.1:0-4552 GCA_051888155.1 Alphaproteobacteria bacterium
GACCGCCTGTGTGCCGACTTTTCCCGGTTTCCCGAAAGAAGGCGTTAATTTTTACGATATTACGGGGTTGTTTAAACGGCCCGAAATTTTTGCGCTGACCGTGCAGAAAATGACCCGGCTGGTCGCGCAGTACAATCCGGACCGGTTGTTTGCGATTGATTCCAAAGGGTTTATTTTCGCAGCGCCCGTCGCCGCCAACCTGGGAATCGGTTTGTCTTTGTTGCGCAAAGCGTCAAAACTGCCCGGAACGGTCGTGCGGTATTCGTATGCTTTGGAATACGGCACTGATGAAATGGAATGCCGCGTCGAAGATTTCGATCCGTCCGAACGGCTGGTCGTCGTTGACGACGTTTTGGCTACCGGCGGGACGCTGGCGGCGGGGATCGCTTTGTTAAAGCAGGTCGGCGGAAATGTTGTCGGCGCCGTTACTTCAATGGAAATCGGTAATCTGAAAGGCCGCGAAAAAATCGACGTACCTTTTTCGGCTATGCTTTATTTCCCCGAATAGGCGGGAATAAGTTAAAAAACGGCGCCGCCCGTCGGGCTGAAAAGCGGATTTTTAACCGTTTTGGCTTTTTGCGCAATAACGTCGCCCAGCATTGAAACATAACGGGCGCCCTCTACCGTGCGGAATAAATTGACGCTGCGCCGGTCGTTTTCATCGGTCTGCCGGCGGATCAGCCCTAATATGCTCAATTTGTCAATCGCGCGCGACACGGCCGGTTTGGAAATGTTCAGCTCTGCCGCCAGCGCCCGGACGGTATGCGGTTCTGGCGTTAAGTAAATGCTCAGCAAAATAGCGGTTTGACGGGTTGATAAATCTGAAGCGTTGTCGTTGCGCCGCACGATTTCAAACATTGTCTGGCGCCAGAGTTCCAATCCAGTAAAGCAATCCAGACTCATTTTATTTTCCCGCGACCGACATATTGAACAGCCGGATTGTCGGCGCGTTGACGGCATGACGGTCGTCAAGATCGTTTGCGGCGGCCATGTTTTTAAACATGTTTTTCAAGTTGCCCGCAATCGTGATTTCGCTGACTGGAGTGGTTATTTGCCCGTTTTCGATCAGGAAACCGGACGCGCCGCGGCTGTAATCGCCGGTGATCATATCTATTCCCTGTCCGAACAGCTGAGTCAGGTACAATCCGTATTTAATGTCCGCCATCAGCCCGGCCGGGGAAACCGTTCCGCCCGTTAAGGTCAGATTTGACGCCGACGGGTGCGGATTGGCGCCTAATCCTCTGGCGGCATGGCCTGTCGGTTCCAGACTTAACTTTCTGGCGGCATGCAGATCCAGCAGCCAGGAAGTCAGGACGCCGTTATTAATTAAAGCCCGCTGCCGGCAGGGCAAACCTTCCGCGTCGCAGGGGCGTGAAGCCGCGCCGCGTTTTTTATGCGGATTTTCAATAAGGCTTAATGACGCGGGGAAAATTTCTTGTTCCATACAGTCTTTTAAAAAAGAAGTCCCCCGCGCAATTCCGGCGCCGTTGATCGCGCCGGCAAACGTGCCGATCAACCCTCTGGCCAGTCGGGGTTCCAAAATAACGTCCATCGTCCGGGAGGGGATTTTTTCCGGATTTAACCGCCTGACGGCTCTTTGTCCGGCGTTTTTGCCGATTTTTTCACCGTCTTCCAAATCAGAAAAATAAACGGCCGAAGAATAATCGTAATCGGTTTCTTTTTTGCCTTGCGCATCGGCGGCGATAACGGAAACGGACACGGAAGCGGACGAACGGTCGTATTCGCGCCTGAAACCCGTGGAGGACGCCATGATAATATGCGATTTTTCAACGCCGGCCGCCGCTCCGTCAGACTGGGTCACGCCGGGAACGGACAAAGCGGCGTCTTCGGTTTTCAAAGCCAGATCCAGCAAAGCCGCCGTCGTTTGTTCCGCCGGATCATATAAATCAAGATCCGGAAAATCCGTCGCCTGCCGTTCGGGATCGGCCAAACCGCAAAACGGATCTTCGGGAACGGCTTTTGCCATTTGGACGGCGCGCCGTGCCAGATCGCTCAGCGTTTTTTTATCCAATATGCTGGAAGAAACGACAGCCGGCCTTTTGCCGCAGAAAACGCGCAGATCGACGCCCGCCGTTTCCGCGTATTCCAGATTTTCCGTTTTTTGCAAACGACATTCGGCACTGAGTGTCAAACTGTGTACGCCGAAAGATTCTGCCGCGTCGGCGCCGGCTTTACGGGCTTGTTCGATTAAAAAATCGACCGCATTTGAAAGGCTGAGCATTTCTGTCATAACTTATCTCTTCTGTTCGCCGAGCGGGAAAAAAACGGTTTGTTCCAATACTTGGCTTTGTTTGGGCAGGATAATGATTTTTCCGTTGGCTTTACCGGTTCTGGCGTCAAATCCGACTAAGATGTAGTTGTTTTTTTGGGCGCTGACAAGCGTAAACAATTCGCCGTTAATTGACGTTACGTTTTGCCGCGAGATTTTAGCGGCGGCAATTCCGCCGTAAAAAGCCGTTACAACCAAAATTAAAATAAAAGCCGCCGTCGTGAACATATGCGCCAGCGAACTTTTTCGCGCTTTGAAATGTACGCCCAGAACACAGGCATATAAAAAGACGATATACAAACATTCCGATAAAAACTGTCCGGTTTTTAAAGCGTGCACCAAAACGGCGCACAAATAAGCCGTAAAGCCCAACGTTGTCAGCAACGAAAAGAAATAGCTGATTTTCTGCGACCGGCTGAGAATGCTTTTCGGCGAATCTTCGGTATTCAGAGTTTTTTGCAAAACCAGTCCGGCCAAAACGGCCAAAAACAGGAAACACCCCATGCCGCAGATAATTCCCAGCGGAAATTCCATTAAAAACAGCGGCACTTTATATTCGATAAACCGTCCTGCCGTCATGGCAACGGATAAAATGCAGGACAAACAGACGCCGAAAATAAAAATCAGAAAAGCGATATAGGCAAAAGAAAGCGGTAACTGTGACGTTTCCGTACGTTCGTCTGCGGCCGTATTTTTTTTATCATTGAATAACGCCATGTTTTTTCCTTTATCAGAACAAATCTTTTTTATGCTACACCAAAAAAGGTTTCTCTTCCGTTAAATTTAAGTTACACCCCCCTTTAAACGTTTGTTTTGGCGAAAAAATACAATCCGATAAGCTTTTGACTTACTGCCCGGAAATGAGATAATATCTGAAACAAGGAAGAGGAAAACATGGTAAACGAACACGGAACCGATGAGACCGTTTCCTTGTCGGCAAAAGAATTGGATCGCCTTTTTAATATCGGAATCGCTCTTTCGGCCGAGCAGGATATGGACGTATTGCTGGAAAATATCCTGACCGCGGCAAAGGAATTCTGCAACGCGGAAGGGGGAACGCTGTACCTGATGGATCCGGCGCAAAATCAGCTGATCTTTTCCATTCTGCACAATGACAAGCTGGGGATAAAAATGGGCGGCACGTCCGAAAAAAAGGAAATTCCTTTCCCGCCTTTGTACTTGTACGATCCGGAAACAAACGAACCCAACTATTCCAACATATCAACCTACGCCGCTTTGGCCGAAGAAATCGTCAATGTTCCGGACGCTTATGATTCGACACGGTTTGATTTTTCGGGAACACATAAATTTGATAAAAAATCGGGATACAGGTCGAAATCGTTTTTAACCGTTCCTTTGAAAACCAGAACGGGGCAGGTCGTCGCCGTTTTGCAGCTGATTAACGCCCGCGCGCCGTCCGGCGAAACGATCAGCTTTTCCAAATCAATGCAAAAGCTGGTCGAAGCGCTGGCTTCTCATGCCGCCGTCGCGATTGACAACCAGCTGCTGCTGACGTCGCAGAAAAACGTGCTGGAAGCTTTTCTGGAAGTTATCGCCCGCGCCATTGACGACAAGTCGCCTTATACCGGCGCGCATTGCCAGCGTGTGCCCGTCATCGCGCGCATGATGGCGCTGGCCGCCGTAATGGCTCAGGACGGGGCGTTTAAGGACTTTGAACTGTCCGATGACGAATGGTATGCTTTTCATCTGGCGTCCTGGCTGCACGACTGCGGCAAAGTAACGACGCCCGAATATGTTCTGGATAAAGCGACAAAGCTTGAAACCGTCAACAACCGTATTCATGAAATCCGCGCCAGATTTGAAATTCTGCGCCGTGACGCGCATATTGACTATTTGAAAAAACGGCTGGCCGGAACGCAACCCAGAGAGACTCTGCTGGCCGAATTTAACGCCCGCGTTAAAAAACTGGAAGACGACTTTGCTTTCTTGGCAAAATCAAATATCGGATACGACGTTTTATCCGATGAAGAAGTCAAACGGGTTCATGAAATCGCCAAACAGACATATTATCGTTATTTTGATAAAACGCTCGGTCTGTCATGGGACGAAACCGAACGGCTCAAAGATAACATGCCGCCGAAAACAAATCCGCATGAACCATTGCTGGAAGACCGGCCGGATCATATCTTCGGCGGATATAACCGCGGAGAAATCCATAACCTGTCAATCGCGCGCGGAACTCTGACGCCCGAAGAAGCCAAAAAAATTAACGGCCATATTGATATGACGATTGAAATGTTA
>JBJFAY010000088.1:0-19411 GCA_051888155.1 Alphaproteobacteria bacterium
CATATTGCCCTGCGCGATGGCGCCCAAAGCACGGAATATCTTTTCAAAAGCGGCGGAAGAAGCATTAATGTCATTAACGACCGTTGTCGTTTCACTGATACGGTAAGACGACGACAACTGCCCGCCGTTGTAATAGGTGCTGGTTTCAAAACGAGCCGATGTGAAACTTTCCGTCGCGCCGTATTCGGGGAAATCTTCGGTTCTGACAATCAATTCTTTGCCGTCGTCGGATACGCCCAAAACCGTATACAGCCCGTTATATGCGCCGCTGGTTCCGGCCATTTCCACGGTTGCTCCGACGGAATAGGTTTTGCAGATCGTTATGCCCGCGCCGTCGGTTATCGTTTTTCCGTTTAACAGACTCATTTCTTCTTCAACCGGCGTTTGGTCCGAAAACTTAACGGTGCGCCCGTCTTCGGAAACAGAATCGATAATATACATTTTATCGTTTCCGTCGGCGCCTTTAATAATCAGACAGTCGCCTGTTTTGTATGAGGAAAACGCTCCCTTAACCGTTGCCGTCATGGTATTTTGATTGACGCTGAAACCGATGTCGCCGGTTTGCAAAGCGCTGCCTTTCATGCTTGAGGTGACAAATCCGCCGATGTCGGAATGGGTCTGTATGACTAAAGGCACATTTGTCAAGTTTGTATCGGGAACCGGCGTGCTTGTCGAAATGTCCAGCGTGGAACCGTCGGGGGAAACAGATTTGACATATAAAGCGTATTCATTGCCGGCGGAATCCGTGATTGTAACGGTCTGACCGCCTTTCAGATTGGAAAATGTTCCGGCGGCTCCCGTAATCGTATTATCGGCCGTGTCGACGGTCAAAGACTGCGGACAGTCGATTGTTTCAATCACAATGCCGACGTTTTTTTCCGCCGTAATCGTGCCGATCTGCGTGCTTTGCTGAATATTAACCGTTCCGCCCGTTAACTTTTCAACGCCGATCGTTTCATTGACAACGTTTTCTTCAAATGTAATCGTTGATCCGTCGTTTGAAATTTCTTTGACCGTCAGATAGCCGTTGTTGCTGTTTGTTCCGTTAATTAACAGCTTTTCGCCCGCTTTCAAATCTGAAAAAGATCCCGCCCGCCCGGTCAGCGAATTAGTCGTAATGCCGGTTGTTAAATCTTCGCTTGATGAAAATACCCAGCTGCCTTTGGTAATGGAAACGGCCGAAGAATCCGTAATCGTTTCGTCTGTTATTGTTTCGGCAAACGTTAAGGCCGAACCGTCTTCGGATACGGATTGAACGGTCAGAGTTTGGTTATTTCCTCCCGTTCCCTGAACGATGATTTGATCGCCGGGTTGAATCCCGTAGAATGTTTCCGGATCGGCGGATAAAGAATTTGTCGCGGAATCAAAAGTCATTTCGTTATCGGCGGATCCGTGATAAACGACGACTTTCGGGTCAAGGGTTTGAAATTCCTGTTTGATCGTAACGCCGCCCAGAACGTCGGCGGAGGTGGACATCTGCGACAGCGAAGCCGAATAGCTGGTCGGATAAGTCAATACGTCGCCGTCGTAGACAGCCTGAAATTCTTCCAAAGTCGTATAGGGAAAGTCCACGGGCGGCGTCGTTGTTTTTCCGCCGCCGAAGACGTAATTGCCGTCCACTTGCGTATTGAGATAATAAGCAACCAGCGACATGGCTTCAAAAGCGGCTTCCTGAACGTTTTGCAGGGCAAGCAGCTCTTCTTCCGTCGGGTTTTCGGACATAGCGGCCAGATCGTTGGCGAAAAATTCGCGCACCTGAGAGCGTACGTCCGTCAAAACCGAACGAATTCCGTCAACGGCGGTCTGCTGGGATTCCAAAACGACCTGCGTAATGGAATTTGTTTCCAGATATTTTGTCGTTACCGCCCGTTCGTTTTGCAAAGACAGCAGACGGTATGTCGATAAGCCGTATTTGTCATAAGAATCGTATCTGTTGCCTGTCGTCGCCTGATAAGAAATATCTGTCATGGCCGCTTTTTGTTTGGACATTTGCGACATGTATAAATTATAAGTGGCTGTTGTCGGGACTCTTGTCATGATGTGTTACTCCCTGTTAAATGATGCTGTCCAGCATCTCCAGCATTTCCAGAGACGTCGTTAAAGCCTTTGCCGCCGCGCTGTACGAACGCTGATAAATCAGCAGCATGGATAATTCTTCGTCCAGATCGACGCCGCTGATTTCCTGTTCTTTTTTATAAATCGTCGTGACCAGTTCGGTTTGGTAATCGGTTGTTGAATTGGCGTTGTTCAAATTTGTCGCCAGCCCGCTGACGATAGAGGCGGCATAACCGGATAAAGTTGTTGTGATCTTTGAAAAACTGCCTGCGGATCCGAAATTGACCGGCTGGGTAAAGATTTTGGCGAATTCGTTGGCCAAAGAATTGTCCGCGTCGCTTAAAAAATACGTTCCCGTATCCTGGCTGTACTGGATTTTTCCCGTATTCATCAAGCCGGGAGATTCTAAAATATCTGACCGGACGGCCAATTCCGAAGCATATCCCGCATGTGAAACGCCTAGTCCCAGCCGGTTCAGAATACTGCCGCTGGTGACGCCGTTGACGGTTGACGTTGTTTCCGTGATTTCCATTTGATTGTTGTCAATATTGGTGATGCGCAGACGATATCCGGATCCTTCTTTGACCAGATCGGCTTTGACGATCTGATTGCCGGCTTCATCAACCAGAGTCGTGTTGATTTTGTTTGCGATTGTCTGTAAGGAATCTCCGGCGGAAACTTCTATGGAACCAAAGTTCAGACCGTGAGCCGTGTCTGAAAAATTGATGGTTGTTTTTCCTTTGATGCCCATTAAAGAGCCCGAAGAAATAATTTCAGATTCGTAAACGGCGTCTTTTTTGGAGGTAATGATGAAATCGTTTAATCCGAAAAAGTTTGAAAAACCGGAATAAGTCTGATCGACGGCTCCGCTGCCGTCGGCGTCGAATCCGATGGAAACGCTGGTTTCTTCGCTGCCCAGCAGAACGGAACTTTCTTCTCTGAACGCGATGGAATAAGCGCTGGCGCCCAGATCGATTTCCAGTTTTCCGTCACGGTTTAATCCGACCGAAGCGCCGGTTAAGTGCGGACCGTCGACGGCGTTTTGCAGCCAGTCCTGAATTTTGCCGCACATTTCGTTAATGCTGCCGGAGGTAAAGTTCAGCTCGCCGGTCAGGCTGACGTTAAAGGCTTCGGATCCGTCGGAATTGAACAAAACGATTTTAACGTCTCCGCCCGATAAAGAAATTGCCTGTTTGTCGCCGTCAATGAAGGTGCGCGTACCGTTCATTTCGTAAACGGCGTTGGGGTAATTGACGCCTTTGTTATGAACGGCGTTTAACTGTTTGGTCATTTGAAAAGCCAGTTCGTCCAGCTGTGTCTGCATATCCTGCAGTTCCGTGTCGCGCAAGGAAATCAGGCCGCTTAATTCGCCGGACGTGATTTCTTTGGTAATATCAAAGGAGCCGGCGTAAATTCCCGTAATGCCGCCGGACGAATAGGAAATCAAAGATCCCGTTGACGCCGCCAGCGTATGAGAAACAATCACGCCGTCTTTGTCTAACAGCGGCTTTCCTCCGGCGGTTAAAATGACGGTTTCGCCGGTTGAACGTTCATAGCTTTGAATGTCCATAATTTCCGATAACCGCGTAATCAGCAAATCGCGCTGATCTTTATAGTTGTCGGCGGATTGTCCTTCCAGAGCGTCTGTGCGCACGATGTCGTCGTTTAATTTGTCCAGCTGTTCCAAAATGCCGGTGACTTCGTCGCACAAAGCGGAAATTTCCTGATCAATTTCCAGCCGCAGCGCCTGAATCTGAGAACTGAGTTCCTGCATTTGCGACAAAGCCGTATCGACGGAAGTCACGGCCGTTGACTGAGAATTTAATTTATCCGCGTCAACGCCCAGACTTTCAAACGCCGTCTGCATGGCCGCGACGCGGTTGGACACGGAATATTCCGATGACGGCTGGCCCATTTTCGCCTGAATTAAGTCCAGATAATACACGCGCACGCTTGAATCTTGTAAAATACCGGTTTCCCTGCGCAGCTGGGCGACCATTTTTGTATCGACCTGGCGCAGATCGGTATTGCTGATTGCGCCGGACATTTGGCCGTTGTTTAAAACCAGCGTTTTTTGGGAATAGCTTTTTCTGACGTATCCTTCGGTATTAACGTTGGATACGTTTTCGGACACGACGTCAATCGCTTTTTGCGATGTTCTGATGCCGTTTAAAGCACTGCTGATTGCGCTGGAAAGAGCCATGGCGGTGTCCTTTCGTTAATATTAAAGCACTTGGTTAAAGGAAATTGCAGCCGGGTTGCCGGCGTCGCTTTCCATACGGCCTTTTTTCGTATACAAAGGCGTTTTGGCGTGCGTTTGTTCGGCAATGTCCTGAACTATGGCGTTTAACAGCCGCGACGTCGCTTCCATATTGATTTTCAGCAGTCTGGCGTTTTCATTCGTCAGCTCTCCCAGCGTGACGGCGGCTTTGCGTAAAACGCGCTTTTGTTTTTCGGGCAGAGCTTTTAACAAATCGCCGCGCTTGGAAAAGTAGGCGAAAGATTCTTCATACGCCGCGGACAACTTTGTTTTTTGTTCCAGCAGGTCTTTACATTCGTTTTGACGCTGTTTTTTTAACAGCGTGTTTTCTTTTTTCAACAAGCCGCACAATTCGCTCATTAATGTCAGCAGGCGGCTGAGTTTTTTTTCGGGGAATTGTTCCATTGTTTTTCTCCTTAGTTTTATTCCGCTTTGGCCGGCGCGGCCGTGTCGGCTTCCTGTTGGCGCAGAATTTGCGTCATAATCTGATCCGTCAATCCGACGCCGCCGGATTTCGCCGTCATTTTGCCGTATTCGTCGATCATCATGGACCTGAATATTTTTTCCGCGTTTCCGCCGCCGAACGTTTCGTTGACCGGGACGGTGGCGTACATTTGTTCAAAGGTCTGCGAAATAAAGAACGCTTCGAAATCCTGAACTGCCTGTCTGGTTTTTTCCAAATCAAACGCTTTGTTGATTTTGGGCGCGGTTTTCCGCGGCATGGCGGAAGAAATAAAATCCGTTGACAAAATATCCGCAGACATCACATCACCTCTATTTCAGCCTGAAGGGCTCCGGCGGCTTTGACGGCCTGCAAAATGCTGATCATGTCTCTGGGCCCGACGCCCAAAGCGTTTAAACCGTCGACCAGTTCCTGCAGGGAAACGCCGCTTTTTAGAATGTTTAATTTGTTGCCCGACTGTTCGTCGACCTGAATGTCCGTTCTGGGAACGGTAACGGTCTGTCCGGTCATTGAAAACGGGGCGGGCTGGGAAACCTGCGGGGTTTCCGTGATCCTGATCGTCAGGTTGCCTTGCGCGATCGCAATCGGATTGATGCGCACGTTTTCCCCGATGACGATAATGCCTGATTTTTCGTCGATAATGACTTTAGCGACCTGATCGGGCTGAATACGCAGCTGTTCAATATCGGTCAGCACTTGAATTAATTCTTCGCGGCTGGTCCGATCAAGGTTTATAACGACCGTTCCCGAATCAATCGTTGTCGCCGCGACGGATCCCAGATAGGAATTAATCGCGTCGGTAATGCGCGAAGCCGTTGTGAAATCGGGGTTGCGCAAAGCCAGCTTGATGGATTTCTGATTGGCAAAGTCGAATAAAATTTCACGTTCGATAATCCCGCCGTTGGCAATTCTGCCGGAGGTCGGGACTCCTTTAACAATGCTCTGCGCGTCGCCCTGGGCGGAAAATCCGGCAATGGCGACCTGTCCCTGGGCGATAGCGTACACTTCGCCGTCCGCGCCCAGCATCGGCGTGACCAGCAGCGTGCCGCCCTGCAGACTTTTCGCGTCGCCCAAAGCGCTGATCGACACGTCAATGCGCGTTCCCTGCCGGGCGAAAGCGGGCAGGCTGCCCGTGACCATGACGGCCGCGACGTTTTTTGTTTTGATTTTGCCGTCGCGCGTGTTGACGCCCAGCCGTTCCAACATGCCGATCAGACTTTCTTCGGTAAAAGCCATTGAGGAAATACTGTCGCCTGTTCCGTTTAATCCGACAACCAGCCCGTATCCGATTAAATAGTTTTCCCGCACGCCTTCAATATCGGAAATGTCTTTGATGCGCGAACTGGCAAAAGCAGGAGAAGAAAACATCAGAACGGCCGCCGCCGTCAAAAAGGCGACGCTTTTTCGTATGTTTGTCATAAAATTCTTCATATCTGGCCTCATTTAATTTTGCGGGCAAAATTGTCTGGATACACAGATGCGAAAACCGTGCCAATTTTTGTTTTCTTGAAAACCGCGGACTTTTTTCGTCGTTGAAAAAAAATCACCGGGCAAAATTTGCCGATTTTTAACTTCACGGGAATAAGGTATACTTTAAGAAACAATCGGAAAGGAGAAACCTGATGACTATAAAAATCGGATCAACGGGGGCGGCGAAGCCTGTCGGATCAACACGGAAAAGCGCCCGTTCTTCGTCGGTCGAGGGCGGTTTTTCCTCTTTTTTGGAAGAAACGGACGGCGCGCCGGCGGCTTCTGTTTCGGCGCCGGCCGGCGTTTCCGGGATTGAAGCGCTGCTGGCGGCGCAAAGTGTCGGCGACGCTTTGCAGGACGGCGCAAAAAAGCGCCGTGCCGCCGCGCACGGCAATGATATTCTGGATAAGCTGGAAGACCTGCGCGTCGCGATTTTAACCGGCGTTATTTCCAAATCCAAATTAATCGAACTGGCGCAGACGCTGCGCGACAAACGCGAACCCGGACTGGATAAAGAATTAAATCAAATCCTTGATGATATTGAATTAAGAGCTGAAATCGAGCTGGCAAAGCTTTCACACAGCGTTTGATTTTTGGATCGCTTTGGTGTAAAAATAATACAGTTGACTGAAACAAAGAGGACTTCACATGGGAATAGAACTGCCGAAAGACTACAGACCTTCTGCCGACGAACCGTTTATGAACGATATGCAGAAAGAATATTTCCGCCAAAAGCTGCTGGCCTGGCGTGAAGAACTGCTGCGCGATTCCGAAGAAACGCTGGATAATTTAAAAGAAGGCGGCATGACGGTGCCTGATATTTCCGACCGCGCTTCCGCCGAAGCGGACAAAGCTTTGGAACTGCGTACGCGCGACAGAATGCGTAAAGTTATTTCCAAAATTGACGCTGCGCTGGGCAAAATCGACGACGGTACTTACGGTTATTGCGAAGAAACCGGCGAACCGATCGGTTTGGAACGTCTGATCGCCCGTCCGATCGCCACTTTATCGATCGAAGCGCAGGAACGTCACGAACGTATGGAAAAAACATACAGCGACGATTAAAGGATTTGTTTAAACTGCCATGCCTTTAACAAGGCGGGTCGTTGTGATCCGCCTTTTCAATTTAATAAAGAACAGGAGCTTTTTCTTGACGGATCTTATACTTGCTTCCGCTTCGCCGCGCCGCTTGGCTTTGTTGGAACAAATCGGCGTCGTGCCAGACGAAATCTGTCCGGCCGACATTGACGAAACGCCTTATGAACGGGAAGCGCCGCACCGCTATGCCGTGCGCATGGCCGTTTCAAAAGCCGAAAAAATCGCGGCGCAAAAACCGGGACGCTTTATTCTGGCGGCCGATACGGTCGTCGCGTGCGCCAGACGTATTCTGCCCAAAGCCGAAACGCGCGAACAGGCGGCGGCTTGTCTGGATCTGCTGTCGGGCCGGCGGCATACGGTTTACGGCGGTATCTGCCTGATTACGCCGGACGGAGCAAAACTGGTCCGGTCGGTTAAAACGGTCGTGGCTTTTTCCCGGCTGCACCCGTCGGACAAGCGGGCTTATCTGGACGGCGGCGAATGGCGTGGAAAAGCCGGCGGTTATGCGGTTCAGGGCCGGGCCGCTTTGTTTGTTCGTCAAATAATCGGGTCTTATTCCAACGTTGTCGGACTGGGATTGTTTGAAACGGGGCGTTTGTTGAAAGGACGCGGGGTGATCGGATAATCATGCGTCTGGCGCACAGTTTTTCACCTTTTGAAGAAATCTGTATTCTGTTTGATGAAAACAATCTCCCCGTGACAGTTTCCGTCTGGCGGGAAAGTGATCTGCCCGCCGGGACGATTTGTCTGGCGCGGGCGGTTAAAGCCGTTGCTTCCGGCTGGTTTTTGGATACGGGAAACGGCGGAACGGTTTATTTGAATACGTCGCCGTTTTTTATCAAAGCGGACGGAACCGTCAGTACTTCAAAACTGACGGAGGGGGATTTACTGCTGGTCGAAATTGTCCGTCCTGCCGTTCGTGATAAAACGGCCGAAGCGCGCGCGCGGATTTCTCTGCCCGGCAAAACGGTTATTTTCCGGCCGGGAACGGATCAGATATCGTTTTCAAAACATCTGTCCGACAAGGCCGCGGACAGACTGCGGTCTGTGCTGCCCCGCAGCGGCGTTTTGTTCAGAACCGCGGCCGAATTTGAAACGGAACAAAATATCCGCGACGAGTTTTCCGTTCTTGAACAGCGTTGGCAGTCGATTTTAAGATCAGCAGCGGAACCGGGTATTTTGTACCGTCCGGAAAAGGACGTGTTCGCGCTGGCGGATCAATATAAAAAAGAATTGACGCGGATTATTACCGATGATTCTCGGACGGCAGCGCTTTTAAAAGAAAAGTTTCCCGATGTTTCTTTTTGTCTGCAAGGGATATGGGAACAGGAAAACATGGCCGAAGCGCTGGACGCCGCGCTGTCCGAAAGAACGGCTTTGCCTTCCGGCGGCTTTTTAATCACGCAACAGACGGCGGCCTGCGTCTGTTTTGACGTCAACGCCGGTTCGGGCAAGATCGGCGCGGCCAATATTGAAGCCTGCGGCGAAATCCTGCGTCAGATCCGCTTGAAAAGTCTGGGCGGACAGATGATTATTGATTTTGCGGGCAAAAAAGAAAAAAGTTTTTTGCGCGATATGGCGGCTCGTTTAAAACAGGACGGTATTTTTGTCGCCGGTTTTTCGTCTTTGGGACTGGTGGAACTGACGGTTGAAAAAACGCGCCGGTCTGTTTTTGACGCTTTCGAAGACGAGCGGACTGCCGCGGACTTAATCCGCCGGTTATGGTTTGCCGCGCCCGTTTCTGCCGTTAAGGTTTATGCTCCTTTAGCCGATTTGAACAGGCTCCGTCCTTATTTAAGACGGCTTGAAGACCGCCTGAAAACAGATATAGAATTATGCCCGTCCGATCATGCCGGGCTGGAAGGATTAAAAGAATGAAAATTCCCAATGTATTTGAACGCCCTTCGGATTTGCCGGAAGTGGAAACAAAATGTCCGATTTGCGGAAAACCCTCCGTCTTCGTTTACAAACCGTTTTGTTCAAAACGCTGCGCCGATGTTGATTTAAACCGGTGGCTGACGGGCGTTTATACGGTTGAAACCGACGAAGAAGAAGAAACTGAAGAAAAAAATTAAAAAGACTATAGACAGATCATTTTGAATCGGGTATAAACTTTTCCTGTACGGCGCCTGGGTAGCTCAGTCGGTAGAGCAGGGGACTGAAAATCCCCGTGTCGGCGGTTCGATTCCGTCCCCAGGCACCATTAAGCCCCTCTTCGGGGCTTTTGCTTTTTAGAGGATAAAAAGCAATGAAAAGACTGTTTCAAATACTTTTTTTGTCTTTTTGGTCGGAATCGTCAGCGCCGTTGCCGACGAGTATCTGGAAACCGCCCGTTTGGAAGAAATAAACGATTCTGTCTGCCCGTCTTTGCCCGTCGTCATACTTACCGCTGAAGATACGGTTTTCGAACTGGAACTGTATGATAATGCCGCCGCCCGCCGGCTGATAGACCCGTTCCCTCAAAAACTGGTGATGACACGTCGCGGCGACGGCGGATATTACGGCGCTTTACGTGAAAAAAATCAATGTTTCCGGAATACCGACGCGGCGCGCTGACAAACCTGGTGAAGCGGCTTTGTGGATCAGGGAAAACGCTTTATATCTGTTTTTCGGTTCGACGCCGGCCAGCCTGACGACAGGCACGCCGATGATAACTTCCGCGGGCGTCGCTTTGGGGCGGTTGAAATCCTTTGCGGAACTGGATCAGCTGCCCGCCGTTATTGAAATGTCGCTGCAGATCAAAAAGTAATGCTTTATTCTGCCGTTTTGTCCGGCACTTCCGTGTACAGCGGATCCGTTAAAATGGCAATCAGTTCATCTTTGACCGTCGCCGCTTGGTCCAGATCAATCTGGCAGGTGCCGACGTTGGCGTGTCCTCCGCCGCCGTATTGCAGCAATAATTCGCCGATATTGATAATGTTCGATCTGTTCAATATTGATTTGCCGACGGCATAAACGATTCTTTGACCGTTAATGCGCCACATCGCGTGCATGGAAACGTTGACGTCGGGATACAGAGCGTAAATCATAAATCTGTTGCCGGCATAGATGATGTCTTCGTTTAACATGTCGATATAAGCCAGATTTTTGTAAACGGTTGTCAGGCGTTTTAATTGTTCTGCAAATTTTTCCTGATGGGCAAAATACAAATCGACACGTTCTTTAACGTCCGGCATTTCCAGAACTTCGGTCGGGTCGTGAGAACGGCAGAAATCAATCAGATTCATCATCAGCTGATAATTTGAGATTCTGAAATTATGGAAACGGCCCAATCCCGTACGGGAATCCATAATAAAGCTCAGAAGCGTCCAGCCGGACGGGTGCAGAATCTCATCAATCGTGTAATCGGCGCTGTCGGCTTTATCGACGGCGGTCATCATTTCTTCGGAAATATTTTTAAACCGTTCTTTGCCGCCGAAAGTATCCCATACGACGCGCGCGGCGGACGGCGCCTGCGGATTTAAATAGCTGTTGCTTTTTTTGCCGACGCGCGCCAGTTCGCTGATGTGGTGGTCAAAGACATAGGACGCCGATTTGGAATAAGGCAGATTTGTTATGATATCGCCCTGTTTAATATCGACCAGCCCGTCTTGTACGTCTTTGGGGTGAACAAACTTAATTTCATCAATCAGGTCCAGTTCTTTAAGCAAAACAGCGCAAACCAAACCGTCAAAATCGCTGCGCGTGACTAAGCGGAATCTGTCGTCAACCATGATAAACTCTTGAAAACTTATACGTCCTGAACCATAGCGGTAATGATTTCTTTGCGGATTCTTTCCGCCTGATCGACGGGAACCTGACAAGTGCCGGCCGCGATATGTCCACCGCCGCCGTATTGCAGCATGAATTCGCCGATGTTCATTTTGGAAGTCCGGTTAAAGATAGACTTGCCGGCCGCAAAAACAACATTGCGTTTATTTTTTCCCCAGATTTCGTGAACGGAAATATTGACCTGCGGGAACAGAGCGTACACCATGAACCGGTTGCCGGCATAGATGATTTCTTCGTCGCGCAGATAGATATGAGCGGCGGTTTTGTGAATCCGCGTGCACCGTTTCAACTGTTCAATAAATTTGTCTTTGTGTTCAAAGTACAAATTAACACGTTCTTTAACGTCTTCGTCCTGAAGGATTTCTTCAACGCTGTGCGTCCGGCATAAATCCACCAGCTTCATCATCAAAGCATAGTTTGTGATACGGAAGTTTTTAAACCGCCCCAGCCCCGTGCGCGCGTCCATGATAAACGCCAGCAGAATCCACCCTGTCGGGTTCATGATCTGATCCATTGTATATTGGGCGGAATCGGCGACGTCGACGGCTTCCATCAGCGGAGCGGGGATATTTTTAAACCGTTCTTCCGCGCCGTAATATTCGTAAACGACGCGCGCGGCGGAAGGAGAATTCGGATAAACGATATGATTCGGAGGGCTGATTACGCGGGATACTTCACTGATATGATGATCAAAGGCGATATAAACGCCGTCAACATAAGGCAGGTTCGCCGTAATATCCATATCCGTAATTGAGATCCGGCCGTCCTGCATATCTTTAGGGTGAACAAACCGGATTTCGTCGATAATGTCCAGTTCTTTCAACAGTGCCGCACAAACCAATCCGTCAAAATCGCTGCGTGTCAGCAGTCGTTTTTTTGCCAGCATAAGAAACTCCTTATCAGTATCCCTTTTCATCAGGATAAGCGAAGTATGTATATAAAATCAACCAAAGCTTTGAAGAAATGAAAAAAAACGTTTTCCATATTGAATATCGGCTGTTTTTCATAGATGATTGATCATTAACGTGGTTGAAAAGGGCCGGAAGATGTCCGTCGCTAAAAGGGTGTTTTTTTTGTTATTGTTGGGATTAAGCGGCTGTATTCAGTCTCCTTTTGTCGATTCCAGACGCGAAGCAGGTTTTGCGCGCACGGTCGGCGAATCGACAGACGACAGAGTGGCAATCTGCTATAATCCGTATTCCACGAATGCGAACGAGATTATCAGAATGGCGCAGGAAGCTTGCGGCAAAACGAACCGGGAACCGGCTTATGACGGGCATAAATACTGGTCATGCCGCGTATTCCTGCCGCATCGGGTTTATTTCCGCTGCCAGAATAAACCGGCCGAAGAAACGGAAGAATAATTCATGGCAGTCTTGTCCGTCCAATCCAGAGTCGTCGCCGGATATGCCGGCAATTCGGCCGCCGTGTTCTGCCTGCAGCGCGCCGGCGTCGAATGTTGGGGGCTGGATACGCTGCAATTTTCAAATCATACGGGTTATGCCGGTTTTGCCGGCCGTGTTTTTCAAACGGATCAGCTGCGGACGGTCTATGACGGACTGAAGCGGTATGTCGGATTGAAAAAATGCCGGGCCGTATTGTCGGGCTATCTGGGCAAAAAAGAAACGGGAAGCCTTGTTTTGCACATCGCGGACGAAGTGCGCGGACAAAATCCGTCCGCCGTTTACTGCTGCGATCCGGTTTTGGGCGATGACGGAAAAATTTATGTCGCGCCGGATATTCCCGCTTTTATGCGTGAAAAAGTTCTGCCGTCCGCCGATATTATTACGCCTAACCGTTTTGAGCTGAGCGTTTTATCGGGTCTTCCTGCGGACGGCGAAGACGAAATCATAGCCGCGGCGCGATCGTTATTAAAGCGGGGAAGAACGGCCGTATGCGTCGTGACCGGTATAACCGTTCCGTCCGGCATGGCGTCTTTGGCGGTTTTGGAATCGGCTGTTTACAAAGTCGTCACGCCTTTTATCGAAAACGCCGCCGATATCGGCGGAGCCGGAGACATGACGACGGCTTTGTTTTTGGCGGAATGGTTAAAATCGCATGACGCGCCGTCAGCTTTATCCAAAGCCGTATCGTCTGCTTTCGGCATTATCCGGGAAACGGCCGCCCGACGTTCGCCGGAACTGTGTCTGGTCGAAGCGCAGCAGGAAATTCAAACGCCGTCGGCTTTGTTCGCGGCAAAGAAAATTTAATTATTTGCTGGACAGTTTTTCAAAATTTTTGTATATTTTTGTCAAGAAAGCGGCGTTAAGCCGTATAGCATTGATTTTTTATAAGGTATGATCTGATGTTGGAAGATAAATTTGTTCACGTCAAACGGGAACGCAAAAAAGGCAAAGGGCATGGCAACGGCGGCCGTAAACAGCAAAACCATGCGGCCGGCGGCGGTTTTTATTCCGAAGGTCATCATAACAAAGACCAACGCGACGGTAATTTTTCCTTTGATACGATTCACGGTTTGAAATTAAAAGAAGTCGAATATAAAGTCCCTTCCAAATCGGAACGTGTCGCCAAGCGGGCCGAATTCAACGGCGTTCGTGATGAAGAAGGCAACGTCGTCGTCGAAGGAGTGCGGTCCAAGTTTTTAAAAATGCTGGCCAAAGATCACGAAAAAGAACTGGTTGAACGTTTGGGGCTGACCGAACGCGATATTCAGGGCATGCGTGAAGGGTATACGCCGAACGGCTTTAACGTACACCATAAACTGGCTTTGCACGGCGGCGGTAAAAACGAATTTTCGAACTTTATTTTAACGCCGCTGTATCCGCACGATCAATGGCATAAGGACGTTATGGACGCGCAGATTCTGGGAATCCGCGAAGGCGAATCGCGTAAAATTAAAATTCCCTGGACGGACGAAATGATTTATGATCCGAAACAATTCGGATTTATGAAAGAAAATCAGCCGGTTAAGCCGAATTATACGTCTAATGTCAATCCGATGAGTTATCCTGATCTGTACAAGCCCGAACATATCAGCGTTGCAAAACGCCAAAAAGACATGGCGGAATTTTATGCTTCTCTTGATGCGAAAAAGGCGGAAGGACAGAAAAAACAGGCGCCGGTAAAAACGGCTCTGCGTCAGATTGTCCGCGACAGACAGCGGGGATAGAATTTCTGTTTGCATAAAGCGCAAAGGCCTGTCCGGTCTCTGCGCTTTTTTATTTAATTTCAAAATGCTGATATACGGCGCAATATTGTTTTATTTAAGTGGGATCATTTTTTCGGCGGCATGTGGCCGATGACGGCGGTTTTGGCCGTTTATTTCCAAGAGATTACCCGTTCGTATGCCGCGGCAATGTCCGTATTTTCTTTGTGCAGCTTGTTCCAGGCAATATTGGAGGTGCCGACGGGAATCTTTTCCGATAAAATCGGACGCAGGCAGACGCTGGTTTTGTCTGCGGTTTCTCTGATTGTTTGCCTGACGTCCGGCACTCTTGATGCGCTGATGTTTGAAACAGCCGAAGAATCGGGCCAAAACAAAATTTTAATCTGATCTGTGCCGCCAGTCGGCTTTATAATCAGGCGGGGCTTTTCATCGGAGTCCTTTTAGGGACGGGGATTATGTATTTTTGGTCTTTGCAGGTCTTGGCTCGGGCGTCGATTTTTCCGATGATCGGACAGCTTGTCACGGCTTGGTTTTATGTAAACCCCAAAAAAGAAAAAACGGAACCGGTCACGACGGCCGTTCATTTTAAACAAGCCTGTATCCGGTTATGGAAAAACAAGAAACCGCGTTTGTTCGGCTTGATTGAAATCTTGGATTCGTCAATCAATATGACAATACACAGATTTGAAGGACTGTATTTTGAAAATCTGATAGCCGTGTAGCTGATTAATGTCGTTCGTGCCGGCAAACAGCTGGCCGGAATGATCAGTTATGCAATGGTTCCGCATTTGCGCCGTTTCGGTTCTTTGAAATTACTGCGGGCTTCCGTGGGCGCTTGTGTGGTTTTGCAAACGGCGGCATTGGTGATTAATAATATCTTTTCCGTTGTTTTAATGCCTTTGACGAATCTGTTTTTCGGTATAACGGCGACGGCCAAAACAGATTTGCTGCAAAAAGAATTTCTCCGTCGTCAGCGGGCTACGGCAGGTTCCGTTCTTTCTTTGCTGACGGCCGTTTTTCAGGCGGGATTTTATTATTTTATCGGTTTTTTGGCCGATACCCGCAGAGTCCGTATTGCTTTGTTCTGCTGCGTCTGGCGCCAATTAAGTGTCGTTTGGCTGGGAAAAAGCGCGGAAAAAAGAAAAAATAAAAAATTTTGTTGATTTTTTTGTCTATTTTCTCATACACTCTTCTTAAGAGCTTTCAATCGCTGTAAAGGAGTATGGAGATGATCCCCGAATATAAATTGGTTCACGCGAAACGCAGTCATAAAGGCGGTAAGTCAGGAACGAAAGTTTCCTATAATGCGGAACAGCGCGCCGGTCGGTTTAATTTTGACACGATTCACGGAATGAAATTGAAAAAGGTTGTCTATAATGTTCCGTCCAGCAATGAACGCAAGGCCAAACGCGCGGAATTTCAGGGACATGACGGCAAGGAAGGCATGCGTTCCAAATTTTTGAAAATGCTGGCCAAAGATCATGAAAAACAGTTGCGCGACCAGTTGGGATTTACGGACGCCGAAATTGATTTAATGAAACAGGGGCGGTCCGTTCCCGGTTATAACGTGCATCACAAACTGCCTTTGCACGGCGGCGGCAAAAATGAATTTTCGAACTTTATTTTAACGCCGCTGTATCCGCATGACCAATGGCATCATGACGTGCTGGATCCGCAGATTGCCGACTGTATGGGAACGGGACAGTCCAAAGAAGTCATGCTGCCGTGGACGGACGCGATGATTTATGATCCGAAGCAGTTCGGCTTTATAAAAGATAACGCTAAGGTGCAGCCGAGTTATGCTTCCCGTGTCAATCCGAATAATTACCCGAAAATTTATACGGCCGAACAGGTGGCCGACGCGGTTAACCGCAAAAAGGAACTGGCGAAGTTTGCGTCTCCCGTTCAGAACGGCGGCCGGAAAAATGTTGCTCTGGCGGTATTAAACGTGGCGAAACAGCGCTGATAGAACAAAAAAACGGCTGAAAAGCCGTTTTTTTATATAAGGATTCCTTTTATCGGCAGCTTCGGATAACATCGGCGCGGCTGTATATGAAAACCCCCGCGCATAACGCGGGGGTCTTTCTTTTCAGGTATTAGGAAAATTAGAAAGCGACATTGGATCCGGATTTTCCGCAATGGCTTCCCTGAATGCCGTCGTTTCCGCCCGAGACGGCCCAACCGCTCTGACACTGGGTAGAATCATTGGTCAATGCGCCGAAAGCCAGAGAACCCGTTTTTCTGCATTGTCCGTTTCCACCGTTAATGTCCGTAATAAAGGAATAGCCGGAAGAGCAAGTTACACAGCCGTATCCTTCGACATATTTATATCCGTCGATACAGATCGTGCAGCTGGAAGCTCCCGCGTTGGAGGTTGATCCTGTCGGGCAGCTGGTGCAGCTGGAATATCCCGTTCCGGAATAAGTTCCTGCCGGACATGTCTGACAGCTTGTCGCCGTTCCGCCCGCTGAATATGTTCCCGGAGCGCATTGTGCGCAGCTGTCGATTGCCGCGGCATAGAAATGTCCCGCACCGCAGCTGACGGCTTCTTTTTCACATTTTTTCTGGGCCGTCAGTTTATACCCCGAGGCGCAGGTAATGCAGTACGTAGAGGCCGTGCAGGAAACGCAATTTTCCGGACAGGGGGAGGAAGTAACGCAGTATCCCGATCCGGAATCAAAGCTGTATCCGCTTTTACAGGACAGACATTGTTTGCCGGTGCAGGCTGAACACCCTTTAAAGTACGTTATTTCATCACATTTTTGGCAGAAACTGCCGGACGATAAATAATATCCCGTGTTGCAGACAAAAGCCGGACCGCTGCATATATAGTCATCGTGCGAACAGCCGTTGACTTCTTTCCAGGTTTGCGAACCGTCGCAGACGGCATTGTCGGGACAAGGCAGACAGCCGCTGCCAAAATAGTCTAAGTATTGTCCGATAGGGCAAATTCCGTTATATTTACAGCTTCCCAGTCCGTCCGAAACATAATTTATGCCGTAGCTGTAAGAACAATTACAGTCTTCTCCTTCAGCGCAGGGGACGCCCTTGCAGGCCGTATAATCGCGTTTATTTCCCGGCGCCGGCTCAAAAGCAAAATATTGAGGACACCCGCACGATCCGGAACCGTCTGATACTGACATGGACGAATTGTACGTTTCTTTGCACCCGCAGTCTTCTCCGCTGGGACAAGGGGAACAGGAACAAGATGATTCGTTAAAATACTGTCCGGCGGAACAGGCGGTAACGGTACAGCTCGTTTTAGACTGGCTGCCGTTGATCTGCTGCAGCACCGTTGAATTATAGGCGCTTCCGCGCCCCAGCTTGACGGCTTTGGCAATTTTAAAACTGCTGGCGGAATTAAAAAAATCCGTGGCGCCCGCTCTTATCGGGACGGCACAGCAGATCAGAAAAAAAGAAAGCATAAACTTTTTCATAATACCCTCCATAATAAGTAAAACATTTCTATTATTTGTGGTAAAAAAAAGCTTATCTATAAAAATATGGGGGGGGGGGGGGGGTTTTTTTTAAAAAAAACTGTAACAATTCTTTTTTGAGCGGCGTAAAAACGTTTTTTTATTTTATTTAATTGAGTTTTGAATCAAAAGACGGTTTTTTCCGTACAATTTTTATTATAAAAAAGTTTTTTATATCTGTTGGCGTATGCGTCAAAATGCATTGCCGCATTATCGAAAACGTTGGCAAAAATAGTCCGGATTCTTTTGTTTTTGGAGAGCAGGCGGTAGAAGTATTTGAATCAGAAAATTTTCAAAATAAAGGCAGCGTATTTTTATAATAAATCACGTCCAGATTTTCGTCAGGACTGATCGGTTCATATCGTTTCGCAAACAAATCAAAAGTATTTTCATCAATTTCCAAAGCCGTCATATCTGTTAATGTTCTGTTTAAGACTCGTTGTTTGGCAGTTTCCATGTCACATTCGATTTGATGAAACAACAGCGAATCGCAGAAATATTTTGCGCGTTCAACGGCGGCTTTCCGGCTTTGCCTGGACCAAAATCCGCGGTCGAAAATAACGTTTCCGCCGGCGGAAACGATACGTTCTCCCAATTTCCAAGTAAATTCCGATACTTTTTCATGGGCGGTGCGGAATTGTTCTTCCGGCAGATTGCGGCCGAATAATTCGCGCATAAATTCATCGTCGTTTAAAATGACGGCGCTGTATTGCGCCGCCAACCTGCGGGCAATCGTTGATTTGCCAAACCCCATGTATCCGCAAAGAAAGTGAATTGTTGACATTTTTTAATGCGATAAGTGTTTAAAAGAGTGAAAAAAACTGTTGATTGATCCCTGCATTCCCCAGATATCCGTGAAATACAGAAACACTAAAATCAGAATGATCCATAACGCGTATTGTTTAATGACACGCAACGTTTCGGTAATGAAGCGCACGCTTCCTTTAAATAAACCGGGGATCATTTCGTTCAGCAGGTAATTCAGATATTGCTTCATCAAGATTCCTATGCCGGCGGCCTGTTTTTTATTCGCAACTTTAAGACAGATAAAAGATTCAGCTCTGAAAACTCAGAGCTGAATCTTAAGAAGTTACTCTAAAGGTAACAGACGATAACTGTGATTTGGTTTCAGGGGACATCCGTCCCTGTCAGTCACTGCTGTTGGTGCCGCCACCAACACCGCTGCCACCATTAGAAGTCGATGTCTTCCCGCTTGTAGCCAGATCTGCGCCGAAAGCCGTTGATTTGGCGGCGTTACGCCCCAATTTTACAGCTTTAGCGATTACGATTGACGATGAATCGTCAAACGATCCGGAGGGAAGAACAGCTGCGCTGGCACTGTGGCTCATCGCCATCAGGGCAACGCCTGCCAAAATCAGACCTGATTTTTTCATCTCGTTCCTCCTAATGTCAGAAGATCAGAACACATTCCGATTCTTCATTTAATATTTTGAACATAAATGAAAAAAAATTCAAGCGGAAAAGGGGGATCAGCTTTATTTCATTGATAAATTAATATAAAAAGAAAAAAGACATCTGGCTTTGGCGGCGAATAAAATAAGAACGGAAAAAGAGGGGCTTACTTTTATTTTTTTGAATGAAAAAGATAAAGAGATTGTTTTTTTGTTAAATAAGCAAAAATATATGATCAGATCGTAATAAAAATAGAAGTTTTTTCAAAAATTAAAAAA
>JBJFAY010000089.1:0-4423 GCA_051888155.1 Alphaproteobacteria bacterium
ACACTTATTCAAGCAAAAAAATTTTTAATAAAAACCTTATTCCTCATTTATCCGGTTTAAACGGGACAAAAATAAAAGGTTATCAGGAAATTTTAGGATTGGACAATACTTCGTCCGCTTTGATCGGAACGTTTTGCGGTCTGCCGTATATTCCTTTACTGCAGGAAATCAAACGGAACAGGCATTCTTTTCGTTTTCCCAAAAACGTTTGCCTGACAGACATTTTGGACAAGGCCGGATATCAGATATATTTTTACACTGCGGACGACATAAAATTTGCAAGCAAGGACATTTTTTTGAAAACACATCATGTACATCAGATTGAAGATGCGAAATCGCTGCGCCGTTCAGAAAAAGACGATGGATTATCAATGTTTGACGGCGTTAAAGATTCTGTCTTATTTGACGCAGTCTTAAATAAAATAAAGGTTTTGAAAGCAGAGGAAAATCCGTTTGCCATTTTTATTTTGACATTGAACATGCACGAGCCGGAAGGTTTTTTAGAAAAACAATGTGATAAAAAAACGTCCCCTCCATTTAAAGATATTGTCGTCTGTTCTGACACACAAGTTTATAATTTTATTGATGAATTTTAAAAAAAACCTGTTTTCAAAGATACTTTAATTGTCCTTGTCGGAGATCATCTGGCGCGCAAAAATACTTTATACCATTTGCTGGAAAAAGAAAAAAACAGAACGATTTACAATAATTTTATTAACGCGGAAAAAGAATTTTCCAACCTTGACAGATCGTTTACGGCAATGGATATCGGACCGACCGTTTTGGAATTGCTTGACTTCCGTCTTAATAAAGGAGGACTGGGGCTGGGACGATCTCTGCTGCGCGATGAACCGACATTGCTTGAATTGTACGGCAAAGAAGCTCTGGAAAAAGAATTATTAAAAAAGTCTAAAGAATACAATGACTTTTTGAAAAATTAATTTTCACTCGTTAATAAATTAATTACCTCTCGCGCCTATTCTGATTTTCAGAAAACATTTATCCAGAATGGTATGCAAGAGGTTTTTTATGGCTGCTTTAAAAACGAATGTTATTTTACCGGGCGACAGTATTGAATTAATGAACTCCCTGCCCGCAAAATCCGTTGATATGATTTTCGCCGATCCTCCATATAACATGCAGCTTGGCGGAGAACTTTTCCGCCCCGACAGTTCTTTGGTCGACGGCGTGACGGACGATTGGGATCAGTTTACAGATGCGCGCGCTTATGACGAATTTACAACCGCTTGGCTGACTGCGGCCAGACGTGTTTTAAAAGACAACGGCACACTGACCGTTATCGGTTCTTATCATAATATTTTCCGCGTCGGTTATATTTTGCAAAACTTGGGATTTTGGATTTTAAACGATATTCTGTGGATTAAAGACAATCCCATGCCGAATATGAAAGGCACCCGTTTGTGCAACGCGCACGAAACGATGATCTGGTGTTCTAAAAGCCAAAATTCCAAATACACTTTCAATTATGAAGCAATGAAAGCTTTTAACGACGATAAACAACTGCGCAGCGACTGGTACCTGCCGATTTGCAGCGGCCATGAAAGATTAAAGGACGAAAACGGGGAAAAGCTTCATTCCACGCAAAAACCTGAAGCTTTACTTTATCGTTTACTCATGATGACGACAAAACCGGGAGATATTGTTTTAGACCCGTTTTTCGGCACCGGAACGACCGGAGCCGTAGCCAAACGTCTGGGACGTAAATTTATCGGCATTGAACGCGAACAGCGTTATATCAAAGGAGCGCAGGAACGTATTGATATGATTATGCCTGTTTCCGATCTGGCCGCGCTGCAAATGTCCTGCAAACGCAAAGAACCGCGTATTCCGTTCGGAACCGTTTTGGAATATGGTTTGCTGCAAGCCGGAGACTGGCTGTTTGACGCAAAACAGCGCTTTGCAGCCAAAGTACGTTCCGACGGTTCCCTGCTGGCGGATAATGTTTCGGGCTCTATCCATAAAGTCGGCGCCGCTTTGCAAGGGCTTCCCAGCTGCAACGGCTGGACGTTCTGGCATTTTGAAAAACGCCGTCATGATCTGGAAGTCATTGATACTTTACGTCAAGAACTGCGAACAAAACTGTTTGCCGCCTGATCTTATCATTTAAATTTACAAAGCCCGCTTCAACGGGCTTTTTTATTCAGTCCGCATTAAAAAACTATTTTTTTAATGACATACGAAAGATGGTGTATTAATCTGCCTGACGAAATTATCGCCGAAACGGGGAAAAAATGTCTTTTCAACAGAAATTCAAAGAACTGATCCAAAATAAAAATGCCGCACAGCCGGAATTAAAAACAGCAATCAACGATCTTTTGAAAAACGGAGCCGATCCGGCCGTTTTATTATTTATAGCAGTTGAATCCGATCACTTGCCGGCTGTAAAATATCTGATGGAAAATGGTGCGAACCCCTCTTTAATCGTCGCCGGAAATCATAATTCCGTTTCCTTGGCGATTGATCAGGATAAATGGGAAATTGTCGAATACTTCCTCGGCAAAGACTTTAACCGCAGTATGATTTTTGCGGGAATAGAATGTTTGAGTCCCCTAATGATTGACTATTTGGAAAGCAAATATATCAAAGTGCCGCATGAGCTGAAGTCAGGCGACGATCTGGACTGGATCAATCAGATCAATTAATCTTTTTTATGATCTTTCTTATCTGCCTTTACAACCTGGTCAATGAATTGATTCCATTTTGTAATCCATTGATTCAGCAAAAGTGTTTTTTCCGCCTCAGAAAGGGCGCTGTACTGAATTGAATTCAAGCACAGTTGCTTTATATCGCGCAGCGATAAATTCCAAAATACGGCGGCGACAAAGAAATCGTATGACAATCCGTCATTACCGAATAACATCGGATCATCGGATCCCAGCACAAGGGGAATACCGCGGCGCATATATTCAACGGCGGGGTGCAGTCTGATATCGCGGACGTATCCCAGCATTTGATTACTGATCGGCGCGATTTCCAAAGGAATTTTTTCCGCGGCGAATTTATCCATTAACTGCGGATAACGATACAGGTTCAGCCCATGCCCGACCCGTTTGGATTTCAGCAGATAAGCGTCAATAATGTTTCTGGAAAGAGGCAGACGGCTTTCCCCCGCATGTAAATACAAATCACGCAGATAACCTTGATTGTATAATACTTCAAAGTCAGGCACAAATTTTACTAACGGTAAAGAATTATCCTCGTTTCCCGCCAAATCAAACCCGACGATAAAATCAACGGGCTTTTCAGGATCCGAATAATCTGCCGTTTGTTTTTTTATTTCCAGCATCGTGTGATAAGATTGCAATATTCTTTCACTGTATTTATGTTTTCTTTTTGCGACGGTATAGATTATTTTTACAGAAAAATCAGGGTGGTCTTTTTTAAATTCCTGATAAGCTTCTTTCAATACCAAAGCGCCCGAGATTGATTTTTTGGACTTATCTTTAAACAGCGGAAAATTCATGCGTATTTCCAGATGATTGATATTATCGTCCAGCGCGTTCTGAAAAACGGCTTTATAATAAGTTTTATAAACGTCGGGATTGGCGTTAATAAACGACGTCAGCCTGTAATAAATATTGCGCAGCTGAAACCAGGAATAATCCGGAGAATACACCTGCCATAAAGACAATAGTTTTTCTTTGGTCAGCCCTTTGCTTTTTGCCTTATTAAACGGTACGAAGCCGTCCGGAACTTCTGCCGGATCAAATATCTGCAATTTTCCCTGCGCTTTGCCTTTTTTCCAATAAACATAAGTATTTTTTGTTTCAGCAGCCAGATCATATAATTTTTCCGCAGGCAGAATAACCGGCGCATGAAGATGCAGATTGGCTCCTTTCGGTATTTTACGGATCATTTGAAACAAATTTGATTTTGTTATGTCCGGTTTTAATTTGGAAAACAATCGGGTAGAGCTGCGATGTTTACCGATATATTCCCGCATATATTGTTTGAACAGGCGGTCTGCTCGTCTTTCTTTGGCAGACAGCAGAGCGGAGCCTTCCGTATTGTTTTCAATAATAATTTGTTTTTTAACAATATCGTACTTGTCAAACGGAATAGTTCTTTCTTTTTCTTCACAAGCAGCCAGAACAGAAAAAGAAAGAATCAGAATAAGGGAAAATATTTTTTTCATATTAAGTCACGCCGATTGATAAAGAAAACTTTATCAGGATAATCTATTTTAAAACATATTTAAAACATATTTAGCGTCGTCGCTCATTTTATCAATCGTCCAAGCCGGTTCCCAGACCAGCTTGACCGTCACTTTTCCTGTTCCGTCCAATTTTGAAACGGCTTCGGCGACCTGTTTCGGCATTAATCCCGCAACGGGACAAGACGGCGCCGTTACGGTCATATCAATTTCAACGTCTCCTTCCGCCAGCTTGTCCAGCCGGTAAAT
>JBJFAY010000090.1:0-4411 GCA_051888155.1 Alphaproteobacteria bacterium
AGCCCTGACAGCTTGACATATTCTTCCATTGTATGTTTTGAAACGGCATAAGGCGATAAAAAGCTGACGGGGTGCCGTTCGTCAACCGGCAGATATTGCGGCACGGCATATAAAGCGGCGCTGGACGATACGACGATCTTTTTGACGCGATGTTTTTTGCACAGTTCAATCACGCGCACGGAAGCCATGACGTTGTCCAGAGCGTCGCGAACGGGAGCGGCGACCGATACGGCGACGGAAGCCTGCGCGGCCAGATGAATGACGTAATCAAAATCATGCTTTTCAAAGACGCCGGATACCTCGGGATCATTTAAGTCCAGCCGGTAATAAACGACCCGGCTGTTTTTATATTTCGGTTCGTTTCTGTCGATAACAACCACATTAAACCCCGCCTCCGTCAGTTTGTCTGCCGTATGCGATCCGATAAAGCCCGCGCCGCCTGTCACTAAAACGTTCATTTGCCGTCCTTTTGTTTTGATTTGATCTTTTAGTTAAGTTACTCTAAAACATAAAAAATAAAAGCGGTTTTTATCCTGTCCTGAAAGGCGGCGGTATGAAAGTTATGATTGTCAAGGACAGAAATGTCCTGAATACAAAGTTTTTGGCGCAGTTTGTCAATTCTCTGCATCGCATCGGGTTTGACGTGACCGTCGTCTGCGACAGTTATAAAAAGCAGGGCAGCGGCGTTACGCTGGACGACGGCGTGAAGTTTATTAACCTGAATGCAAAAACAAAAAACCCGTTCTTTAACCTTTATCGTTTTTTGCGCGGCAAGCTGGGACGGCCGACGGCGCGGTTTAAAAAAGTCATCGCCGAAGAAAAGCCGGACGTCATTATCTGCTATTTTATGGTTGATCTGGTTAATGTTTTGTATAAACAAAATCATGATGTCCCCGTCATTATGATGATGCACGGCTATCCGCCGGTCATGCTGGGGAATCTGATGAAGAAAAAACCATATATGCGCGCGGTATACCGCGATGTAATGAACAGGGCGGCTGCTTTTCATGTTTTGATGAAATCCTATGAAAAAACGATTCCGGATTTTTGTACGCCGAAACGTGTCGTGACTATTCCGAATGAAGTCGTTCAGATTCCCGAAAACGAACGCGCCGATTTATCGGTTGAAAAGAAAAAGATCATTTACGTCGCCCGTGTTGAAAAAGCCGGGAAACGTCATCATCTGCTGGTTGAAGCTTTCGGGCGCCTGTTGAAAGATTTTCCCGATTGGCAGCTGGAGTTTTGGGGTATGCGCAAATATCCGGCCTATGAACGCGAGCTGATAGAACTGGCGGCAAAGTACGGCGCGCAGGACAATGTGTTTATCAAGGGGTATCACCCTAAAATTCAGGACGTGTACCGTCAGGCGGATATTCATGCTTTTCCGTCCGCGCACGAAGGGTTTTCTCTGGCGTTGGCGGACGGCATGGCGTGCGGTCTGCCCAGTCTGGGGTTTGCGGACGCGCCGTCGGTCAACGAACTGATTATTGACGGACATAACGGTTTTCTGGCAAAAGACTTGGACGATTTTACGCAGAAACTGCGCCGGCTGATGAGCGAAAAAGAACTGCGTATGACTTTCGGGCAAAACGCGGCGCGGGATATGACGGACTACGCTCCGGAAAAAGTCATTGAATTGTGGCGGCGTCTGATTGTCGAAACGGTTGGAGAAAACAAATGATCCCCAAAAAGATTCATTATTGCTGGTTTGGTTCTGCGCCTAAAGGCGAAGTGGAAACGAAATGTATCGAAAGCTGGAAAAAAATTCTGCCCGATTATGAAATCCGCGAATGGAATGATGCGGATTTGGAAAAATTTGACAACCGCTATTTAAAACAGGCTGTTTCAGCCGGAAAGTGGGCTTTTGTTTCCGATTATGTGCGCCTGTACGCTTTGATGACCGAAGGCGGCGTTTATTTTGATACGGACGAAGAAATCAGGAAGCCTTTGGACGATTTTATGAATCTTGATTTTTTTATCGGATCGCAAAAATGCGGATCGTGCCGCAGTATTTCTCCGGCGCTGATCGGGACTTTGCCCGGTCATCAGATTATCAAAGACCTGATCGCCGCCTATGACGATATTGATTTCATCAATCCGGACGGCAGTTTCAACCTGACGACCAATCCGATGTATTTTGCCAAAGTGTTTAAGGAAAAATACGGGATTGAAGACGTTTTTGTCACCAAAGACCGCGTAAAAATCACGGATAACGCTTATATTTATCCGTATACGTATTTTTGTACGGATAACGCTGCCGCTTATGGCGTACACCATTACACGGGCAGCTGGAAACCTGACTGGAACGTGCGCGAAAAACTGTCGATTCCTTTGGGAAAAGGAAAAAAGCTGATTGTACGCAAGTATAAAAAAAACAGAGAAGGCGGTAAAATGCCTTTTAATGCCGGTGAAAAAGTTTTATTTTCCTTGAAAACGTCAAAACGTTCAAAGCTGTTTTTGTTGCTTCAAAATAACGGAGAACACGAATGCTGATAAAATGTCCCGATTGCGGCAAGATGAGAAGTTCCGACGCGGCGGCTTGTCCGTTTTGCGGCTGTAAAAGGAAACCCGGCGGCTGTGCGGGATTTATCGTTGTGCTGATATTACTGTCATTGGTGACTCTGTGCGATTCAAAAGAACCTTATGTCGTGCTGAAAAACGCCAATTTCCGGGAAGAACCGAACGGAAAAATTTTGGGACAGATTCCTAAAGGAACCGAATTGAGTTGTAATGTTGAAGAAGGTTGGTGCCGTACGACATACGCAAGCAGAACCGTGTTTGTTTCTTTAAAAGTTCTGGAAAAAAGAACGCCGGCCGAAGAAACAAAATCTTCCGCGCCGGTCCGGAGTAATGCCAAACCTCAGGTAAACCAGGGGGGCGGGTTGATCCAGGCCATAGAAAATTAATGTTGTCCTTTTAGATAAAAGAACCTTAATTTATGAAAAAATATCTTTTTGATTTTCTGAGAATGCTTTTTTGTTCTCTGATTATTCTGTTTTTTCTGATGCTGCCGGAAATCATATTCAGCTTTATCCGTCCGCATCTGTCCGTCTGTTGGAACTCCGATAAACTGGGAATGCTGTTTTTGCTTTCTTTTCTGCTTTCCATGGTCAAAAGCAAAAAGATGTTTGCCCGGTTTTTAATTGTTTTCGGACTGCTTCAAATTATTCAGTTCTGTTCAATGGCTTATTTCGGGGTATATCTGACGCCGTACGCTATTGATTTTATTTTCCTGGAAACAGGGGATATTATGACGGAAATCAAAGACGTCTGGTACAAATACCTGTATGTTTTTGCTTTGGTCGGCGTGCCTTATTTTATTTTGGGATATGCCGTTTCCCGCGATTTCTTTAACCGTGTGTCATTTAAATACGCTTGGATTCTGCCGGCCGTTTACTTTGCGGGATTTTTTTATCGCGCTTCGACGCCGGACGGTATTTTTCAGATGTTGTTCAAAAATACCTGTTATGCGTCTTATAATACGATTAATTCGTTTTCCGCTTATCTGGGAAATATTCTGCCCCGGAAACTGACCGGATATGAAAATAAAGAAGTTTTTCCCGATTATAAGCTGAGCAATGTCGCGGCGGATAAGAATGAGCCGGTTAATATTATTTTTGTTGTCGGCGAATCAATTAACGCCAATCATTTGTCTTTGTTCGGGTATCATCGCCAAACGACCCCGGAACTGGAAAAATATGCGGCGCAGGACCCTTTGTTCGTTTATAAAAAAGCCTGGGCGGCCGGCGTTAACACGTTAATTTCTCTGCCGATGATTTACAATATTCAGGTCAACCCGAAAAATTACCGCAAGCTGATTACCCGCGACAGCTATTTATTTAAAATGGCGCGGGAAAACGGGTTTAAAGTCATATATATCGAAGCGCAGAACGCTTCTTTGTTTAAAAAAACGTCGCTCAGCCACTATGATCAGGCTTTTATTTATTCTTCGGCGGACGGCGAAAAATTAAAAGGTGAAAGCGGCTTTTTGGATAATGCTTTCAAACAAATTGATCTGACCGGACGCAATTTGATTATCGTGCATAAACGCAATGTCCATTCTCCGTACAACGATAATTATATGTATGAGGAAGAAAAATATAAAATTTTCAAAGATTCAAACGTTGATGAACGTATTAACGAATATGACAGCGCCATGCTGTATGAAGATATGCTGTTAATGAAAATTTTGGATTTTGCGCGCAGTTCGGATCAGGCGACTTATTTCTTTTATTTGTCCGATCATGGCGAAGCTTTGGGTCAGAACGGCGTTTGGGGTCACGGACATTTGGATCCGGCTGATTTGGAAGTCCCGTTTATGTTTACGATGTTTAATGTTCAAGATGAAGATTTTCTGGCGCGTTTAAAAGCTTTGAACCGGCCGTGTACGCATGATGTTTCTCTGCTGGTC
>JBJFAY010000091.1:0-19280 GCA_051888155.1 Alphaproteobacteria bacterium
GACGCCTCATACGGCCGGACTGGATCTGGGGGAACGGATTTTGCGGGCGGAAACAGCTGCTGTTGCCGCTTTGGCTTTGTTTATGTGCAGATAATTTTGAAAGGCGGAAAATTTAATGAAACACGATCATCACTGCTCTTGTCACGAACATAACCGCGATCACGATACATGTTCTTGCGGTCATCATCATCATTCGGATCATTGCGACTGCGGCTGCGGCCATGATCATATGGAAGAGGGGGAGGATTATTCCGCGGTTTCCGCCATGTTCGGGCTGGACGACGACGTTCCCGCCGACGCGCTTTCTTTGCTGCAGCTGGAAATGAACGAATGCGACGATTTAAGCGAACTGCTGGGGCTGGGCAGGAATCCGGACGTTGATGACATATTAAGCGAAGCGATTGCCGATTTGTCGCCGAAAAAGAAAAAGACGCTGATGAATCTGGCGGTTATTCTGCACGATTACCTGCCGGATTAATAAGGAAAAAGCCCCTGAAAAAGGGGCTTTTTGATTTTAGATTTTTCCTAACCCTTTCAATATTTTTTCAGGCGTAAAGGGCCATTCGCGGATCCATACGCCGCAGGCGTTGTGAATCGCAATGGCCAGCGCCGGCGCGGCGCCGTTCGTCGCCAATTCGGAAATCGACTTTCCGCCGTAAGGGCCGTCCGGATCTTTGGTAAAGACCAGCGGCGCCTGAAAATCTTTGGGCAGGTCGTAAATCGTCGGCGGGTTGTAATCCTGCAGATTATCGTTTAACGGTTTGCCGTTTTTATCCAAAACAATGCCTTCATACAGCGAATGGCCGATTGATTTTAATACGCCGCCGAACACTTGTCCTTCGGCCAGTTCGGGATTGATCGGCGTGCCGCAGTCCAGCAGAGCGTAAAACTTGCGCACGTCAATTTCACCCGTGCGCGTATTGACCGCGACTTCGGCAAAATTCGCGCCGTAAGGAATCGCATGGTTTTCCGTAATAAAGGAACCGATGCCCTGCAGCTGGCCGGAACCATGCCCCGTCGTCGTGTTATAGGCAATCTGCGCATACGTGATTTCGCCGTTTTTGCCTTTGACTTTCGCGGGGTATTCCAATACGCAGTCTTCAACCGGTTCGCTTAGATATTCCGCGGCCTTTTGCAGAATTTTTTGTTTCATGTCTTCGGCGGCCAGACGCGCCGCATTTCCGGAAAAGAAAGTCCCCGAAGAAGCGTAAGCCCCCGTGTCAAACGGTGTATGATCGGTATCCCCGCTCATGACGGTGACTTTGGATAAAGGAACTTCCAATACTTCGGCGACGACTTTGGCCATGACGGTGTCCAGCCCCGTGCCGATATCCGCCGCACCCGAATGGACGGAAAATCCGCCGTCGGCCAGCATCAGGATATGGGCGTTGGAATGATCCAAGCCGGGCAGGCCGGATCCCTGCTGAATAATGGAAACGCCTTTGCCGATTTTAATGTCGGGATCGTCCGAAGTTTCTTCTTTGCCCCAGTCAATCATTTTGGAACCGACTTCCAGCGCTTTTTCCAGTCCGCAGCTTTGCACCAAAGCCGGCGTTCCTTCGCGTCCTTCGCCCAGGCAGCGCAGGATTTCCAGAACGGCGCCTTCGCGCACCATATTTTTGCGCATCAGTTCGATCTGATCCATACCCAGCTGTTCGGCCAATTCGGCGACCGTGCTGTTTAAAGCAAAAGCCCCCTTGGGCGCGCCGTATCCCTGATAAGCGCCGGTCGGCATAATGTTGGAATAATAAATCCGTACCGTAAAGTACATGTTCGGACATAAAAACAACGGCAGGTTTTTGGAACATGCGTTCATCGGAACCGTCAGAGCATGCGCGCCGAAAGGCCCGGTGTTGGCTTCGTTGTCCATTTGGATCGCCGTAAACGTGCCGTCTTTTTTCGCGCCGATTTTAACGCGGACGCGCATCGGCTTGCGGGTGGAACAGGTGTTAAATTCCTGATTGCGGGTATAGCGGTAATAAACCGGCCGTCCCGTCGAATAAGTCGCAAAAGCGGCGACGTCTTCTAAAATAACGTCCTGTTTTGATCCGAAACCGCCGCCGACACGTTCTTTGATGACGTGGATCTTTGTTTCGGGGATTCCCAAAACTTTGGCGACGACGCGGCGCAGGTGGAACGGCACCTGGGTTGAAGCGTGAATAACCAGCCGGTCGCCCTGCATTTTCGTAAACACGACGTGCGGTTCCGTCGGCGTGCATTGAATTTGCGTCGTGGCAAAAGTTCTGTCGATAATAATATCGGCTTCTTTAAATCCTTTTTCCATGTCGCCTATTCCGCCTTTGACGCTGGCGGCCAGATTGTGATGCGGATCGGCGCGAAGCGGGAAAGGATAATGAATTTTTCCGTCGCGCGGATCGGCGTTTTTGTTGTATTCGTCCAGATCTTCGGGCGCGCCGACGCCGTAAGTCACAAACGATTTGTGCAGAATAGGCGCATCGGGCGCCTGCGCGTCGTCCCAAGTGAAAACCGGCTTTAAAACTTCGTATTCCACTTTGATTTTTTTCAGCGCTTCGTCGGCGGCTTCTTCGGTTTCCGCGACGACGGCCGCGACACGGTCGCCGACGTACAGGACTTTCTGATTAAACAATTTGCGGTCGTGCGGGGAAGGTTCCGGCGCGCCTTGTCCCGCGTTGGTGTAATAAACGTCAGGGCAGTTTTTATGCGTAATGATCGTCACGACGCCTTCGACTTTTTCGGCTTCGGCCGTGTCAATGGAAGTGATGTAAGCATGCGCATGGGGGCTTTGCAGCATTTTTAAAATGCAGGTTCCCGGTTCGACCATGTCTTCGACAAAAGCTTTGTGTCCGGCAACCAGCTGGTGGCCGTCGATTTTTCGGCGGACTTTGCCGACTTCGCGCAGATCTTCCCGAAATTCCGTAAACCCTTCGGTTTTGCAGGACGGGTCTTTCATTCTTTTCTTTGCCAGATCGACCGCCTTGAAAAACGGCTGATATCCGGCGGAACGGCTGAATAAAGGAGATAAAGCGTCCATGATATCGTCCTTTGACGGATCGGGGATACGTTCCAAAAGGTCGGTCAACATCAAAGCCGCGGCCGGAGAGTTATACCCCGATTGCACCAGACCGCAGTCAACCATGGCGGACTGCACGGCGGAAAGCCGGCCGTCTTTCATGACGGATTCGATCGTTTTGACGTCCGCCCCGTCGATCTGCGCGGCGATGAACAATCCGGCGTTGACGGGCTTTCCGTTTAAAATAATCGTGTCCGATCCGCAGAATCCCTGATGATCGTCACTGTCGCGGACGGAAAAAATCCCCAGACGCTGCAACAAAGCCTGAACGTTTTCGCCGGCTTCGGTATGAACGGTCTTTTTTATTCCGTTAAGAGTAAAAGAAATTTTCATTTTTACGCTCCCTTTGCCGCTTTGATCAGACAATCGGCCAACATAACGCCGGCGATATATTTTTTAAACGCCGCGGACGTTCTGTAATCGTCAAAAGACATAACGGCTTTGGAAATTTGTCCGGCCAGTTCGTCCCTGTCGTCGGGCAGAGCGTCGGGATTTAACGTTTTTTCCAAAGCGGTCAGCCGTTCGATTTTGCCGCCGTCCTGAGCAATGACCAGCCGCAGTTCCCGTTCGGAAATACCTGCGGCGGCGGAAACCAGACTGACGCCGCGGGCGGTTACGGAATATTTATCCGAACGGACGCGGACCTGATCGGGCAGGCGGACGGACAGGATCAAAGCGGAACTGCCGGAAGCGATATATTTTTCAACGCTGATTTCTTCTTCGGGCGTTTCCAGCAGCGCGCCGGCGGCGATCAGAACGCTCAGAACGGAAAACGCCGGATTTTTGGCGGCAACCGCGCCGGCCAGCGTTCCCTGATTGCGAATATTGCGGTTGCGGAATAAAATCAGGCTTTCTTTGAGATAAGCGGGGACAAAAGGATTGTCCAGAATTTCCTGCAACGTCGCCATTGCGCCGATCAGGATATCGCCGCCGTCCCGTTTGATATAATTCAGGTTTAATTCTGCCAGACTGACGACCGTTTCGGGGGTCATGGCAGAACGCGACGAATTGATCCAAGATCCGCCGGCCATATAAACGGCGCCGGGCGTCGCCTGTTTCAGCTGAACCGCTTCGGCGGGCGTTTTCGGTTTAAGAAATTCCGTTATCATTGCAACCTCTGAAAAATAATTTTGCTTATTATACAGGAGATTGCTTTTTTGCCAAAAAGAAAAATCTTTTTTCTATATGTTTGTTACAAATCAAAAAAACTGAAGTAATAAGCATACTTGTGTATAAAAAAATTTCCTGTTTTAAGCGGTTGTTTTGAAAATAGAAAAAGCCTCCATGCCGACCGGACGTACGGGCAGGAGGCTTTTGTGTTTTTATGATATTATCTGAAATATAGAGCTATGTAAGATTTTGAACCAGATCCGCATGCTGCCGCAGCTTGAGTTAACCCCCAAGGAACCTCCATGGTTGCCGTGTTTGCATCTTGTGTTAGATGAACAGTGCTTGCGCCAGAAGATTCAGGTATCGCCGGCGTAACATCATCGGCGCTGCCTCCCGCTACTGCATATAAGCCTGAAGAGGCGTCGCCCCATGATTGCATGAGTAAACGGGTGCATGCGTCGGCCGGTAATCCCATGTAAACAACGTAAAACGCTTTATTTGCAGCGGCGTTGAACGTAAGAGATCCGACCTTAATCTCACCTCCGAAAGGATTTACCGGCTTGGCGCAGGTATTGTCTGCACACATTTCATCGGTATAAATGCCTGTCGTGTACATCATTGCACCGTCTCCAACACCGGCGTATGTACGCTGAGTGGAAAACAGTGTGCGAATGTTTGTGACCATTGTTTGGATTTGGTCTGTTGTTTTAGTGACCTTGAATTTCGACATTGCCTGAGAATACCCCGCGATGCCGCCGACCGACAAAACGCCGATAATTGCCAGAACACCCAGCATTTCGACCATGGACCGGCCGGTTTCCTGTGAATGAATGTTTTTCATTTCGACTCCCTACGATTTAAAAGTAAACCGCCTGTTCAGGCGGCCGGGGAGTTCATAAATCAAGTTACACTTTGATCCTTCAGGTCTTTAAAGATATCCGTTTTTTCAAGGATAAGTACGGAAATCCTCTGGACATACACCAAAAGCTCCCCGACCGTCACAAAGAAGTCGGGGATATTTTCCGTTTTGCGATACGCAAAACGGTTATCGACGCATATCTGCGCCGGTGTAACAAGAGCTTATGAAGGCTCCGCGCCTGTTCAGGCACTTAAACACCCGGGAAGTTCCCGAATATTTCAAAAAGCATTATATGGCATAAAAAAACAACAGGCAATACTTTATATCAAAACCGGCGGGATTGCCCCGCCGCCTTTGTTGTTTATGCTAAAACTTTGTCTAAAAAATACGGCATCTGCACGTACCACCAGTCCCAGTCGTGATTGACGTCTTTGCCCCAAATATCGACAAAGGCGGGAATGTGCTTTTCTTCCAGAATTTGTTTTAATCGCAGCGTGTCTTCGATCATGGGATCTTCCCACGCGCCCTGGCCGACGCAGAAAACCAGCCGGGCGCGGCGCATCTGGTTCAACCGGTTTTCGTCCGTTATATTCGGCAGAAAATACAACGGGCAGTTTCTGTAAACCGTGTCGTCCATATAATCGCCCAGAAAATATTTTGACGAATACAATCCGCTGAGGGCAATAACGGAATCAATCAAGTCCGGCCGGCGGAAAAACGTGTTCGCGCTGTGTGTCGCGCCCATGGAACACCCCGTCGCCATAATGCCGATTTCATTCCCGCCGTTGGCTGCGCGGCTGATTTCTTTAATACGAGGAATGAATTCTTCCGTCGTATAATTAAAATACTTTTCCTGCATCTGCATGTTGTCATAAGGATTGCCTTCCTTATTTTCCCAGCTTTCCCAATCAATGCCGTCAATGCAGAACAGCTGAATGCGTCCCGCGTCAATGTACGGCGCGCAGATGTTGACCATACCGTGATATTCATAATGCCAAAAACGGCCGCAGCCGGGCGGAAAAACCAATACGGGTTTGCCCGTATGGCCGTAAACTTTGAATTCCATGTCCCTGTTTAAACAGGAAGAGTATTCTTTAAAATATTCTTCTTTCATTTCTTATTTCCTGTCAGACACGTTCGTTAACCGCGTCAATGATTTCATTGATTTCTTCCAGCGTGTCGGCATAAATCAGGTAAATGTAATCACCCATTGCGCGCGCGGTAATGCCTTCGACCGGCATGTGTTCCATAATGTGGGAACCGTATTTGGCCAAAATGGCTTCGTGCGTGTACAGGTAATTAAAACGGAATTTCCGGCTGGCATAAGCGGCGTAGCGTTTCTGCGTCATGTCGCCTTCCGGTCTGCCTTTGATCAGCGTGTCCGCCCAGGCTTTATATATGTTAACGTCATGGGAAGCTTCGTAAATTTCCGTAATCATGCCGCCGGGCGGACGCATGTTGACTTCCAGCGCCATGACTTTTGTCTTGCCCGTCTTTTTGTCCGTTGTGCGGAAAAATTCAAAATGGAAAAAAGTATCCTTGATGCCGTAAGCCTTTACGATCGCCGTGCCGGCTTTGCGAATGTCTTCGGCCATGTTTTTTTCGGAATGATACATAATGCAGTCGTCGTTGACAACCGTATCCATCAAAGACTGATGATAAACCTGACTGGCGCAGAAAACAATTTCGCCGTCGCGGTTTGTCAGGCCGTCAAACGTTTCGACATGACCGTCGATAAATGTTTCCATGATATAAGGCACGTCCGGTTTCTGTGCGAAAAAGTCTGCCATTTCCGATTCCGTGCGCAGCGTATATGTGTCGCACGCCCCGACGCCGTCGTCCGGTTTGACAACGACGGGAAAGCCGTGTTCGTCCGTAAACGCTTTGCCGTCGGCAAAGTTTTTCGGCAGGCAGTAATCGGCGCAGTCAACGCCCGCTTTTTTAAAGAAAGCTTTCATTCTGGATTTTTGTTTGTGATCCATGATTTCGGGATATTTCACGCCTTCAATATTAAAATCCGTTCTTAACATCGCTTCGGTAATCAGCCAAAATTCGTTGTTGGACTGAATGCGGTCGATTTTTCCGTGATGGTGAATCAGGCATGCCGTCGCGCGGTAAACCTGATCGTAATCCTGTAAATTGTCAACGCGGTAATATTCGGTCAAAGCGTCCTTTAACCCCGGTTCCAGAGAATCATAATCCGCGTCGCCGATACCCAGAACATTTACGCCGTTTTCCTTTAAATAACGGCAGAACTTCCACCCGTAAGTCGGAAAGTTCGGAGAAAAATAAAGAAAATTCATCATGATGTGTCCTAAAGGATTTTTTTATTAAAAAGGCTTGCCCTTTCTTTTGAAAAAGTGACAAGCCTGAGCCGTGATGTCAATAAAAATCTGTTGAATTTTTAATCTTTCCATTCATTTTGATGAATGTATTCCTGATGAAACCTTTGCGCCTGCGCCGCCGGTTTTTCCGGATATCCCGCCAGCATCAAAGAATGAATTTTGATTTTTTCGGGAACGGCGCATACTTTTTTAACAACGTTTTCGCGTTCTTCGTGCGGGTGCATGCCGATCCAAACGGCGCCCAGTCCCTTTGCATGGCAGGCCAGCAGCATGTTTTCCATCGCCGCCGCGCAATCCTGTTCCCAGTATTCCGGCGACGCCGCGCGATCCAGATCCGCGCATACGGCAATGCCGAAAGCGGCTGTTTTCGCCATCGGCGCCGTTGGTAATCCGTCGGTGAACTGCGTCAGTTTGTCTTTATCCGTAATGACAACAAATTCCCAAACCTGTTGGTTGCGGGCGCTGGGGGCATACATGCCGGCTTTGACAATATCCGTAATGTCCGCCGCCGCGACTTTTTGATCCGTATATTGGCGGACGCTGCGGCGCGAGAGTAATCCTTCCATTAATTCCATTGAAACTGTCCTTTCGGTAAAAAAATTATTTTTTGATTTTATCAGCTTTCTTCTTTTTCCGAAAGATGATAATAATAAAACAACAACGTAACCGTTTGACGAGATGTAAATGTTAGCCTGGTTTGTGGATTATCTGCACTTTTCTTTGGCGATGCTGGCCGTTTGCGCGCCGCAGTCCGCCATTCCTATTTTCGTTAATCTGACGGAGGGCATGGGAACCCGTGAAAAAGAAGGAGTCGCCCGCCAGGCTGGAATAACGGTTGCCTGCGTGCTGATTACTTCGGCTTTTTTCGGCAGCGCTATTCTGGATATTTTCGGGGTCAGTCTGAATTCATTCCGGATCGCCGGAGGGATCCTGCTGATTTCAATCGCGTTCGGCATGATGAAAGCGTCCGAAAAACGCCATACCAAAGAAGAACAGGCCGAAGCCGAAAACCGTGACGCTATCGGGGTCATGCCGATCGCTTTGCCCGTTATTTCCGGTCCCGGAGGCATTTCCGCAATCGTTATCGCAACGCAGACCGATCAGTCTTTGGCTCATATGATTTCTGTTTGCTGCGCCGGTCTGACCGTCGCCGTCGTTTCTTGGGTCTGTTTGCGTCTGTCTGATAAACTGGCCGCCGCTTTGGGGCAGACGGGGCTGAACATTATCGGCCGTATCTGCGGTATGATTCTTTCCGCTTTGGGGATTGAATTTATATATACTTCCTTAAAGGCGATGTTCCCCGCTTGGATCGGATAAGTAAGCAGGTTTACTTCGTGTACAAATATCGTTGCTGATCGGAAGAAAGAAAATCTTTTATTTTGTTTGCTGTTCTTTGTGCGAGTGGTTCGCTGGAAAACTGTTCGGGCAGTTCAAACGGTTCGTTTGTCATAAAACGGACGACATAATATTTATGACTGCGCCCTCTGCCCGCAATTAATTTCCGGCGCCGTTCCACAACTACCTCTTTCAATGTCGAAATATCATAAGTTTTAACATGCCGGAGCGATTTATTGGCATGCGTTGTATGAAAAAAAACACATTGCGCCGTATCCTTGCGGCATTCGAAAAATATCTGCGCGTCATCAAAAAAAACATGATAGCCGATGACGATAACACAGGCTAAAAGTATACTGAGTGCTTTAAGCATATCGGCGTTTCCTTTTCCAGTCATATAAACACCAGCATATGAATGCGGCTGTTGTAAAGAAAAAGTCGAATTTGATTCCTTGATCAAACACGTCTATTTCTTCGCGTCCTTCCCGATAAACATAGCGTTGTTTCTTGCCGTCTTGTAAAAAACGATTGATTTTCCCGATTTCTTCCTGCGCCCAATCTTCAATATCAAAAGTCTTGGGAAACTCATTCTGCTCCGTTTCCGAATGAAACACGATTTTATAAACGGTACGGGTGGAATATTTTCCGCTGCGGCGTTTTACCCTTTTTAATTCAATTTCTTTTAGGCCGTTCAGATTAAACGAACGCACAAAACGCAGTTTCGGATCGGCAATCGTTGAATGGTAATAGACGCAGGTTAAAGAAGGGTTCCGACATTCAAAAACGGTTTGTTTGTCTTCAAAAAAATACAACCAGCCCGTAACGGCGGCAAAACAGGCCAAGATTAATTTCAGTCTGGAGAATGCTTCCGGCGTAAGTTTTTTTGTCAGGCGGAGAATCAGGTAGGCAATCCCGATCGGGTAAAAAGGAAACAAAGCGAGAAGAAGGAAAAAGAACGAATCCATAAAATATTCCTTTACTTTTTTGCGCGCGGGTGGGCGTGTGTGTAAATGTCCATCATTCTGTCGGAATCCAGCCCCGTATACCTCTGTGTTGTAGATAACGACGAATGTCCCAGCAGTTCCTGAATGGTGCGCAGATCGCTGCCGCCGGATAACAGATGAGTGGCAAAACTGTGGCGCAGGGCGTGCGGCGTCGCCGTTTCGGGCAGACCCAGCATATCGCGGATTTTGCGCATTTGACGCTGCATAACGCCGGGGTTGACCCGTTCGCCGCGCGCGCCGATAAACAAAGGAGAATTGTCCGGCGCGCCGTCCGGACGTTCTTTTAAATAAGCGTTGATCATTTCCCGGACAATCGGCAAAACCGGAACCACCCGTTCTTTTTGCCCTTTGCCCAGAATAGTCATAACGTCGGATCCGGGGCTGTCTTTGACGTCCAAAGACAAAGCTTCGCCGATACGCAGTCCGCAGCCGTACAGCAAAGTGACGAAAGCCATATCCCGTTTTTTCAGCCATAAGGCTTCCTGCAATTCGCCGGCCGTCTTGATAACGTTAAAGGCCTGTTCTCTTGTCAGCGGCTTAGGCAAAGCTTTGGGAACCGAAGGGGAATGAATAACATTGACGGCCGGATTGGACAGCAGGGCGTTGCGTTCCAAAAATTTAAAAAAGTTACGCAAAGTCGACATATTGCGCGCCAAAGAAGTCCGGCCGATTCCTTCCTGCGTTCTGGCGGCCAGATAAGCGCGAAAATCGGTAACTTCCATTTTTCCCAAAACGTCAAAAGAAGGCGTCTGCGCCGTATAATTTTCTAAAAAATTCAGAAAAGAAGCCAGATCGCGCCCGTACGCCGCCGCCGTATGCCCCGAACACCGCTTTTCTGTTTTCAGCCAGCGCTGCCATTCTTCGATCGCCGTCATTAACCGTCCGTCCGCGGTATAGTTGATTTCGACGTTTTTCGGTTCATACAGTTTAGCCATCATTTTTCCTTAAAAAATCCGGGGAATATCTTTCCCCCGGATTTTAACCGATAACGTTTAACAAAGAATAACCGGCTTACAGAATCGACTGACCTGTTTTTGCCCAGTCTTCCGCAAAAGTTTTCAGTCCCGAATCCGTCAGCGGGTGGTGATAAAGCTGGCGAATCACTTTCGGAGGAGCCGTGATCACGTCCGCGCCGATCTTTCCGGCGTTGATGACATGTTCCGGACTGCGTACGGAAGCAACCAGAATCTGCGTTTTGAAGTTGTCGTAGTTGTCATAAACCATGCGGATATCTTCAATCAGCTGCATACCGTTGACGCCCAGATCGTCCAAACGGCCGACGAACGGGGAAACAAACGTCGCGCCCGCTTTGGCGGCTAAAATCGCCTGACCGCAGGTAAAGCACAGCGTCACGTTGACCATTGTGCCTTCGGCGGACAAAGCGCGGCAGACCTTTAACCCGTCCTGTGTCAGGGGGACTTTAATCGTCACGTTGCGCGCGATTTTACGCAGCACTTCGGCTTCTTTCATCATCGTGTCGTAATCCAAAGCCGTGACTTCCGCGGAAACGGGACCCGGAACGACTTTGCAGACTTCCGCGATCAGTTCTTTGAAATTCATGCCCTGTTTGGCGGCCAAAGACGGGTTCGTCGTAACGCCGTCAACCATGCCGGTCGTTGCCAATTCTTTGATTTCATTTAAATCGGCTGTATCAATAAAAAATTTCATTTGAGTATCTCACCCTAAAGTTAGTAGATTGAAACTAAGCATTGAGTGTAAGGAAATGTCGGACAAGAATCAATCAAATAAAAAACGTTTGCAGGTTTTACTGCCGCTGCCTTTGGCCGGCGCGTTTGATTACGTGTGTCCGGAAAATATTTCTCCGCCGGCGTCCGGCAGCTTTGTCCGGGTGCCTTTCGGCGCGCGCACGATGACCGGAGTCGTCTGGGAATCGGCGGAAAAATCAGAAATAGACGAATCGAAATTAAAAGATATCCGCGCCGTCTGCGATCTGCCGGTTTTAAGCTCTTCAAACCGGAAACTGATCGACTGGGTGGCCGGATATACGCTTTCGTCGCCGGGCGCGGTGCTGAAAATGGCAATGAGCGTTGACGACGTTTTTCAGGGAATCGGCGAAACGGACGGATACGTCGCAGCGGAAACGGCTGAAAAAATCCGTTTGACGGCCGCGCGGCGGAAAGCGCTGGACGCCGTAACGGATATGCCGCGCACGGCCGCGGAAATTGCCAGACTGGCCGGCGTGTCGCCGTCTGTCGTCAAAGGGCTGGCCGACGCGGGAATGCTGCGGCGCGAAAAAATAAAGCCGGTGTCTTTTGATCCGCCCCGAACCGGCGACGCAGGCGTAAAACTGTCCGGCCGGCAGGCGGCGGCGGCCGAAATACTATCCGATACGGTCGGCAAAGGGTTTTGCGTAACGGTTTTAAACGGCGTGACGGGATCCGGAAAAACCGAAGTTTATTTCGATATGATTGCCGCGGCTTTAAAACAGGGAAAACAGGCTTTGGTTTTGCTGCCGGAAATCGGATTGACGGGGCAGTGGCTGGAACGGTTTAAACGCCGGTTCGGAGTAATGCCCGCTTTGTGGCATTCGGATCTGTCCGCCAGAGTGCGCCGCGAAACTTGGAAAGCCGTTTTAAGCGGGGAAGTCCGCGTTTTGGCCGGCGCGCGGTCGGCTTTGTTTCTGCCTTTTTCCGAACTGGGCGCGATCATTGTTGATGAAGAACACGACGCGTCTTATAAACAGGAGGACGGCGTGATCTATCAGGCGCGCGACATGGCCGTTGTCCGCGCGAAAATCGAAAACATACCGATTGTTTTGTCGTCTGCGACGCCGTCTTTGGAAACCAGAATCAACGTGCGGGCCGGAAAGTACAAAGAAGTCGTTCTGCCCGATCGTTTCGGGGCGGCCGTTATGCCGCGGATTGATCTGATTGACATGCGTCTGTTTCCGCCGGAAAACAAAGCGGAGCTTAAAAGTTTTTTGTCGCCCGTTTTATTGAATGAAATCGGACGGGTTTGGGAACGCGGCGAACAGGCGTTGCTGTTTTTAAACCGCCGGGGGTATGCGCCGCTGGTTTTATGCCGCAAATGCGGACACCGTTTTCAATGCCCGAACTGTTCGGCGTGGCTGGTCGAACACAGAAACGGCCGGCGGCTGGAATGTCACCACTGCGGTTATCATATTCCCGTGCCGCAGGCTTGTCCCGTCTGCGGCGAAGAAGGAGAACTGGCTTCCTGCGGGCCTGGCGTGGAAAGGATCAGCGAAGAAACGGCCGTTCGTTTTCCGCGGGCGCGGCAGCTGGTCGTTTCCGGCGATTTAAACGCGACGGCGGCGCAAATGGCGGAACTGATGCGCCAAATTCATGATCATGAAGTCGATATCATCATCGGGACGCAGATTTTAACAAAAGGGCATCATTTCCCGGATCTGACTTTGGTCGGCGTCGTCGACGCGGATCTGGGGTTGGCCGGCGGAGATTTAAGAGCGGGGGAAAGAACGTTTCAGATGCTGCATCAGGTGGCCGGCCGCGCCGGACGCGCGGATAAACACGGGCAAGTGTTTTTGCAAACGTTTGATCCTGAAAATCAAATTATGCAGGCTTTAAAAACCGGGAATGCCGATGATTTTCTGGAAGCCGAAATTCAGTCGCGCGAACTATTGAAAATGCCTCCGTTCGGCCGGCTGGCCGGTATAATCGTCAGCAGCCCGTCGCAGGAATATGCGCAGAAAGCCGCCGCTTTGCTGGGCAGGTGCGCGCCGCAGGGCGACGGCGTGCGTGTTCTGGGGCCGACGCCCGCGCCTTTGTCTTTGCTGCGCGGGAAATACCGTTACCGCCTGCTGCTGCAAACGGGGCGGCAGATTAAAATTCAGGACGTTTTGCAGCGCTGGCTTTCCCGGCTGTCTTTGCCGTCTTCGGTTCGGGTGCAGACGGATATTGATCCTTACAGCTTTTTTTAAAATAAAGCTGTACGTCCCATAGGAAAATCCACTATAGTAAGTTGTGTTTTTCTTAATCGGAGCGGATCGTGAATAAAAAAGCCGGAAATCTGTACAGAAAGCGGCGCTTTTCTGCCTTTAAAGACAAGCCGTCCGTTCCCGTTTTCGCCGCGATTGATTTGGGAACGACAAACTGCCGGCTGTTAATTGCCACGCCGACCCCGACGGGATTCGCGGTTAAGGAAACGTTTTCCAGAATTACGCGGCTGGGCGAAGGGCTGGTCAGTAACGGCATTTTGTCCGAACGCGCAATTAAAAGAACGATTTTCGCATTGAAATTATGCGTTAAAAAACTGGAAAAATACAAAACGGTCAAAGCGCGATTTGTCGCGACGGAAGCCTGCCGCCGCGCTAAAAACGGGGCGGAGTTCATCGCGCGGGTCAAAAAAGAAACGGGACTGAATCTGGAAATTATTTCTTTTGAAGAAGAATGCCGCTTAGGCGTCGCGGGTTGCGTTCCTCTGATTAACCGCAATATCCGCCATGCGCTGGTTTTTGATATCGGCGGCGGGTCGACCGAAGTTTCCTGGGCAAAAATAGACGAACATAATCAGGCCGGTATTGAAGGCGTGCTGTCTTTTCCTTTGGGCGTCATTACGGTGTCGGAGGCTTTTACCGGCAAAGGATTGTCTTCGGCCGCTTACCGCGCCGTCGTTAAAAAAGTCCTGTCTTATCTGCGGCCGTTTGAAGAACGCTACGGGATTTTAAAAGTCATCGAACAGGGCGACGTTCAGATGATCGCCATGTCCGGAACGGTAACGACAATCGGGGCTTTTCATCTGGGGCTGCCCGTTTATAACCGCGCCGTGGTTGACGGGCTGGCTTTAAGCTATGAGGATTTGGGGCGGGCTAAAAGAAAGCTTGAAAAGCTGCCGTATGAACAAAAAGAAGCTCACCCCTGCATTGGCCCGCAGCGGGCTGATCTGTCTTTGCCCGGGTGCGCTATTTTGCAGGGAATCTGCGAAATGTGGCCGATCGGCGAAGTCACGATTGCCGACCGCGGGTTGCGCGAAGGCATTGTTTTGGATTTGATACGCAAAGAAAACGCTTAAAACGGGAAAAAGATGAAAAAACCAACGGCTCATATGCTGAAAACGCATGTAAAGACGGCAAAAAAAAGATCGTCGGCTTCGACATTATGGCTGCAAAGGCAGCTGAACGATCCGTATGTCGCTTTGGCAAAACAGGAAGGATACCGCGCGCGCTCGGCGTTTAAACTGATCGAGCTGGACGATAAATTCCGTTTTTTGTCGCCGGGAAAGCGCGTCGTGGATTTGGGGGCCGCGCCGGGCGGCTGGACGCAGATCGCCGTTCAAAGGGTGAAATCTGCGCCGGATAATCCTCTGGTCGTCGGGCTGGATCTGCTGGAGATGGCGCCGATTGCGGGAGCAAAAACGACGCAGCTGGATTTTCTGGACGATTCCGCGCCCGATGTTTTAAAAGAAATGCTGGGCGGGCATAAAGCCGACGTCGTCTTAAGCGATATGGCGCCGAATACGACGGGTATGAAAGACATTGACCATTTGCGGATTATGGGGCTGCTGGAAACGGCTTATGCTTTTGCCTGCGAGATTTTAAATCCGAACGGCGTATTTGTCGCAAAAATTTTTCAAGGCGGAACGGAACAAAACCTGCTGAACGAAATGAAGAAACGCTTTAAAACGGTCAAACATGCCAAACCGCCGGCCAGCCGCAAAGAATCTTCGGAATTTTACGTTGTGGCGACAGGATTTAAGGGCGAATAATGAAAGAAGCTGCCAGAATCCAAACAGCCATGGAATTGACGGACGAAATCTTTGCTTTTCGTCAGCCGGCCGATAATACGATCAATGCTTATTTCCGGACTCACCGCTATATCGGTTCGACGGACAGGCGCGTTATTTCCGATCTGGTATGGCGGACGCTGCGCCATTACGGGCGGCTGTCGTCTTTGTTTTCGGAAAAACTGACGGGCAGGGCGGCTGTTATGATGATGCTGTTTTATCAAAAACACGACGTCGCCGCCTTATTTAACGGGGAAAAATATGCGCCCGCGCCGTTAAGCGAAGCGGAAAAAAAATTTTTAGAGTCGCTGCCGGATCAGTTGCCTTCCGCGGTTTTGGAATGTCCGGAATGGTTAAAAAGTAAAATTGATGCGGCGGATATTGTTGCCATGACGGGCGAAGCGCCGTTGGATCTGCGCGTCAATACGTTAAAGTCCGACAGAAAACATGTGCTGGCTTTATTGGAGCAGGCGGGTGTTCAAGCGCGGGAAACGCCTGTGGCGCCAAACGGGATCCGGATTAGTGAACGGGTGAATATTACGTCTTTGCCGCTTTTCCGGGACGGCTTGGTTGAAATTCAGGACGAAGGCTCTCAAATTGTTTCTTTGTTGACACGGGCGGCAGCGGGGCAAACGGTGATAGACTGGTGCGCGGGCGCTGGCGGAAAAACGCTGGCCATGTCGGCGATGATGCAGGCAAAAGGAACGATTTACGCTGTGGATAATGATCCGAAGCGCATGCGCGATCTGCCGGACAGAGCCTGCCGAGCCGCGGCAAATAACGTGATTGTTCTGAACGATTATAACAACTTAAAAACATACGATCTGGTTTTAGTGGACGCGCCGTGTACGGGATCGGGCACATGGCGGCGCAGCGCGGACGCCAGATGGCGCATAACGCCGCAGCAGTCGGCCGGTATTGTAAAAACGCAGCGGGAAATTTTGGATAAGGCTTGCCGCTTTGTCAAAAAAGGCGGAAAGCTGTTTTATATTACATGTTCTTTGGATCCTGCGGAAAACGAAGATCAGGCACGGTTATTTTTGCAAAATCATAATGATTTTGAACTTGAAAATCTTGCTCCGGTTTGGGGAAAGCTGACAGGCAAGGAAAGAACGGCTGAAACAATCCGTTTAAGCCCTTCTGTTTTTCATACGGACGGATTCTTTGCCGCTTCGTTTATAAAAAAATAAGGATATTAAGAGTCTAAGATTCAAAGAAACTCCATAAAATTTGGAGTGTAAGACGCCGTAACACACAGATAGTTTTAACCGAAGCGCAGAATGGTTTTAATTTAAAATTATCCTGCGTCAAACAAAATAAAAGCGGCAATCGCACCGCCAAAATTTTAAGGATTTTCGTCGATTTTATCCCATTATATCCCCGATCCCACTTCCTTAAAAAATATAAAACTATCTTTTGTCTTACATGACCGACCCTTTCCGGGTTCCAATCGGGCGGCTCAAAACCAAATGAAAAAAAACAGCAAAAGTTCTGCCGGAGGAGCGTGCCGAGATTGTTCGCTTTGCTCACCGGTCAAGCCGGCCGCTCGGCCTGTCGTCCTGCGCGTCGTCCCCCTTTGGGGACCGAACCCGGGGCCACTTGATTAAAAGGCGGTTAAGTTATTGATTTTATTTTGTTTTATTGGCTTTACCGACCGGCTAAACTTATCCCCGAAGTCTTGTCCCGTCAACGTTTTTGTTTTTCACTCGGTTATAGGCGGTTGCCCCGTAATCGTCCGGATTTTACCGACTTTTTCTTTCTGTCGTTATAAGGGTGCTATAACGCACGCCCGAAAGAAAAGTCCTTTTTAAGGATTGAAAAAATGAAACTGACAAAAACTTCGGTTGCCAACTTGACTTATACCGGAAAGCCGACGCTTTATTTCGACGACGAGATCAACGGCTTTGCCGTCCGCGTCGGAAGCACGTGCAAAAGCTATCAGCTTCTCTATCGCAACAAGTTCCACGTTCAAAAAGTATATACCATTGCGAAGACGAATCAATGTTCTGTCCAAGATGCTCGCGAAACGGCGAAAAAACTTCTGGCGCAAGTCATTATGGGCGAAGATCCGCAAACGGAAAAGCTGACAAACAGAACGGCTGAAAACGTCAATCAGCTTGTTCAGATGTATCTGGATTATGCCGTCAATCATCTGAAATCGCATACAATTGACAACTATCGTATTTACGCCGTCCGCCACGTCGCGCCTCTGATCGGTTCAATGCCCGTCAAAGAAGTGCGCCGGAAAACGATACAACAGCTTTACGATGATATTGCTTCCGGAAAGACGGCTGTTACGGAAAAAAGTCCAAAAAAATTCGGATTAGCTCGTGTTACCGGTGGTAAAACGACGGCTAATCGCGTCTTGGCATTTCTCGGGTCTGTCTTCAAATATGCCGTCTTGGAAGAAATTATTGAAAATTCGCCGGTAAATCTGATTAAAAAGATTCCCGACAGGAAAAGAACATATTTCCTTGATTCCGAAGCTTTTTATCTGTTTGGTAAAGCATTAAACGATTGTCCGCTAAACACTCAGGCTGTCTATGCCTTGCGATTGTTGGCTTTGACCGGATACAGAAAAAACGAGATTTTATCGTTGAAATGGCGATATGTTGATTTTTCCCGTCAGCTCATTCGCTTTCCCGACACAAAAACCGGAGCGCAGAATCGCCATATCGGCTTGCCCGTCGTCGAACTGCTGAAACAAATCAAAGCGGAACAACCAGACGCGAAACCCGATGATTATGTTCTTCCGGGACAGGACGAGGGAACACATTTTACAAATATCTGGAAAGTTATCGTCAAGCTGAAAAAGGAATACCCCGAATTTGCCGAGTTCTCCCCGCACACGTTACGCCATTCCTTTATTTCGATGGGTGTGGCTTTGCACTTTCCGGACATAGCGATCGCGCCGCTCGTCGGTCATTCGATCGGCGGTATGACGAACCGGTATTCGCATACGAACAGCGCGTTTCAAATCCACGCGGCGAATATTATCAGCACGCGCATTTGCGAACTGATGAACGGCGACGTTTCCCTGATCGGCAAAGAACTGGTCTGGGAACCGAACGCGCAAGGGATTTAATCGGAAAATATGATCTGTTCGTTGGAGGCGGAGTGTTTGACTTTTGTTGAAAATCCGCCTACCATCGGACAGTCTTTTTAATCATCGGGTTTATATTCAAAATGCTGCTTTTTCATCCGGCGCAGGGAACGATTTTAATATGCGATTTTAAGGGATTATGCGAACCTGAAATGGTAAAAGTCCGCCCCGTTATCGTGGTTTCTCCGAAATTAAAACACCGGGATAAGTTATGCACCGTCGTTCCGTTAAGCACGACACAACCGTATAATTTAATGCCGTATCATTACGAATTGCGCGATTTGCACTTACCGTATCCGTTTGATAAAGAGGTCTGTTGGGCAAAATGCGATATGCTTTATACCGTTTCGTTTCAGCGGTTGAGTCTGTTTAAAAACGGGCGCGGTCCGGACGGAACAAGGAAATACACATACAGCGTTTTGAACAAAGAACAAATGTCTGTTTTGGCGGACAAGATTTTATACGGATTGGGAATTCACTCTTTTGTGAAATGAAAAAGCCCTTCGTTTTCACAAAGGGCTTTATCTGACACCGAACCGCCATTGTTATCTATCGATTCGGCGACTAAGGATTGGATACCTCAGGTTCAAAAGCCTGATGCCAAGCAGAGCAGGTACATTATTATATATATCATAAAAGAATTTTTTTGTATATCTCTTTTTAAGAACCGACGGAACGTCATTAAAAAAAGTGCCGTTTGCTTGTCCGGAAAGCCTGTTTTTCGGCGTTGTTTAAGGCATTGATCTTCTAA
>JBJFAY010000092.1:0-4360 GCA_051888155.1 Alphaproteobacteria bacterium
GTCTCCATTGATAAGCATAGTTTTCTTCGCCGTCGATCAAATCGTTTTGCTTATCGGCTTCTTCCATCATGCGGGTAACATACTCGTGAAAGACGCCGTGTACATCTGATTGAATCTCGAAACAACGCTTTTTTTCCGCCAGAGATTTTTCAAAACGAAGCAAAACGGCCGAAGCAATCGGCTGATAAAATTTTTCGGTAACGCCTTTACGTAAAGCGACATGCGTCAGTTCATGCTTTAAAATATGATCAAATTCCGGCGTTCCTTTTTTATACTGATTGACGATCTGCACCAGAAATTCAAATTTACTGAAATCCAGAACGATACGCTCGGCTTCGCAGTCTATCCGGATATCGGGAAGACAAGATACGGGAATAGTACACCCCACCGCCCCGCCTGCGCAATCCGTGACGGCCTTTGACGTTTCAAAATTCACCTGCGTATTAACCGGAACGATCGTAACCTTCGGCCGGCCGAAAGCCGTACACGGCAAGCAGCACAAAATAAGGAATAATGCCGCAATATGTTTATTCATTTTGTTCCCGTTCGCAAACGTCCAGCTGATATGTATGACCGCCCTGCTCTGAATCTAATTTTTCATGTTCTTCCCGAACGGCGTCGGCGAACGATTTATCTGCTTCCCGAGCCGTTTCGGCAATCCGTTTTTGAATTTCCTTGCAGCTTTTCGACGTATTCTGCCCGGCTTCGTATGTCAACATTAAATCCTGAGCCGTTTTTTGAATAAAAGAATCCAGCACTTTTCTGAAAACAGTTTCATGCAACAATTCATGCTTCAGAATTTGATCAAAAAAACACGTCCCTTTCTGATAGGCGGAAGAAATCAACGTTGTCATTTGCTGCGTTTCCGAAACGTTCAAAGTAATAACGGAAGTTTCACAATCAGCGGCGGCCGAAAATGAAACGGCGAAAACCGTACAGCCAGGACTGTTTTTTCCGTTACAGATTACATTATCGGATTCCGTTTTAAAAACAGTCTGCCCCGGCACATAATCCACCTGTACGGACGGTTTTTTTCTTTTTACCTGCAAATACGCATTGGCAACGGGAAGATCCTGTTTTTGAAAATAAGGCTTCTTTTTTTGAACATACACCTTTTTTTTCTGATATTGACGGGTATATTTCTGCTTTGCGGCAAAAGCTTCGGACGAAACAAAACCGACGGCAATCAGTAAACAGATCAAACAAAATATTTGAATTACTTTGCGCATTTTCTCTTCAACTCTGCCGGAGTGATTGCCATGTCACGAACCTTTTCCAAATCGACTTTGATTTAATTGATAATATCGTAGACAGCCTTTTTAATCCCGTCAACCGATGAAAATTCATAATCCGCCTTTATTCCGTTTTATTCCCGGCATTGATTCTGCAAATGCAGATAAGCGTCCTGCGAATCCATCAGCTCGTTTTGTTTTTTATCTTCAGCCATCATGCGGGTGACAAACCCACCCAGAACCTTGTCAATTTTATTGATCTGCGCCTGTGTCAGCGGCGCGGGCAGTTTTTCGGAAAGAGCCAGAACGGCTTTGGCGATTTCGGGCGCAAACCGTGTCAAAATCCGCCGGTGCAGAGCCAAATGCGTCAATTCATGCTTTAAAACGGCGTCAAACAAACAAGATCCTTTTTGTAAATCAGATGAAATTTCCACTTCGACGTCTTTTAGCCCGATCACCAAACCGATTTCGCGGATCGCCCCTCCCGTTGTCAGCTTCAGCCCGTTGATCGCCGCATAAAAAACGACGCGCGTACACCCGCCGCCGTGATTAACGGCTCCGGAACAATCAAAGGTTCTGTTTTTATGAATATAAACCGGCCGGCCTTCGTCAATCCGAACCGCCATTTCCGGTTTTTCCCAATCATCAGAATTGTCCGAAACGACCGCCGGAATACTCCGGCTGACTTTCTGCACGGCAAAAACCGGACAAGCAAAACAGGTTAATAACCATACATAAAAAAACAGTCTGATCTTCATTTTTCATTCCAGAGCGGCAGCTTTTTTATTTAAACAAAGAGTCATTGAAAAAACAATCCTTTCCTTTGTTTATTTTCCTGTGGATTCGCTTTGTTTTTTCCTGTATAAAGATAATAAACAGAAAATGCCAAAGGTTGTTTTTCCAGAAATGAGCGATGACCCTCATAATTGCGCCAAACCTCCGTCCCCCTGCGTTCAAAACGAACAAAGGACTGTCTGCATATCGACATGGAATGTTAATTCAATCAAAGCGCGGCTGCCGGTTTTGACGGCATATCTGCAGGAAAAAAGTCCGGACGTCGTCATGCTGCAGGAAATCAAAACGGAAACGGAAAATTTTCCGGCATTTGAATTAAAAAGCCTGGGATATTATTCTTTGGCCAAAGGGCAGAAAAGCTATAACGGCGTTGCTCTGGCCGCCAAAGAACCGCTGGAATTGATCCGGGATACGCTGCCGGGAGCGCCCGATGACGAACAAGCCCGTTTTATCGAAGCGTATTGTCCCGCTTTAAAAACACGGCTGATCAGCGTTTATGTCCCGAACGGCGAACCGCCCGCAACAGATCCCGACAGTATATATAAACTGGAATACAAGCTTGCCTGGCTGGACGCTTTGGCCGCATACGCGGCGCAGCTGGCCGGACAGGACGATCCGTTTATTATCGGCGGGGATTTTAACGTTATCGAATACGACAGAGACGTTTATGATCCGGTCGCGTTTAAAAATACGGCTTTTACAATCCTGCCGGTCAGACAGCGTTTCCGGGCTTTTTATTATACGGGTCTGACAAATGCCCTGCGCCGGTCGGCTCCGCATGACCGGACATTATATTCATACTGGGATTACCGCGGCGGAGCATGGGAAAAAAACAACGGTATTTTGCTTGATCACTTGTTTTTGTCGCCCGTGTGGGCGGACAAACTGATTTCGTCAGATGTTGACAGTGAAACCCGCAGTGTTCAGAAAGCCTCTGACCATGCGCCGGTACGCTGCCTTTTATCTTCAATATAACCAGAGGAAAATATGGATTCTTCTTCGTCATATACTTTTTTAAAACTTTTTGCGGCTTTTGTTTTTGTAGCAATTAATGCTTTTTTCGTCGCCGCCGAATTTTCAATCGTTAAAATCCGCCGGTCCCGGTTGGAAGAAATTGAAGCGCACGGAAATAAAAAAGCAAAACTGGCAATTAAAGTCACCTCTTCGCTGGATTCTTATCTCAGCGCGACACAGCTGGGAATTACATTGGCTTCACTGGCTTTAGGGTGGATCGGGGAACCGGCGCTGGCCGTCGTTATTGATCCTTTGTTCGGGCATTGGTTAAAAGACGACCCGATCCTGATGCATTCCGTCAGCATCGCGACCGCATTTACGATCATCACGCTGCTGCATGTCGTTTTCGGCGAACTGGTGCCGAAATCCATCGCTATTCAGAAAACGGAAACAGCCGTTATGCTGGTTGTGCGGCCTCTGTACTTATTCGCTCAGATTTTCCGCCCGATTATTTATATTTTCGATCATCTGGCCGCTCTTGCGCTGAAACTGATCGGCATTCAGCCGGCGCATGACAGCGATCTGGTTCATTCCGAAGAAGAAATAAAGTTAATCGCAGGGGCTTCTCAGCGCGGCGGTATCATTGATAAAACAGAAAGCGAAATCATTAAAAACGCCGTTGACTTTTCCGATAAAATCGCCCGTGAAATTATGGTTCCGCGTCAGGATATGGAATGTTTGTATCTGGAAAACACTTACGAAGAAAACTTTGACATCGTAAAACAAAGCAACCATACGCGCTATCCCGTCTGCGACGAAGACAAAGACAATATCGTCGGTATGGTTCATCTGCGCGACATTCTGATGAACGAAGGCGAAAAAGATATTACCAAAATGCTGCGGGAAGTTTTATTCGTTCCCGAAAGCCTTTCCGTTTCCGAAGTCCTGCACACCATGAAAAGACGGCGTATTCATATGGCTATTGTCATTGACGAATACGGCGGTACTTCCGGCCTGATTTCGATGGAAGACGTTTTGGAAGAACTGGTCGGCGATATTCAGGACGAACACGATACGGCAGACGACGTTTACGAAAAACGGCTGGACGACGGATCGTTTGAATTTTTAGGCATGACTCTGCTGGACGAAGCCATGGAATACATGGGGCTGCGCACGCTGGACGAACATGAAGAAGACACGATCGGAGGATATGTCTTCGGCCTTTTGGCGCGCAAACCCAAAGTCGGCGATATTGTCGATTGTCCTTTATGCAGTTTCGAAATTTTGGAAATTGACGGTTTCCGCGTTAAAAAAGTCAAAGCTTTTTTGAAAAAAAATGAAGAAGAAGAAGACTTAGATAAAGAGGAAAAAGCCGGTTA
>JBJFAY010000093.1:0-4335 GCA_051888155.1 Alphaproteobacteria bacterium
GGGCATAGTACCAAATCAGACGGTAAAAAAAGATAATGCCGCCGAATCCTCTTTCAACAAACGCAAAAACCGTCCCGAAAGTCAGGCAGTTCGCCCCCGGCAGGAAACAGATTGTAAATAAATAACCGGCGACTTTAAAATCCGTCTGACGCGGGTGCAGCTGTTCTGCAAAAGAACACAAGTTATAACACAGAGCCGCCCCCAAACCGATCAAAGCCCAATCGGGCGTATAACCGACGACCCGGCTGACAGCGGCGGTTAAAAAGATCATTGTAAAAGCTGTCAGCGGGAAAAAATACGGCGCAATGGCAATCAGCCAGTTGCCTTTACCTGCAAAAGTCATAGCGCCGCCGCCCGTATCGAAAACTTCTAAATGCTGAACAGGGTGCAAAGTCAGCATGGCAAACAAAGAATGCGTCATTTCGTGTTCCATTGTTTCAGCCGCCCCGCGTCGCATAATAAAAAACACCCGAACAGCGGCAAAAAAACCGACCCCGATGGCAAAATATATCAGATTATGCCAATTCAGCTGATCCCTGATCACATAATAACGTTGAAATGACTGAACCGCCGCAGGCACTGCCAGCAACATCGCCATGGCGACCGGCCACTTGATAATGCCCAGGAAAAGGTCGATATAATTCCTGCATGAAATCAGCTTCTTGCCCAAAGACATACCGCAGTCCTTTTTATATAAAAGGCGGAAACCGTAACAGTTCCCGCCCTAAAACCTTAAGATAGTTCAGGAGCCGGCGGCAGTTTTGCCAACATTGCCGGCGTTACCAGAACCACGCCTTTTTCCGATACATAGAAATACCTGGCGTCTTCCTGCGGATCTTCGCCGATAACCAGCCCCCGCGGAATCACGCAGCCCTGAGCCAAAATCGCTTTTTTAACACGGGCATGGCGGTTAATGACACAGTTCGGCAAGATGACGGAATCTTCAATCAAAGTAAAGGAATGAACGCGCACGGCCGAAAACAGCAAAGAATGACGCACCGTTCCGCCCGAAATAATACAGCCGGCCGACACCAGAGATTTTACGGCCATACCGGTTCTTAAATCGCTTTCAAAAACGAATTTTGCCGCCGGGTGCTGTTCCTGAAACGTCCAGATCGGCCAGCGGGAATCGTACAAATCCAAATCCGGAACGACATTTGTCAAATCCAGATTGGCCTCCCAATAAGCGTCCAAAGTCCCCACGTCGCGCCAATAAGCTTCGTCCGTTTTGTTAAAGACGCAGCTGTCCTGAAAACGATGGGCGACCATTTTAACTTTACCGACCAGCGACGGCAGAATGTCTTTGCCGAAATCGTGCGAAGAATTTTTGTCCTGCGCGTCCTTTTCCAGCAAATCGATCAGGAAATCGGCGTCAAAAATATAAATCCCCATGCTGGCGAAAGAACGATCCGGCTTTCCGGGAATAGACGGCGGATTTTTCGGCTTTTCAACAAAGCGGATAATATTGCTTTCCGCATCAGCGTCCAGAATACCGAATTCATGTGCTTTTTCAATCGGCACTTCAATACAGGACACGGTAGCCTTTGCCCCCGTTTCAATATGCTGTTTGAGCATTTTTGAATAATCCTGTTTGTAAATATGATCGCCCGCCAAAATCAGAATGTATTTCGGCGCGTGAGAGCGAATCGTATCCAGATTCTGATAAACGGCGTCCGCCGTGCCCTGATACCAGACTTCATCGGACGTTTGCTGCTGTGCCGGCCAGATTTCGACGAACTCATTTAATTCCGGCTGCAAAAAGCTCCACCCCTGCTGGATATGTTTAATCAGGCTGTGCGCCTTATATTGCGTCAAAACGCACATTCTGCGCATGCCGGAGTTGATGCAGTTGGACAACGGAAAGTCAATAATCCTGAACTTTCCGCCGAAATGAACGGCCGGTTTAGCCTGCACTTCCGTCAGGTTTTTCAAACGCGACCCTTTACCGCCAGCCAATACCAACGCAAGAGTATCTTTTCTTGCCGAAATCAAATTCACTTCGTCCATGCCGCACTCCCTTAAATAACCGCCTAACGGAAAATATAAATCAACGATTCTTCCAAAAGAAGATATCTGCTTGATTTATATTAACTATATTATTTCCGAAAAGCAAAGAAGAAAAACACTCTGTCCGAAGCTTAAAACAGATAACGCACTTTCAGCGTTCCGTTGATAGCTTCCAGCTCTTTTTGCAGATCGGCGGCATTGTCCAGATGACCGTCCACATCAACGACGACATAAGCGTATTCCCCGTCCGTGCGCAGATACTGCCCGCTGATGTTCAGGCCGTATTTGGAAAATACGCCGTTAATCGCGCTCAACACGCCCGGAACATTTTTATGAATATGCATAAAGCGCGTCGTTTTGCCGCTGTCCTGAACGGGCAGAGAAACTTCAACGCAGTTAACCGCCCCCAGCGTGGAACCGTTATCCGAATATTTCACCAGACGTTCGGCGACTTCCAGACCGATATTCGCCTGCGCTTCCAGTGTCGAACCGCCGATATGCGGCGTTAAAATCAAATTTGTCATGCCGCGCAGAGGCGAAATGAATTCTTCGGACTTATCGGCCGGTTCTTTGGGGAAAACGTCCAAAGCCGCTCCGGCGATCTGTCCCTGATCCAGCGCCGTTTTCAAAGCGTCGATGTCAACAACGCTGCCGCGCGCCGCATTAATGAAAAACGCGCCTTTTTTCATGGCGAAAAATTCGGCATGAGAAAACATATTGTCCGTCTGCGGGGTCTGCGGTACATGCAGGCTGACGACGTCTGAAACGCTCAGCAGCTCAGACAAAGACGCGCATGATTCCGCATTGCCCAACGCCAGTTTGTCAACAATATCAAAGTAACGCACTTTCATACCCATTGCTTCAGCCAGAATTGACACCTGCGTCCCGATATGACCGTACCCGACAATCCCCAAGACCTTGCCGCGGACTTCCGTCGCGCCTTTTGCGTTTTTCAGCCATACGCCCGCATGAGCGGCGGCATTGCGCTGCGCGATCCCGCGCATCAGCATCACGATTTCGCCGATTACCAGCTCGGCGACCGAGCGCGTATTGGAATAAGGCGCGTTAAAAACCGGAATGCCGTGCGCTTTGGCCGCATTCAAATCAACCTGATTTGTCCCGATGCAGAAACACCCGACGGCCATCAGCTTTTTGGCGGCTTCAAACACGTCCGCCGTCAGTTTTGTTCTGGACCGGATACCGATCATATGCACATCGGCCACCGCTTTTTTCAACTCTTCATTGTCCAAAGCATTTTTTAATATGACTAAATTATTATAACCGTGATTCCTGAAATATTTTTCAGCGTTCGCGTGCAAATCTTCCAGCAGCAGGATTTTGATTTTATCCTTGTTCAAAGACATTGTCGTCATTCTTTTTTCCTTATCAAAAACACAAACTGATCCTTCTATACACCAAGACGATTATTGTTTAAAGTTTTGTTTTTCACGTTTTAAATTATTGCACATTGCGCGCAAATCAGTTAAAAACTGAACAATCATCTATCACTTTCATAAGGGAGACATATTGATATGACAGCCCAAGCAGAACAAAAATTAACCCAGCTGGGAATCAGTTTGCCGGCCGTTGCCGCGCCTGTTGCCAACTATGTCGGCTGGACAGTCAGCGGAAAAACGGTTTACGTTTCCGGCCAGCTGCCGACAGCCGGCGGGGCATTAACGCACAGCGGTCATCTGGGAACAGAATTAACCGCCGAACAGGGGGCTGCCGCCGCGCGCCAATGCGCAATCAATATTTTCGCCCAGCTGAAAAACGCCTGCGATACATTGGCTCCCGGCAAGGGACTGGACGCCGTCAGGAAAACATTAAAGCTTGAAGGGTTGGTCAGCGCTTCTCCTGATTTTAAAGACCACCCGAAAGTTATCAACGGCGCGTCCGATTTAATGGTTGAAGTTTTAGGGGAAGCCGGAAAACACGCCCGGGTTGCTTTCGGGGTTGCTTCTTTGCCGTTGGGAGCCGCGGTTGAAGTTTCCGGTATTTTTGAACTTGACCTTTAATTGCCGGCGTTAAAATAACTACGGACACAAATAATAATTATAACAAAGGAAGTTTCCGTTTATGCGTTCTTTTTTATTTTGTTTAGCCTTTACCGGCTCTTTTTTGATCAACGCTTCCGCAGGAATTGCACGGCAGGACGCTGATGTAACCATTGATTCGGATCTGGTTGAAATATTGGATTCTTTTGATAAAAACGGCGGCGAAGACCCGTATGCCGTTCCCAAGCTGTCAGATATTCTGGAAGCAAAAGGAACCGTCGTTTTTTTCGATAATACGAATTCCTCCGGGACAAAACCGACACTGGGCGGT
>JBJFAY010000094.1:0-4317 GCA_051888155.1 Alphaproteobacteria bacterium
GTTTCTTTGGATTCCAAAGCATACAGCAACGTCGTTACCGGCAGCTTGCGGCGGCGGTCAATACGCACATAGACCAAGTCTTTGGCGTCAAATTCAAAATCCAGCCAGGAACCGCGGTACGGAATAACGCGCGCGGCAAACAAATATTTACCGGAAGAATGCGTTTTTCCTTTATCATGGTCAAAGAACACACCCGGAGAACGATGCATCTGAGAAACGATAACACGTTCGGTGCCGTTGACAACAAACGTCCCCGTTTCCGTCATCAGCGGCATATCGCCCATATAGACGTCCTGTTCTTTAATATCGCGGATAGAACGGGCGCCGGTTTCATCATCAACGTCCCAGACGACCAGACGCAGCGTCACCCGCAAAGGAGCCGAGTACGTCATACCGCGCTGAATACATTCGTCAACGTCATATTTGGGTTCGTCCAATTCATATTTAACGTATTCCAATTCACCGCGTCCGGAAAAATCCTTAATCGGGAAGATTGATTTTAAAACTTCCTGCAAACCGGTTTCGGTTCTTTTTGCGGCCGGCACACCCAGCTGAAGAAATTGGCTATAAGAGCTTTTCTGCACCTCGATAAGATTGGGCATAGGCGCTACGGAAGGAATTCTTCCAAAGTTTTTGCGTACACGTTTCCGGCCTGTAAAAGATTTGACCATAACAGCTCCCCATTCCTGAAAAAGATAAAATTCTTAACGCCTTTGAAAATTATAGAATGCCCCAAGGCGCGAAAGACATTCAAGACGACTTCAAGGATCGGTCGAAAAAGCCGTCTTCAGCTTTTCGTCCGATCCCTAAAATCAATAGATCAAAGCAATTACTTAACTTCAACCTTAGCGCCGGCAGCTTCAAGCTGCTTTTTGAATTTTTCGGCATCTTCTTTGGAAACGCCTTCTTTAACCGTCTTCGGTGCGCCTTCGACCAGGTCTTTTGCTTCTTTCAGCCCCAGACCGGTAATTGCGCGGACTTCCTTAATGACGTTAATTTTGTTTGCGCCGGCTTCGGCCAGAACAACATCAAATTCCGTCTTTTCTTCCGCAGGAGCAGCCCCCGCGGCACCGGCGGCAGCGACAGCAACCGGGGCAGCGGCGGAAACGCCCCATTTTTCTTCCAGCATTTTGGACAGTTCGGCAGCTTCCAACACTGTCAAAGCAGACAATTCATCAACGATTTTGGCGAGATCAGCCATTTTATTTAACTCCGTTTAATAGTTTTTAAGACATGTGCCTTGCGGCACTGATTTTGTTAAGCGGGGAAAACTCCCCCGTGACAAGCAAATCATTACGCAGCCTGTTCCTTGTCGGCATAAGCCTTGAACACACGAGCGATCTGAGCCGCAGGCGCCTGAATCAAACCGACCAGTTTGCCGCGCAGCTGATCCAAAGACGGCAGTTCGCCCAAAGCCTGAACTTCGGCTACGGACAAAACTTTTCCGTTCATGATGCCGCCGCGAATGATCAGTTTGTCATTCTTTTTGGCGAATTCGACAACCGCTTTGGCAGCCGCGATCGGATCAACGGAATAAGAAATTGCCGTCGGACCGACCATCAAATCTGCCAGCTGTTCATACTGTGTTCCAGCAAGAGCAAGACGAGTAATACGGTTTTTTGTCACGCGAAACTTTGCGTCCTGTTTGCGAACGGCATCACGCAAAGCTGACATTTCGGCAACCGTCAAACCCGAATAATGGGTAACGACAACCAAGCCGGCTTCGCTGAAGTCTTCGTTCATCTTAGAACGCAATTCAGCTTTTTGTTCACGTTTCACTTTTGTATCCTCTTCATTCCTTCCGTCCAAACAACGGAAGTTCAGTTACTCTCAAGCTTTCAGCCCCATGCTGAAAGCCGTTCCTGTCCAAAAGCTCAAGCCATAAACCATTCCAACGGAGCGGCTAAAAAACTTGTACCTCTGTCTATGCAGGCGGAAACATCTCTCCTTTAAACGATTCGGCTCGAAAGCAAAACCGCACCTACAGTCTTGGACAGGTGAAGGGAAAGCCGGAAACCCGGTTTTCCCCTGCCCCGGCCGTTTCCGACCGGTATTCTTTTAATTAGTTCCCGCTTGCCAAAGAAGCAAGATTGGAAACGGAAACTTTTACGCCGACGCCCTGAGTCGTGCTCAAAGCGACACGTTTTAAATATGTTCCCTTTACGCTGGCCGGTTTGGCTTTCAAAACAGCCTGCGCGAAAGTTAAAATGTTTTCCTTGATCTGGGCTTCGGTAAAGCTGACTTTGCCGACGCCGGCGTGGATCTGGCCAGCCGCTTCAACGCGGTATTCGACCTGTCCGGCCTTAACGGCTTTGACGGCATTGGCGACGTCCATCGTCACGGTTCCCAGTTTAGGGTTCGGCATCAGACCGCGGGGCCCCAAAACTTTACCCAAACGGCCGACGACGCCCATCATGTCCGGCGTCGCAATGCAGCGGTCGAATTCAATCGTTCCCTTTAAAACGGTTTCCATCAAATCTTCCGCCCCGACGATATCGGCGCCGGCTTTTTTCGCTTCTTCAGCTTTCGGACCTTTGGCGAAAACGGCAACACGCACGGTTTTGCCCGTTCCGTTCGGCAGACCGACAACACCGCGGATCATCTGATCCGCCTGACGCGGGTCAACGTTTAATCCCATAACGATTTCGACGGTTTCGTCAAATTTGGCTTTCGGAGCCGCTTTTAAAACGGCAATGGCTTCATCAAGATCATAAGCTTTTAAATTATCAACGGTTTTATACGCACTCGTTAAGCGTTTACCTAATTTTGCCATTATCCGTTACTCCACGACTTCAATGCCCATAGAACGCGCCTGACCCATCACCATATTCATGGCGGATTCAACCGTTGAACAGTTTAAATCCGGCATTTTCTTTTCGGCGATTTCCTGAACCTGCGCCTTGGTAATCTTGCCGACTTTGGAACGGCCGGGTTCTTTTGACCCTTTCGACAGACCGGAAGCTTTAATAATAAAGTAGCTTACGGGCGGCATCTTTGTAACGAAAGAAAACGTGCGGTCGGCATAGGCCGTGATCACGACGGGAATCGGCATACCCGGTTCCATTTTCTGCGTTGCGGCGTTAAAAGCCTTGCAGAATTCCATGATGTTCAGGCCGCGCTGCCCCAGCGCGGGACCGACAGGAGGAGAAGGATTAGCTTTTCCCGCCGGGATTTGTAATTTAATATACCCGACAATTTTTTTTGCCATTGTGTACCTCTGTTAATTAAAAATTCGATTCGTTTTAAGGCTTGCGGTGCGATAATGGCTTATCTTCCGCAAAGGCGCTGACCGGAACGAATCGACCGCCGGATTCAGCGCCGAAAATCGTTTAAACTTTTTCGACCTGAGAATATTCCAGCTCAACCGGAGTCGAACGGCCGAAAATGGAAACGGAAACTTTCAACCGCGCTTTTTCATCATCGGTTTCTTCAACAAAACCGATAAAAGAAGCGAACGGTCCGTCAACGACGCGCACCTGTTCACCGACGTCATAAGAAACAGAATTCTTAGGCCGTTCAACGCCTTCGCTGACCTGATGCAGAATACGCTGCGCTTCAGCTTCGGAAATCGGAGTCGGACGTTCGCGCCCCCCCAGAAAACCGGTTACTTTCGGCGTATTTTTAACCAAGTGCCACGTTTCGTCCGTCATTTCCATTTTTACCAGAACATAGCCCGGGAAAAACTTGCGTTCAGAATTAACTTTCGCACCGCGGCGGACTTCAACGACTTCCTCCGTCGGGACTAAAACCTGTTCAAAAGAATCGGCCATACCTTTTTGGGCGGCGAATTCCTGAATCGACTCGGCGACTTTTTTTTCAAAACCTGAATATACGTGTAAAACATACCAACGGGCGGCCATAGCCTAACCTCCCAAACCGAGGATCAGCTTCATGATATAAGCAATCACCTGATCAACAACAAAAAAGAACAGCGTCGCACATACCGTAAACAATACGACCATCATCGTGGACATCATTGTTTCTTTGCGCGTAGGCCAAACGACCTTGCCGACTTCTTGTCGGACTTGACGTAAAAACAATACGGGATGAACTTTTGCCATAAAAAATTTCCTAAACTAGGCGGTTGGCAGGGGCAGTAGGAATCGAACCCGCAACCCCCGGTTTTGGAGACCGGTGCTCTACCAATTGAGCTATACCCCTAAACCGCATCAGATAATCCCTTTGTCCAAAATAAAAGGGACGAGTAAAACTACCCGTCCCTTTATAAAAAATCAAGTAGAAAATTTGAAAAATTTCAAATTATTACTCAATAATTTTAGCGACGACGCCTGCGCCGACGGTGCGGCCGCCTTCGCG
>JBJFAY010000095.1:0-4305 GCA_051888155.1 Alphaproteobacteria bacterium
ACATATGATGATTTACTGCCGGCAGTTAATACATCGGGAAACAGCCAAGAAATACAAAAAGAAATCAAGAAAACCCTGTCAGCCCTTCCGATGAATATCAGTACGTCGGCTTTGTGCTTGTCAGTCAGAGAAGACAAACCGTTTAAAAATCTTCAGAAAAAAATTTCCTATACCGCGCCGGATTCAACAGCCTATACGTTCGAAATTAATGCAAAACGCATGATAGATGAACAGCCTTTTTACTTTATATCTCTTAACGGCGCGGAACAAAACGACAACCGCCTGTCAGAACGTTTCTTACCTGATTATTCTTTTCCGGCCGGATTTTTTGAATATAAAAACCGTATTTTCCTGGCGCTTTCCGGCGGAGAAGAAGAACAAAAGATTTTTGAATTTGATCCGGCCGTTTATGCTTTTCTGCCGGTTTGCATGCTGAATAAAGACATGACCGTTTATCATATTGACGCGGCCAAAGAAAATATGCCTTTATGCCGCCGCATCGCGCGCAAGGAATACGAAGTCTATCCCGAAAAACCACTGTCCCAAAAATTAAGCGCGGCACAGCTAAAAAACTTTTTTGCGTCGGAATGCCCGCCGGACAATCAAGCATGCATTGATGAAAAAATGTATGATTTCCGTGACAGAACCGGTTTCTTTGCCGATTACGACAATAACGGCAAAGACGATATTTTGCATTATCGGGGATACTCGCGTCTGGCCGTTTATTCGCCGGAACAACAAACAAGCGCCGTTTTAATCGAAACGCCGGAAGATGAAAGCCAGCAAATCGTTCAAATCGGCGATCAGAATTATTTGTTGACGACAAAAGAATATAAACTGAACGATCCGAAAAAAACACTCTATGAAGTGAAATATTCATGGCAGAGTATCCCGAAGGACTTGTATAAAATCGTAAACGGAAGCAGCCCCGAACGGATCTGTTCTTTTATTCCGGACGGAGAATATTATTAATGCCGAAACTGCTTTTACTATCCTGCTGCGCTCCCTGTTCCTGCGGCGTTATTGACAAACTGGCGAAAGAAAATGTTGATTTCGCCGTCTTGTTTTATAATCCGAATATTTCTCCTGCCGCAGAATACGAAAAAAGGCGTGAAGAAAACGAACGGTTCTGTTTATCCCGGAATGTTCCTTTTATTTCTTTGGAATACGATCCCGGCAACTGGTTTGAGGCCGTCAAAGGATTGGAGAACGAACCGGAACGAGGCAAACGCTGTTCCGTTTGTTTTCACCTGCGCCTGAAACGGGCGATGCAATACGCCAAAGAAAACGGCTTTGATCTTGTCACGTCCGTTTTAGGCATATCCCGATACAAAGATATGGATCAGGTCAACGCCGCCGCCCGGCAGGCTTCACAGGAAACAAACATGCCGTACGATTTTACAAACTGGCGCAAAGGCGGATTGGAGCAGCTGCGCCAGCGTTTGGTAAAAGAAACGCAGATGTATGCGCAGGATTACTGCGGCTGCCCGTTTTCAAAAAGAGCTATTTTAATGAAACAGAATGATTAGCATAAGTATCCCAATCTGGGATATAATCTTCATTTGCCTGATTTCCCCAAAGGGTCCACCCTTTTCTGTTTCCTCTGGCAAACATTTCCAGGTAAGGCCCTGGACTGCATGCTTCTATAATTGGAAATATTTCATCAGGTTTTCTAGAATGTTCCCTTTTAATTGTTCTGATTAGGTTTACTTGACTTCTTGCAGGAGCAAGCGTGCGATTTGAATTACCTCGAACCCCAAATAATAATAATTCCGTTACATTCCTAAAATAGAATCCAACACCCCGCCCGTCAGGCATTCCGTCTTTTCTGACTTTTTCCCATACAATATTTGCTTTATATTCAAACCCCCAAGCAGTCATTACTTGCAACCCTTCAGGCAACAAAGCGTTAGGCACCCATAAATACAAATGAGATTTAGCATCTGCAATACGAGATACCGGCAAAGCCTTTATATCTTCCAGTTTCATCGTCTCATAACGATTTAAACGTTTATGCTCAGGCGCTATTTTTCCTGTCCTGTTTTGAAACTGCCATGGCGGATCCGCTACTATTGTTTTAAAAGTCCGTCCAGCACACGAACGAATTAAATCTATTCCCGTTTCCGAATAAGAGATACAATCCATTTTTCTCACTCCTGAATACACTGAGGCGTAATTCCAACGGCAAGAATGGGACAACCGCCATGTCTTCTGGAATCCAGCCGAGGTAATAATTTCCCCATCCAAGTTGTACTGGCTCCATATTTTGCAGAAATCCCTAACATTTTAAAAATTTCATTAAGTTTTTCAGAACGTGTAACTATAATCCCAATACTGATTATATCACATTCATAATATGTTCGCATCGCAAATAAATCTCTGTCAAAAGTCTGATCTTTACTATTCCACTCAACATCAAGAGCTACGCGATTTTTTACAAAATCAATATTATGACCATCTATATAATTTTTCAAAATTTTTTCTTCAGAATGTTGTGATGAAAAAATTCCTTTGCGTCCTCCTTTTCTAGGATAAACTTTAACAAGTAAATCACCTGAAATACGGATTTCTTTCCATCCAGCAGGTTCCAAAAGAATTGAAAATTTAGGAGGAATCGGAGATTCATTTCCTCCCATTACAGCAATATCAGTCAAACTGATTTTTAAATGATCTAATGAATCTAAAAATTCCGAGAATTCTTGAGGAAACGATTGGGATAAAATCTCAATCGCATGATTATAATTGTAAAACTCAAACTTTTTAAGAATCGTTTGAGGAATCCATCTACTAAAATCTATCATTTTCTATCCTTTTCTAATCTTCGATCTGCAGCAATTCGGTTTCGTCGGAATCAATCGGAAATTCTTTGGTGACTTTGGCGCCCTGTATTTTTAATTTTTCAGCCCAGCCGATTGCGTTGCCTTTTCCTTCAGAGAGTTTTTTAAACGCATCGTCATAGCTGCTTTTAGCGTTAAGCAAAGCCTTGTCGATCGCCTGCATGTCTTTGACGAACCCGACCAGTTTATCATGCAGTTTTCCGCCGATTTCAGCAATTTTCTGCACGTTTTTATTCTGTTTTTCAATTCGCCACATATTTTCGATCGTGCGCAGAACCGGCAGCAAAGACGACGCCGTCGTCACCGCGATATTATTTTGGTATGCCGCTTCGTAAATTTCCGGATCGGCGCTTAACGCTTCGATATAGGCGTGTTCAATCGGAATAAACATAAACACGTAATCCAGATCCATTTCCTTAACGATCGTCTGATAATTTTTAGAAGACAATCCTTTAATATGATTGCGCAGAGCCTGCACATGTTCGGCCAGATATTTTTTCTTTTCATCAGGCGTTTCGGCTTTGATATAGCGCATATAAGCGTTCAGCGATACTTTGCAGTCAACGATCAGACGGCGGTTATCCGGCAGGTTGACAATAAAATCAGGGCGTTTGTTATTGCCTTCGTCGTCTTTGAAATTGGCTTGCGTCGTATAGTTTATCCCTTTTTCAAATCCGGCGACTTCAAAAACACGTTCCAGCTGCGTTTCGCCCCAGTCTCCCTGATGTTTCGTATTGCCTTTCAGCGCGTTCGTCAGGTTTTGCGCGTCTTCGGACAAAGTCTGATTCATTTCCAGAAGATGACGCAGCTGTTCGTCCATTTTGCCTTTGTCGTTTGCGTTAATCTGATTGATTTCTTCCATGCGTTTTTTAAAAGCGTCCAGCTGATCCTTTAACGGCGTTAAAATCTGTCCCAACGATTCCTGCTGGTTTTTCTTAAAATCAACGCTTTGTTCTTTCAATACGTCGGCGGAAACGGTTTTAAACTGCATGGACAGCTCTGCTCTGGCGTTTTTCAGCTCTTCAATTCTGTCGTTCAAATGCCGGCGTTCGTCGTCCATCTGCGTCTGCAATGACGCCGCCTGTGCGGTCAAACGCATATTTTCGTTATTTAATCGGGTATTTTCTTTTTTCAGCTCTTCCAGCTGATCCTGCAAAAACAATGTTTGGCCGGAAGCTTTGGTCAATTCTTCCTTTTCCCGGGACAACCGGACGTTTTTTTTCAAAACAACCGTCAGAAAAACGACGGCAACAATAAACAGGCTGCCGGAAGCAACAGCCAGATGAGAAAGTGTCAGCATTTTATCTTAACCAGAATTTTTGTTACTTTTTCGCCTTCTTTGACAGCCAGACAGGGACGATGCGCTTCATGCGGAAAATAAACGGCGAACATACCGGCTTTTAATTCCGTAAAATCTGATTCGCCCGCATACTTGGCAATGTCCTTTTCCGGATTATAGGGAACGGTT
>JBJFAY010000096.1:0-18417 GCA_051888155.1 Alphaproteobacteria bacterium
CGTCGTGTTGATGATATTTTTTGCTTTGAATGCTTCGTTGACGTACCAGACTTTTTCGTTTTCGTCATAACGAAGCTTTGTCACTTTGGTATTGAATTTGATAAACGGATTTTCGTCTTTGGCAATCGCTTCCATCACGCGGCCGTACCCGCCGGAGGTCGGATAATACGGACGGTTGTGACAGGGATACTTTTCGACGTCCTGTTTGCGTTCCAAAGAATAACGCAACACGTCGGCAACTTCGATTCTGGGGATTTTATACAGCCAATCGACATCCATTTCAAACGGCTGAATCCCCCATAATTTGATATTATAAGGAATAAGGTAGCCGTCGCAAATTTTATCGCCCAGTTTCCAGCGGATCCATTCTTCGTAATTTTTCGGTTCAGGTTTGCCCAAAGCCTCGCCGTTGCGAATGACCGAAATCAGATATTCGATTTGCTTATCGACCGGAAACTGCCATAAATTGGATTCCAGCGGATAATCAATATCCATTCCCTCAATGCTTATTTTTGAAATGCGCGGATCGATTTTATACATTTCTTCGCGCGGGAAAGAAGAGAAGACAAACTTCTCCACATCGGGAAATTTTGTTTGAAAGAAATGTCCGCCGATGTCGACATAATGTCCGTCGACGTAAAAGCTGCGGCACAATCCGCCGGCTTCGCTTTCCATTTCCAAAGTCAGCAGATTTGTAACGCCTTTCTGACGCAGTTTTTTCATCAACGTCAAACCGGTAATGCCCGCACCCAAGATGATATAATCGTAAAGCATATTTTTTTCCTTACTTTGATTTAATTTTGAACAATGGCAGAAACGAAAACAGCTTGTATGTTTTTCCACCCTTTGAATCGTGTTTGATTTTTAAAATCGGAAGGAAGAAAAACAGCTTGAAATGCTTGTTTCCTTTTGAATCCGTTTTGACTTTCATCAATGGTAATCCAAAAAAGCAATACCGTACGGAGCAAACGGATTCTTTCTGGGGTTGGACTGCACCTTCGCCCATAATTCCTTTGAAGGGATGACCATCGGGCAAAGTATCCAATAGCGAATTACCGTAATTGTCAACGCCTATCTTTAATCCTTTAATTTCATCTTCAACTTTTTTTGCCAAAAAAGTATTCAGCACTCCATAAAAATACGGGGTCATGGAAACATATAGCCACCATTCGTTAAAATATTTGACTACTCGCTTTCCATCGTAAAAAGAACGTTGAGTCCGCCACGGTTTATTGGGTGAGAAATGGATAACAACAGGGTGTTTCCATTCTTCCGCAAAATATTCATCGGATAAATCCTCGTGAATACGTTTTACGTAATTTTCTCGTTCGCCGAGATTATATCTGTTGGGAAGTTTTTTATATCTATTATCATAGTAGAACATATTTAACGCGTCTTGATGCAGGCAGTTAAACTGTTTGCCGTATTTTCTTCCCAATGCCAAACATTCTTCCGTTGTTTTGTCTTCGCGCCACTTGTCGCAATCAATCAATGCCATACCTAAATTGAAATAGTAATGTTCTTTAGAGGGAAAAAGTTTCGATAACGCGCCGAACGCAATATCGGGAGCCGCGCCAAGCGCATATCCGTCCAAATCTTCGTTATACAATTTTTCAATGTCGTCAAGGACAAGAGTATCGCTTTCTACATGAATGACTTTTCCATGGACGTCAGGAAACGCTTCGGGAAACAGCAACATCGCCCAGGCGTCCAGCATACCGTAATACCAAACGTTTAATCCTTCGAACCGTTTCATATCGACTTGATAAAAATCGATTTTATCAATAGAGGGGAAACGCTCTTTCATGGTTGACAGCTGTTTGCGGTCGAAATCGGATAATCCGCAATCCATAATATAAAAATCGACACGGCGTTTCGTGTTGCACATAATACTGGCCATCGTTGTCGCCGTATAGCCGACCATATCCCAGTTTGTTACCATAAAAACAGGTATGTTTTCCGCCATTGTTCAAATCCTCAAATGTTTATTTTTAATTCGTTCAATCCCAAAATCCGTTTGCATAATGTATTGTCCAACAGGATTTTTTTCGGGCGTTTTTCTTTCCAGATTTTTGTGTTGTCGTCCATAGACACGGGAACAACCAACGATTTATCCAATCCGTATTTGTCTGCGACACGCAAAGCAAAATCGTATTTTGACAGGCTCTCATCGCCCGCGACATTGACAACGGAATGTTTTTGCGCTTCTGCCGTTTGCGTCAAAGCAATCAGCGTTTTCGCCACGGTGTCGAAATCAATCATCGACCGCCAGGAATCCGTGAAAAATTCCATTTTTTGATCGGTTTTCAAATTGGAAACGATCTCATCAAAAAAATGCTTTTTTACTGACGACAGGCTCGGTCCCATCATAACGGGCAGTCGCACGATATTGTATCCTTTGGCAATTGCCATTCGTTCTTCGGCGGCTTTGTGCAAAGCGTAATCGTTCATCGGACTTAACGCGTCCGTTTCCTTATACGGTTCGTCACGATCAACGCTGAACAACATATCGGAAGACAGACTGTAAAAAACTTTGACGTTTTCCATCATATCAAGAAAACGAGCATAACTGACGATATTCACATTCCATGCGATCTTATCGTTTGCCTGATTTTTATTGACGTTGAAAAAAACGGGCAGATAAAAGATTTTCAAATCCGGCTCGTTCTTCGTTTTCGCATTTAACGCCGCGATATCGTCATCGCTCGTTATGTCGCACTTCACCCATTCAGCCCGTTCGCGCATTTCAGTCGGGCAATTCAAGTCCGCCGCCAAGACGGACTCGTTTGTCATTTCAAGAATGTTCTTGATCAAATAGCTGCCTAAAAAACCGTTTGCGCCGACAACCAGATACATTTATTCACCTTTCCTGAAAATGTCTTGCGTTCCGTCGGTTTTTTCAACGCCGGTGTCGTAAAGCGCGACCATCAGCGTATCTGCCGTAAACGTAAATGAATGAACCGCATAAGGTTCAATGACGAAAAAATCGCCTGTCTTGAAAGAATGAGTTTCCGTTTCATCGCCTTTTTCAAGAACGGCTTTCAACGCCCCCTCGATAATAAAGAAAGCTTCCCGCGTCGTTTTATGGTAGTGGCCGCCGCGAAAAGTCCCTTTGACCGTTTTGGACACGTTGACCTGTTTCCAGCCGTCTTTAACCAGTTGAAACAGAAAACCGCGTTCGTCTTTAAACGAAAAATCGGGTTCTAAAAAGGAAATCATCTCACCCATCTATACATTCCTCGGCGTGCAGGTCTTAAACCCGTTGTCGTTCAACAGCTTTTCCCGTTTTGCCAAATCAAGGTCGTAAGCCACCATTTCCTTGCACAACGCCTCCAAGTCGTAAGTCGGTTTCCAACCCAGCTTTGTGCGGGCTTTGGTCGAATCGCCCAATAACAGCTCGACTTCGGCAGGACGGAAGAATTGCGGATCAACCTCAACGACGACTTTGCCCGTCGCTTTGTTGACGCCTTTTTCGTCAACGCCCGCTCCGCGCCATTCGATTTCGATGCCCAGTTCCTTGAACGTCATCGTCACAAAATCGCGAATGGACGTCGTCGTTCCCGTTGCCAAAACGAAATCTTCGGGCGCGTCGTTTTGTAAAATGCGCCACATTCCTTCGACGTAATCTTTGGCGTGTCCCCAGTCGCGCTTGGCGTTCAGATTGCCTAAAGACAGCTTTTCCTGCGTTCCCAAAGCAATGCGCGCCGCCGCCATGGTAATTTTGCGCGTGACGAACGTTTCTCCGCGGCGCGGGCTTTCATGGTTGAACAGAATCCCGTTACAGGCGAACATACCGAAGCTTTCGCGGTAGTTCACGACAATCCAGTACGAATACATCTTTGCCACGCCGTACGGAGAACGCGGATAAAACGGCGTTTTTTCCGATTGTATCGGTTCTTGAATCAAACCGAACAGTTCGGACGTTGAAGCCTGATAAAATTTTGTTTTCTTTTCCAGCCCGTTGATCCTGACCGCTTCCAACAGACGCAGCGTGCCGACGGCGTCCGTTTCCGCCGTAAATTCGGGGCAGTCCCAAGACACTTTGACGTGGCTTTGCGCGGCGAGGTTGTAGATTTCGTCCGGCTGAATTTCTTTGACAAGGCGCGTCAGGTTCGTGCTGTCAGCCAAATCGCCGTCATGCAGTTTGAACATCGGGTTATCCAGCAGATGTTCAATGCGCCCCGTATTAAATGACGAGGAACGACGCTTTAAACCGTGAACCTCATATCCTTTATCCAACAACAGTTCCGCCAAGTAAGAGCCGTCTTGTCCCGTAATGCCCGTAATAAACGCTTTTTTCATAGTTTACCCTCATCATAAAAAGTGATCCCCAGCAAACGAAAACAACGCTTGCCTTTTTTGCGCATGCGAAAGGTCAGAAACTGTTTCCGCAGGTATTTAAAAAAATGCTTACGATTATATTTGTACACACCGGCGACATCGGGAAAATCAACCGTTTTTGCCAACAGAGAACATAGTGTTTTTTTCGGCAAAAAATTATATCTCACAGCTCTGACGGCTTGTTTATGAGAAACACCGCAATTAGCCTCAATAACACGAATATATTCTCTTACCAACGCCACGGAAGACGATGAAATGCCGCCCGATCTGAAAGCTGTAATGATTTGTGGAATCCCGACGGAGCGAAATCCTTGCAGCAAAGCACGTGTTATTAAATCAAAATCACCCGCAATGAGATAAGCTTCATTAAAGCCGCCTAATATTTCCAGCATTTCCTTTTTTGAAAACATCGTCTGATGACACATCGGCTGTATAATAAAACAAGCGTCCCAACGGGGCTGCGCGGTAAATAATTTGTTATTTTCCAGATCAATAACGTCACAGTCGGCATAAGAAAAATCGGCATCGCTTTTTTCCAAAGCATTGACTGATAAAGAAACAGAATCTTTTCGGGAATAGAAATCATCACTGTTTAAAAAAGCAATATACTTCCCTCTCGCTTTTTTGCTTCCTTTGTTGAACGCATTATAAACGCCCGTATCCGGTTCGGAAATGTAATTCAGTTTCATTTCTTTTAATAATTCAACCGTTCCGTCCGTTGACGCGCCGTCAATAATCAGGTGTTCAATGTTCGGATAATCCTGCATGCGGACGGATTCAACGCATTGACGGAAAAAATCTTTTCGTCCCGCGTCTATTAAATTTCTTGTTACTGTAATTATCGAAACAAGCGGCTGCATTACTTCTGATTCCAATCTTTTAAAATCCAAGAAGAAGAATTCGCTTTATTTTCTCCGCCGACGCCGAATTCCAAACGAACATGGCATTCGTTTGCCGCCGCCGTTTCGGGTATATTGTCTTTCGTCCTGTCGCCGCCGTTCGCAAAAACCAGTTCCGCCTCGGGATATTTCGCGCGCGCTTTGCGAATACCGTCGCAAGCCGAATTGTCTGCGTCATCAAAACCGAATGCATCCACAACGCCTTTGATATTTTCGCAAATCGCCAAGCGTGTTTGAAAACTCATAAAGTTTTTACCTTTTTTACGGCACAGCCATTCGTCCGAATTCAAAAGCAAAATCACGCCGTCGCTTTTTTCTTTCGCGGCTTTAATCATGCCGATATGGCCTTCGTGAATCGGGTCAAAACCGCCTGATACAATGTAATAACAAGTCATTACGAGTTTTCCTCCAAATACGTTAAAACAAATTCCGGATTGTCAACCTGTACGGTTTTTGTAAAAGGCAGCGTTGCCAACGTTTCAGCCAGTTCGTAATCGTTTCCGCCTTTAAAAGTCTTATCGCCGAAGAAAATAATTTCCTCATCGGGATACGTTTTGCGCAAATGATACGCGATCTGACCTTTGCCGCAGCCTTTGGGAGTGATGTCCATGGAAATAGATCCGCCGACGGCAATGTCCAAATCGGGAAATTCGGCCAACAGCGATTTTTGAATATTCAACCGCTCATGCGCGACTTTATCCCAAGCGCAATAGCGTTCCCGTTCCGTGTACGGGCAATTCCGCCCCAGCACGGAAAAGTTCACCATACCGATGCGCCGTTCGATATAGTTATCGTACAGCACGCCCGGATATGCCGTTTCCGCGCGGTATTTTTCCAATAAAGCGATTAGTTTTGCGGACGGTTCAAAATCCTTTTGATAGATGATGTTCCCCTGAGATTTTAAAACGTTGCCCATAGAACAGTAAACGCCGGTAAATCCGTTAATGACGCTTAAAGGCAGCTGTTCTTCGACTTTAATGTAATCGGAACCGGTAGCGATGAAAGACTTGTGCGTCTTTTGCCATTCGTAAAACCGGATCGCAAATTCCGCCGTCATCGGCAGACGCGCCGGCGTTAAAGTCCCGTCCATGTCAAATACGTAAATTGTCATGCGACCTCATAAAAGAAGAACGGGAATATCTTGAAAGAATGCCGAAACATTTTTCCGTTTTTTAGGCCTTTCGCCTTGAACATGGACGGAATATCCCGTTCATAAAAAGAGTTAAGCTTCATTTTTCGGTTCCTTTCCCCCCGGGAACGGAGAAAAAATTTTTGCTTTGTTTATTGTTTTCTCGACCAAAGAATCCCACTTTTTCCAGATTATTTCCGGCGCATACGGCGACATGCTTTTCACGGCTTTTTGTCCCATTCGTTCACGCAGAATATCCGTCTTCATCAGTAAAGCCATCTTTTGGGCCATTTCATCAATATCTGAAACCAAGAACCCGTTTTCACTATCGACAACCAGACCGTTTACCCCCGGCGCATAAGAAAAGCCGATTGCCGGCAATCCCGCAGCCATAGCCTCTGTCAGGCCCAGACCGAAACCTTCATATTTTGAAGGGAACACACATAAAGAAGCTTTTTGAAGCTCGGCCGAAACATTTTTTGTAATCCCATGGAAAAAAATTTGATCTTCCGTATTGTATTGTTTTGCCGTTTGCAGACATTTCCGCATATACTCCGGGTGCGTAATATCACCGAAAAAATCTACGGTCCAATCGGGAAAATCAGCCGCAATTTTGCAGAATGCCTCTGTCAGAGCCAGCTGTTGTTTATCCGGTTCAACCCGGGACAAATAAATAATCCGTTTTAAACGTTCTTTTTTGTCACAGCAGGCCGGCTCAACAATATTTCCAATAACTTCAATCAAGCCGTCGTAATATGTCCGGATACTTTCTGCAAAAGAAGACTGCAGAACCTGAACGGCAGAAACTTTGCGCAAAATAGAACGATACAGCTCATTTTTCCGCTTATTTTTAAAAAAATACTCGGGATAAGAATGAAACATCACAATAACCGGGCAGGTTGGAAGATGTCTGTAAAGGATTTCTTTTGCATCAACGATTGAAGTTGCGATGATAATATCGGGATTGACCAGTTTCAGCTGTTCATTAATCTTTTGAGAGACATACAAATCTCTATCGAAATATGATGCGCGGCCAATCAGTCCAGCAGCCTCAAGGATCTTCCCGAACAAACGCCGGATTTTCGGGAAACGAATATTCAGTTTGCACAAAACGACCTTTTTTTCTAAAGGCCAAAACGGCTCTCCGTCACGTGTATCGCGCGTTAAAAATAAAACATCGTTTCCGGCTTCGGCAAAATGATTGGCCATGGAACACATGACTTTTTCCGCTCCGCCGGAAGAATCAATCAAACTGTTGCGTTTATAAAGGGTAATTTTCATTTATACGCCCTTTTCAACAACTGATAAATCTTGGCGACATAGATCGGAAAAAGAAAATACGCTTTAATGATAAACAGTATTCTGTTTGTTACGGCGTATTCTTTGAATAAAGTTTTTCTCAAATCATATGATTTGCAGAGCTTAAAAAAATTCTTTCTCAGCGATTTATTGTTATAATTTAAATCAAAATTTTTTTGACAATAAGAAAGAATTCCTTTCAGATAAGCGTTTCCAACACTGTTTTCAATACAGTAATTGTAAAGATCAAACAAACTAAAGCATTTATCATCTTCCCATTTTTCTGTATTTCTTCGATTATTTGTTGAAGAACCGATATTTATAAAATAATTATAATACGCTTGATTAATGACCAGAAATTTCCTGCATTTACAAAGCAGCTTTAAGGTATAAACGCTGTCTTCACAAAAGCGGTTTTCTGAAAAGCGAATTGATTTTGCCAAGTCCTGCTTGAATATTTTATTCCACACGGAACCGTATTTCAGATGCCGGAAAATTTTTTCACTTGTATAACAATCAGTTTTAGACGGAACATCTTTTGAAATTAAGCAATCTTCATAATACGTATTAATACCGCAGGCAGTTATGTCCGCATCATAAAAAACGGCCTGCTCATACATTTCCTGAAACATTTGCGGTTCAACAACATCATCGGCATCGCAAAAGCCTATATATTCACCGCAGGCTTTTTCCAAACCGACATTTCTGGCTCCGCCGGCGCCCATTTTACCGGAAAGGCAAAACAGTTTTATTCTATTATCTCGATTTGCATAACTCTGTATTATTTGCACAGAGTCATCTGATGATTGATCGTCGACAAATATCAGTTCAATATCTGATAATGTTTGAGAAGTTAAAGCGTTTAAACACCTTTTTATATACTTTTCAGCATTATAAACCGGTATAATAACGGAGATTTTAGGCATTAAAAATCCCCTTCCGCTTTATTTTTGCTTTTAAATACCGGCAGAACGTAAAAAAGAAAAAAGGTCTTGTGCCTTTTTCTTATTTCGATTTTTAAAACAGGAAAAAAACCGAACAGCCTGACATATGTTTGAGCTATTATCGGGTTAATATCGTCCGAACTTTTATCCGCCTGTTTTTGCGCAAATATGTTCATTTCGTTTTTTCCGGTTTCAGTTCGGGGTGAAGTTTCAGGTAACGGCGAAGAGTGTTGATATCAACGTCAAGTCTGCGTGAAATTCCGCTTATGGAATCTCCTTTGCGCAGCAAGCCGCGCAACTCATGCGCGTACTCGTCCAGTTTATAGCTTTTATTCGCGGATCCCGCCGGACGTCCAAGTTTTTTACCCGCCCGTCTGCGCATTTCCAAAGCTTCGCGCGTTAAGCGTGCCCGGACGTCGCGAGCAACTTCGCCGGCCAGCTTGAAACAGTCCGGCATGTCCAATGCGCTCTTTTCGTTGTCAAGGCAAAGACCGTCCTCGCAAGAACAAACGACAACGCCGCGTTCCAACAGTTCTTGCAGGGCATTCATGATTTCGCGCACATCTTTACCCAGACGGAACAGTTTTGCCGTCAGCAATATATCGCCTTTTTCGGGTCTGTTCAGTTCTTTGCGGCGTTCCGCTTCCCCGAACTCCAGCCATTCCTCTATCCGCAGCGCGTTTTCAGCCGCATAAGCGGTAATGATTGACTTCTGGCGTTCTAAAACGGCCTCATTCGCATAGGTATGTACGCCAGCGTATATCATCTCCCGACGTCTCCCGAGAAATAGTCCCGGCACACTTTTCCGATTTCTGGAAACCGGCCATTCGGCCGATTGCCAGCGGGCAAAACATAAACCTGCGAAAAGCTCTGCATAACAGAACGCTGTTTCGTTTCTGTTTTTCTGTTCCCGGCGCATTCAATCAAAGAATAACTCATCGTTTCCCAACTTAACCGTCGTTAAATTGGGAAAATCTCGCAAACCGGAAAATATAATAAAGATTGACTTCAATAAAAAATCGTGTATGTTTCAATTTAATGACCGTTATTTTGGGACAGGAACCTGTAAACTGAATTTTTGCTGATTCCGTATTTTTTCGCAGTCTGTATAACGGAAAACCCTTTTGATAAATCTTCCATAATTTTGTTTTTTTTACCGTCTAAAACATGACGTTTATTTTTGCCTCCGGCAGGCCTGCCTAATTTTTTACCTTCCGCTTTACGCCGTTGCAGCGCTTCTTTCGTCCTCTGGCTGATCAGCGTCCGCTCCATCTGCGCTATCATGGAAAACACACACGCCAGCAGCTGCGATTGAATATCGGATCCCAAACGATAGTTTTCTTTAACCGTCCACACTTGTATTTGCGCGTTCATGCAAAAATTTAACATCGTTAAAATATCAAGCGTATTTCTGCCTAAACGCGACAGTTCGGAACAAATTAATATGTCGTTTTTTTTCAGCCGCTTTAATATCCGCCCGATTTTGCGTTTCGAATAGCCGACCGTCCCGCTGATCGTTTCGTTGATCCATACGTCTGCGGCAAGGTTCTTGTTTCCTAAATAGCGTTCGATTTCAAAACGTTGATTTTCCGTCGTCTGCCTGTCCGTGCTGACCCTGATGTACCCGTATACTGTCATCGTATCCTCTTTGCTGTTTATGGATTTGTCTTTTTAAAATAGCGTTTTCATACAAAGAGGATATTTTGTTCCCGGGGTAAACAAAGCTGTTTTCGGTCAATTAAAAGTTTGTCATTGCAGCTTCCGTTATAATCTTGATATAGTTTCAGACCTTGTCATATTCAGAGGAGATCAATATGAAAAAGCTGTTTTTATTTCCTGTTTTATTTGCGTTATCCGCCTGCGGCACTTTATTCAGCGGTCAGGAACAGACAATTTTAATCGACAGTTCGCCCTCTGAAGTTGAAATTTACCATAATGGCCGGCTGTTAGGAAAAACACCGTTAACAGCAAAATTGGAAAGAACCGGCAATCCCGTTATGCTGACAGCCAAAAAAGAAAACTATAACAATCAAACTCTCATGCTGAATACGACTTTCAGCGCCGGAGCTTTGCTGGACGGCGTATTCGCAATAGCGCTGATCACGGGAACGACGGGATTTACGACTGACGCTTCAAACGAAACAATTTGGGCTTATACGCCGAATCAGTTTTTCGTAGACATGGTTAAAACGGGGGAAGAAAACCGTCCTGAAAATAAACTTAAAATATTTATTACAAAAAACTTTGACACTTTGCATTTGGAAGCCGCAAATAACGGCGGACCGACATTGCAGGCATTGTCTTTGTTGACAGGACAGAAAACAGAAATATTGATCCCGGCCGTCTTGTCTTCCTCATACCCGTCCGATTTAATTCATATTCTGCAACAATAAAAAAGCCAAAAGCGGCGATTCTTTTTTCTACACAGAAACAACCCGTTTTTCAACATCGCGGGCATTGGCAAACTTTACCAGCAGCGCTTCCGTTTTATCCAGCCAGACGGGCAGTTCTTCGGCCCCGTCGAAAACGTAAATCACATACAGCAGCCGCCTGCCCTGTCCGGGATTAATCATCGTTCTGCGACTGTCGCTGGTCGGATTGCCGAAAACGCCTTCATCGTCATACAGAGCCGGCAGGTGTTCAATATTCAAAACGTCTTTGCCGATTCCCCGATACTTTTCACCGTCGGGCGTTCTTTTCCAAACGATTTGCCCTTTAACGGCCGCCAGATCGTACGATCCCAGAGAATACCCCGATTCCACCGAAATCATGTTATTAATGTCAACGGCGTTATTCACCCGGTACAGCCCGTTTTTCTTGGCGATTCGGCGCAGCATCGCTTCGGCCGAATTGCGGTATTTCGACGGATCCTTTCCCAAAGTTTTATAAGCTTCGCGCGTCGCGGCAATATGCGGATTTTGCGCCACAAAAGGCAAATCCGGATACTTTGTTTCCAAAGCTTCCGTCAGTTTGTCGAATTCCGTCAGCTGATCGGCGCCGCTTTCCGCCACGTCAGCCGCGCATGACAACACGCCCAAAGCCGCGCGCGGCAGCAACGCTTTTAAAGAATCGTCGATTAAAATCATTTTTCCGTCCCCGTTTAAATCTCCGCGATTTTTCATAGACTCAAAAAATTCGTTATTTTGCAAGCCTTTTTTTTCATACTTTTTCACATAATGCTGTTGACTTCGATACGAACGCCTTTAGACTGTTTGTCAAACGAAGATAAATCGTTGATCGTTTATTTTAATTACTGAGTAGGAGTCATCATGGCTGAAACAAAGAAGAAATGCTGCAAAAAATCTGCCGCCAAAACCTGTGAAACAAAAAAAACCTGTTCCACAAAGGCGGAATGCTGCTGCAAGCATTACGAAGAACTGATCAAGGAAATCAAAAGCTATAAATCCGATCTGGATAAAAAAGATTTCCTGCTGACCTGGGAACAAAGCGAAGACGAACTGAAACGTGTTCTGGCCGTCGCCGAGATTTTAAAACTGTTCCGCGATAAAAACATTTCTTCAAAAGTTTTTGAAACGGGTCTGGGCATTTCCATTTTCCGCGACAATTCAACGCGCACGCGCTTTTCTTTCACTTCGGCGTGCAACCTTTTGGGACTGGGCATGCAGGATCTGGACGAAACGAAATCGCAGATTGCTCACGGTGAAACGGTTCAGGAAACGGCCAACATGATTTCTTTCTGCGCCGAAGTCATCGGTATCCGCGACGATATGTATCTGGGCGCCGGCCACACCTATCAGGTCGAAGTCGCCGAAGCGCTGGATATGGGATACAAAGAAGGCGTTCTGCCCAACCGTCCGGCAATGATCAACCTGCAGTGCGACATTGACCACCCGACGCAGTCCATGGCCGATCTGGCATGGCTGAAAGAACATTTCGGCGGACTGGAAAATCTGAAGGGCAAAAAGCTGGCCATGACGTGGGCTTATTCCCCGTCTTACGGCAAGCCGCTGTCCGTTCCGCAGGGCATTATCGGTCTGATGACCCGTTTCGGTATGGACGTTTCTCTGGCTTATCCGGAAGGATACAACCTGATTCCGGAAGTTGAACAGATTGCCGCCAAACAGGCGAAAGCCAACGGAACGAAGTTCGAAATCGTTCATTCCATGGAAGAAGCGTTCAAAGACGCCGATATCGTTTATCCGAAATCCTGGGCGCCGTACGCCGTCATGGGCCGCCGCACCGAATTGCTGAAGGCCAAAGACATGGACGGCCTGAAGGCTTTGGAAAAAGAATGTCTGGCCAACAACGCCAAATTCAAAAACTGGGAATGCACCGAAGAAAAAATGAAGCTGACAAAGGGCGGGAAAGCATTGTACATGCACTGCCTGCCGGCTGATATTACCGGCGTTTCCTGCAAGGAAGGCGAAGTCGCCTCTTCCGTGTTCGACCGTTATCGTCTGGATACGTACCATGAAGCCGGCTGGAAGCCCTATATCATTGCGTCCATGATTATGAACCGCCGCTTTAAAGACGTGGCCGCCGTTCTGGAAGCGATGAAAGAACGCGCCGTTCAGCGCATCAATTTCTAATTTTTTAAGGCCGGAGCCTTCGGTTTAACCGGAGGTTCCCCTTTTTTTCTTTTTTGGAATTTAACGAAAGGATCAAAATCCAATGGATACAAAAATCATTCAGGCCGCCGAAAAATATCGCGACGACATGACAAAGTTCTTGCGCGATATGGTTGCCATTCCGTCTGAATCCTGTCAGGAAAAAGACGTAATCCTGCGCATTAAACAGGAAATGGAAAAAGTCGGCTTTGACGAAGTCCGCATTGACAAAATGGGCAACATTCTGGGCCGTATCGGACACGGCAAGCATGTCATCGCCATGGACGCTCATATTGACACGGTCGGCATTGCGGATCCGAAACTGTGGGCTTGCGATCCCTATAAAGGCAAGCTGGAAAACGGCGTGATTTACGGCCGCGGCGCTTCTGACCAGGAAGGCGGTATGGCTTCCATGGTTTACGCCGGCAAAATCATCAAAGATCTGGGATTGGAAGACGACTATACGCTGTGGGTCACCGGCACGGTTCAGGAAGAAGACTGCGACGGACTTTGCTGGGACGTGATCATGAAAGAAAAAGTTCTGGATCCCGCGCCCGAAATCGTTGTCATTACGGAACCGACCAACCTGAACATTTACCGCGGACACCGCGGCCGTATGGAAATCTGCGTGCGCACGCACGGTGTTTCCTGCCACGGTTCTGCGCCGGAACGCGGCAAAAACGCCGTTTACATGATGGCCAAAATCGCCAACGAAATCGAAAAATTGAACGACCGTCTGCATGTTGACCCGTTCCTGGGCAAAGGCACGGTTACGATTTCTTACATTGACTGCAAAACGCCGTCTTTGTGCGCCGTTCCCGATGAAGCCTATATTCATCTGGACCGCCGTCTGACAGCGGGCGAAACCGAAGAAATCGCCGTCAATGAAGTCAAAGACGCCGTTAAACGCGCCGGATTTGAAGTCGGCAAAGACGCCGACGTCGAAGTTTTGACATATACGACGCCGTCTTACACGGGTTATGTGCCTGACTTTAAGAAATACTATCCGACATGGGTTCTGGAAGAAGATCACCCGGGGTGTGTCGCCGCGGTTGAAGCGTACAAAGACACTGTCGGCCCGACGCCGAAAGTGGACAAGTGGACGTTTTCGACAAACGGCATCGCCACCATGGGACTGCACAAGATTCCGACAATCGGCTTTGGTCCGGCAAACGAAATCTATGCCCATACGGTTGAAGATCAGTGCCCGGTAGACCATCTGGTCAAGGCTGCGGCTTTCTATGCCGCATTCCCCGCCAAATATCTGGCCGCGATCAAGAAATAAGTTCTCCTTGGAACGGAAAAGGTCCCCTTTGCGAGAAGGGGATCTTTTTTTTATAAAAATCCGTTTTTTCTTTTTCGCGTTTTCATAAGATGCTACACTTTTTACAGTTTTTTTATATGGGAATGACCGCCATGTCCGCAGCGTTTTTTTTAATTATCCTGATTCCTCTTTATTTTGTTTTTCTTTACAATCGTTTTGTCCGCATGCAAAATCAATGCGAAGAAGGTTGGAGCGGTATTTCCGTCCAGTTAAAACGCCGTTACGACCTGATTCCCAATTTAGTGGAATGCGTTAAAGGATACGCGGGCTATGAACAAAAAACTTTGGAACAAATTGTCGAAAAACGCAGCGCTGCGATCAACGCGGCTTCTCCGGCGCAAAAGGCCGCCGCTGAAAACGACTTGACGCAAAGCCTGAAATCTTTGTTTGCTTTAAGCGAAGGATATCCGGATTTAAAAGCCAGCAATAATTTTATCGAATTGCAAAATTCTTTAAATACGGTTGAAGACGATCTGCAAAACGCCCGCCGTTATTATAACGCGACGGTGCGCAACTATAATACGGCCGTTGATTCGTTTCCTTCAAATCTGATTGCGCGGCAGTTCGGGTTTGCCAAAAAAGAATTTTTCGATATTGACGACGCAGCCAAAGAAAATATAAAAGTAGCCTTTTAAATGAAAAAATTTCTGTTCTTTTTGATTTTCTGCGTTGTCAACTCCGCTTTTGCCGCAGAAGAAATTTTAAACTATGACACAGTAATTCAGGTTCAACCCGACGCTTCCGTTACTGTCAGAGAACGCATTACCGTTAAACGCGAAGGGATAAATATCAAACGCGGCATTTACCGCAGCCTGCCCCGGACAAAAGGAGTAGATTACACGGTTTTGTCCGTCCGCCGCGACAATCAGCCGGAGCCGTACTTTACCGAAAACAAAGACCGGTATTTTACAATCAATACCGGAACGGATAAATTGCTGCCCCACAACGGCGTATATACGTTTGAAATCATTTACCGGGCGTCAAACGTTATTTTAGGTTTTGACGACTACGACGAACTTTACTGGAACGTTACCGGTGACAAATGGGCTTTTCCCATACGTTCCGCCACAGCCCGCGTCATTTTGCCGGACAATGCGCCGGCGCGGCGGCGTTCCGTTTATATCGGAAAACGCGGATCAAAAGAAACGGGCGCTTTTTCAAACGGCATTTTTTCGGCGGGAAGACCACTGAAACCGGCAGAAGGACTGACTGTCGCCGTCGGTTTTGACAAAGGAATTGTCAGTATGCCCGTCCTGCCTTTTTATGACAAGATCCCGTTATCAAAGGCGTTTCGTTTTTCTTCGGTTATTTTTCTGGCTTATTTGTTCTGCACATGGTTTTTGTTCGGTCAGGATCCTGAAAAAGACGCCGTCATGCCCCGCTTTAACGGTCTGTCCGATTTAACGCCGGCGCAGGCGGGTTGGATTTATTCCTATGGCAAAGATAAAAACGGGTGTCTGGCCGCGGCCTTGATTCAGGGGTGTGCCGCCGGTTTTTTAAAAATCAGGGAAAATGCGTCTTTTCATATCGCGCGGCTACGCGACGGCAAAAACGGCGAAGAAAAATTTTTTGAACATCATTTGTCTTTTCCCCTGACGATTTCAAAAACATATACTCCAAAAATGGAAGCGTTTTTAACGGCTTTTCAGACTTTTCTGAAAAACAAAACCGGAGAAAAATATTTTACGGCCAATAAAAGGTTCACGGTCGGCGCTTTGCTGCTGCTGGTGGGCTTGACGGCTTATCAGTGCTATCTGGTCGGCAATCTGCCGATGGCCGGTATGATGGCTTTTTATCTGCTGTTTTTGGTTCCTGCGGGCAAAGATATTACAAAAATGATTGCCACTGGCGTTTTCCGCTTTTCCCCGTTTTTGACTTTACTGTTGATCAGCCTGCATTTTTCTTTATTCTGCCTGCCGATGATTTCCAGTCCGGAAACTCTGCACATTCTTCTGTTTTATGTAGCGGGCTGTATAGCCGCTTTGGTTTACTCCCACCTGATTATCCGGCCGACACGTGAAGGAATGCGCGTCATTGCTCATGTGGACGGCATTAAAATGTTTTTAAAAGCCGTTCAAACCGATCTGCCCGCCGAAGTTAATTTCGATAAAATGGAAAAGTTGCTTCCCTATGCCGTACTACTGGGACTGGAAAAAGAATGGGACGAAAAAATGCGCCGGATTACCGACGTCATGAATTACCGGCCGGAATGGTATTCGGGACATACTTTTTCCGCTATCCGTTTTAACGGCCTGCAATCGGCTGTTGCGGCGACTTGCGCCCGGCCGTCTTCGTCCGGTTCGGGCGGCGGCGGATTTTCGGGCGGCGGCTTTGGCGGCGGAGGCGGCGGAGGACGCTAGCCGCCGTTTAATAAATCTTTGGAAAAAACATACCGCTTTTTGTTTTTCGTACAGTGTCCGTATTGTATTGCCTGACGGGGACAGTAATTCAGACAGGCCTGGCACATTTCACATCGACTGCCCCAGACCGGTTTTTGAGAAACAGTAATATTGCCGACGGGACAAACTTTTGCGCATATACCGCACCTGTCGCAAGCGTCCGTCGCATAAAATCCTTTTACCGTCATAAACTTTTCAAACAGCGGCCGGCCGATTTTGGACAACACCGGCGCTCCGAACCCGCGTGTCAGACGAAACGTCTTTTTATCTTTTTTCAAAGAATCGGCTATTAATCCTAAATGCACCTGCGCCTGCGCAATCAGCTGAAATTTCTTTTTTTCACGATCCGCGCGCACAAACGGCGCCAGCAGATAATTATTCGGCATTTTCAGCGAAAACCCCGCGTCGCAGCTTATTTCCCGTTCTTTTAACGCTTTTTGCATAATCCGGTCGATCATACCGGTCTGCGTATGACAGGTGCAGACGAAATAAACAAAATTTCCGTCATACCTTTCAAATTTTACGCGCCGGATAAAATCAAAAACGCATTTTGGCGCCGACCAGGCATAAATCGGAAAAACAAATCCGATTTTTTCATCAGCCGCCAGCTTATATTCCGTTTTGGCTTTGGGAATAAAAACGGCTTTGTCTTTTAACAACCGGGCCAGCTCTTCAGCCGCCCAGCGCGAATTTCCCGTTCCTGAAAAATAAAAAATCATTCCTCGGCCTTTAATAAAATTTTTTCCACTTCAGCGATATAAAGCGTATGGAAATCCTGTTCCGGATACCACTTTTCACGGGCGGCCGTATCAATAAAACACTGCGGCAGCATTTCCTGCGCATACATTTTTTTACAAATCATGACGGCCGTCGCTTCGGCGAAATAAGGCGTTTTGCCGTCATGCAAAACGGTCAGCCCCGTTTCGGCAATTTTATCTTCGCTGCGTCCGGAAACCGTTCCCATATAGGTCAGCATATCCCTGTAACAATCCCCGAAAAAAGATAAAGAAAACGTTTCCGCCGTATCGACAAATTCTTTTGTATACCGCTGCGGGCGGATAACGATATAAGCCGCGTTTTTGCCCCACATAACGCCCAGTCCGCCCCAAGACGCGGTCATCGCGTTGACTTTTCCGTCTTTTTCGGCCGCAATCAGCTGCCAGACTTTGCCGATCAGGTGAAACGGGCTTTGAATAAACTTGTCGGGCTTGATTTCATGAAATTCTGACATGGCATTTCCTTTTTAAACAGATATCTTTAATCAGCATATCATATTCCGTTTTTTTAAAAAGCCCATATCTTCGAAAGGATTTAAACATATACCTCCTTTTCGTTAAAGACAGGCTTTCGGCTTGCATTTTACCCCGAAAACATCAATAATATCAAACGGCTTAATTTTACCGGAGAACCGCTATGAAAAAATTATTCGCTTTTTTAACGGCCTGCCTTTTATCCGCCTGTTCGTCGTCAACGGATCAGCTGGATAACAGAACATATCGGCTGCAAAACGCCAT
>JBJFAY010000097.1:0-4141 GCA_051888155.1 Alphaproteobacteria bacterium
ATTTAACTGGTTGACGTTCTACGGCGGAAAATTTTCAACGTCGCAAAAACGCGGTATTTTTACCAATCAGGCTTTAGATGAATTCCAGCCGGATTACTGGCGTTACTGGTTAATGGCCAATGCGCCGGAAAGCTCGGATTCCAGTTTTACGTTCACTTCTTTTGCCGCAACGATCAATAAAGATTTGAATGACGTTCTGGGAAATTTTGTCAATCGTGTTTTAAAAATGACCGCTTCTAAAATCGGGTCGGAAGTGCCGGCCGGCGGCGAATGGACGGCGGTCGAAACGGAATTCGCGCAAACGTTGCAAAACAGAATTGCCGATTATACAAAGTATTTGTCCGAACTGGAATTTCGCAAGGCTTTGGTTGAACTGCGCGCCATTTGGGTTGAAGGAAACAACTATTTGACCGCGGCGGCGCCGTGGACGGTGATAAAAGAAAATCAGGAAACGGCCGCCATGATTTTACGGTTGGCTTTGAATGTTATCCGTTTATACGCCGTTTTATCCGCGCCGGTTATTCCCGAAACGGCAGGGCGGATTTTGGAATTGCTGAATCTGAAACCGGACGATACGGCATGGCCGTCCGATAATCTGAACGAAGAACTTCGGAAATTAAAGCCGGGGTACGCTTTCAAAGTTCCGGAACAGCCGTTATTCCAGAAAATCACGCCGGAAACCGTTGAAGACCTGTGCCATCGTTACGGCGGAAATCCTGAAGAATAACAAATGACTCTGTCCGGATATATCAGCGGTATTATCGGTTTAACAAAGGATTTTATCCGTTTAAGTTTCGGGTTGTTAAAACGGCCGCATTATGTTGTCGTATTAATCGTCTTGATTCTGGGGGGCTTTTATTTTTGCGGTGTTTCTCCGCGTGAAATTCCGCCGCTTATCCAAAAAAAATGGCAGGCTTTAGTTGAAAACCGGAAAAAAGTCTTTTCCGAAGAAATGCAGTCGATTTCAGACCGGATCGGAGATAAAAGCAATCCTTTAAAAAAACTGACCGGACAGCTTGATGCCGGACAGCCCGTCGGTACGCAGGAAAAAAATGCAGATGTTTCCGTGTTTACGAAACCGGATATTTCAGAACAGGAACAATATCTGTTTGAAGAAAAATTCGGCTGGCAGGAAGCTCTGGCGTCTTTTGAAAACGAAAGACTTGAAGTACCGGAAGAAAATGCCATTCAAGGCGTTTTATCTGTCGTCAGCGCAAACAAAATTCATATTTCGGGCAGAGAATTTTCTTTAAAAGTCAAGCTTCGTTCCGGTAAAGCAGGGGACGCTTTTTTTCAGTTGAAAAGACGCTTTGACGGCTTGAATGCCAAATGTCTTCCCGATCCGGAGAACTCTGATTTTGCCGATTGTTTTGTCGGCGCTTTGGGTATATCCGAAATGCTGATTGATTTTGGTTATGCCGATCCGCTTTAAGCTTTTCCTTGTTCGGCTGACAAACGGCTGGGATCAATTCCCAATTTATTCAAAGCATATCCCCACTTTTTATCCGGCGAAAGCAAAAATAACAAATCCGTTGACGCATCAACGGGCAGCCAGGCGTTTTCTTTAATTTCTTTTTCCAGCTGTCCGGCGCTCCAGCCGACGTATCCCAAAGTAATTAAATAGTTTTTAGGGCCGGCGCCTTTAGCGATATCTCGGATAATATCTGTAGTTACGGTCAAAGAAGTCAAAGGCGTCATAGCCAGTGTCGCATCACTGCTGTATTCGGGAGAATGCAGCACAAAACCGCGGATAACGTCAACCGGTCCGCCGGCTAAAACCAAAGGAGGATCAAATTGCTGCGTTTGATCAATATGCAGCTGAGACAACAAAGCGGAAAAAGGTAAATCTTTGATAGGTCTGTTGATTGTCAATCCCATTGCGCCTTCCGAAGTATGGGCGCAAACATACACAACGGAATGATCAAAACGATCGTCTTGCATTCCCGGCATGGCAATCAGACACTGGCCGTTAAAAAAGCTCATTTCCTTTATCCCCTGTCATTTTCTTTCCGGTTATGATATTCTTTTTTGGAAAATATGCCATAAAAATTAAAGGATATTAAAAAATGCGCCGAAATATTTTTGTGTTTTCAGTTTTATTTGCTTTATTGATTGCTTCCTGTCCCTGTTCAGCACAAGAAAAACAAGTAGAGCTGATACCTATAACTGTCGGGGAAGTGGAAAGATTTGATGGTTTCAGCAATAAGGAAAAACGGGATTTTGTTTTTGATTTTTACAAAAAAAATAAAGAAATCGGGGCGACAGACGGTCAGATTTTAAACGAATTGCTGAAGTTAGATGTTAGAGAAGGTCAAAACTCAAAACTTATCCAAAGTTTATCCGCATTGGGAAAACGCTATAGGGATATTGAACATCTTGTTAAAGATTCGGTGGAAGAAATAAATCTCAATATTTTGGAAAAAAATCCGGGGCGGACAGATTTAATCATTGATATGGACGATTCAGATACATGGAAAAACATAAAGTATTTTTCTATTGGAAAAAGGGACATAAATGAATATTTAAAGGCTTTTCAAAAAAACGATTATTTTTCAGAAACAGTATCAGCCGCGAATTTTTCTGCTTTTCTGGCTTCCTGCGCAGACAGAGAAGAAGAAAATGGTAAAGTGTTAATGTCGTTTATTTTATTTCCTGATAACGGATACAGCATCATTACTCAAAAGGCGGGCGAAGCCGTTACAGGCATTAAAACTGATTTTACAGGGTCGGAAAATCTTTTATTCGACCCGATCCGTTATCCTTTTGAAAAAGTTTTTGTTCTGAACGGCAAAAAGGCTTTTGGATATGACGGTATTGTATATTTGCCGTTTTTTGCTAATTTAAAAGATTTGCAAAACAGCGGTGATGTGAAAGCGACAGTAACGGTAAATATTTGTAAAAACGATATTTGCAGCGAGCAAACAACTCCTATAATAACCTATAAAACGAAAAAAGCCCTATTAGAAGCTCCAAGCTGTGCAAGAATAGTGCAGCAGTTTTCTTCATCACCGTCGGCGCAAAAATCGGGACTTGATTTAAAACAAGTTTTTTTTAAGAAAGAAAAAAACGGAGAGATTGACCTTTTCGTTATTTTAAAAACCTCTCTGTTCAGTGATAAAAAGCCAAATATTCTGATTAAAAATGAACAAGGGCTGGTTTTTTCAGAAGCTTTTGTCAACTGGGACGGTGATAATATGATATTGAAAAGCCGCCTTTTAACCCCGGATCAGCTGAAAGATGAAGCTGAATTGACAATGGATATCGGCTATCCGGGCAGAGCGTCCGAATTTAAGATGCGGGTTAAATTGGAGCAGTCTCTGTTTCGTCCGTTCTTATCTGTTTTTTCTTTTTCATTGCTGGATTTTTTATGGGCTTTTTTCTTAGGCATAAAATTTTTGTTTTTAACGCCTGTCTTGACTGCTTTTTTAATGCTAGGATATCAGGCGGCGCTTGCAGATAAAAAATCGCCGGAAAAAACCGTTTCGTTTTATAACGGTTTGGGAAATATGTTTTATTTTTGGTGTGTTTCTTTTTTCATTTTCGGTTTTGTTTGGTTTTATATTTTACCTTCCGAAGTGTTTTTCTGGGGAAGACAGTTCCAGTCTCCGCTGGTCAATTTTTTCCTCCTGATTATTTTTTCCGTTTTCGCCGTGTCGACCGGAAAAATATTTGACGATATCGCCGTCATTTCATTTTCTCGCCGTTTCCCCGCTGTATTTTCTATATTCAAAACGGAAAATGTTCGTGAACAAGCCGGATTAATTACCGGATTTATAACCGGCTGTCTGCTGTTTATTACGCCGATGATCAGTCTGTATTATGACATTTATATTTTATTGTCCCGTTCGGTTATATTGTATTCTTTAGCTTTTGCCGCGGGTGTTTCTTTGCCGTTTTTGGTTTTATCCCTGTTTGACGAAAAAGCCGTTAAAGTTTTCGCTGATGAAAAAACTCGGCGGCTTGTGCAAAAAATTTTAGCTCTGCCGTTGTATATACAGGCGGCGTTTTTGGCAATCATGATAGAACTTCAGGCTGGCATAATTGTTTTTGGCGGTTCTGTCGTCTTAATCATTCTGGCTGCGTTTTTCCTGCAGAAAAAAACTTTTTTAAAAATTAAATGGGGAGTGCCGGCGCTGTTGTT
>JBJFAY010000098.1:0-63612 GCA_051888155.1 Alphaproteobacteria bacterium
CGTGTCACCGAGATCAAGCCGCTGGGGTCGCACGATATGTTTTTGGCTGAAATTGCCGCCGTTAACGTCGATGATGAGTTTTTAAACGCAGACGGCCTGTTTCAACCGGAAAAAAGCGGTTTAATCGCTTTTTGCCACGGCGGTTATTACGCTCTGGGCGGCAAGATCGGCACTTTCGGTTTTTCGGTCGCCAAAAAGAAATCCCGCAAACAAAGAATTTCCGAAATAAAGCATGAGCGTCATGCTTTAAAAAAGCAGAAACAAAAAGAAACCGCCGCTTTAAAAGAAAAACCGAAAGAAGAAAAAACAAAGAAAAGTTTTTCTTCCGATCGTCGCCGGCCTGCCGGAAAGACAAAAAATTACCGCAAGCCGTTTAACAATAAAAAAGCTCCGTAACCGGAGCTTTTTTATTTATTCGGGTTTTATTTTTTTACAGGCGTCTTCAATCCGGTTTTGCAGTTCGCCGATAAATTCGCGTTTATCCAATCCTTGCGGCATCGCCGGCAAAAATTCGACAATAATCGTGCCTGGATTTTTTAAAAAAGCTTTTTTCCGCCAGAAATATCCGGAATTCAACGCCGTCGGAATAACGGGAACCCCGCATTTTTCATACAACAGCCCGACGCCCGGATTATAACGTGTCGTCGCCCCCGGCGCCGTCCGAGTGCCTTCGGGGAAAATAATGACCGGCCGGTTTTCTTTTAATCTCTTCTCACTGCCTTGTAAAATAGAGCGCATTGCTTTCGTCCCCGAAGACCGGTCAATCGCCACGCACCCCGTCAGCAGCAGATTCCAGCCGAACAAAGGAATATACAAAAGCTCTTTTTTCAAAATATAGGCCGGAGAAGGCAGTATGGCATGAAAAGCGATTGTTTCCAGCGCCGATTGATGTTTCGACGCGACAATATACCGCCCGTCGGCCGGCAGATTTTCCCGCCCCCGGACTTCGCATTTAATTCCGACGATCCAGCGCAGGCCGAACAACAGCGACTTTCCCCACAATCTGGCGTTAAAGCTGCGCGCCTGCCGGGGCAGTATTCCCGCCAGCAGCCCGGTCAGGCAAAAAAACAACGTTGTCAAAACATAATAGATATTAAACAAAAGCGATCTGATCAGTTTCATTTCGAACCTGCCGTTTCAATGTTAAAAGAAGTCGTTGAAAAAGGAAAAAAATGGCTGACGGCGACAACAAGGAATTTCATATATTCCGATGTAATCAAAGCAAACGTTCCCGGCCATTTCCACCATTCGTCATGTTTGACGGTCTGCGGGAAAACCGGGTGCGGAATGATAACGGCGTCGGGCATCACGTCTTTAAATTCGGACAGACTGCGCGGCATATGATAAGACGCCGTCACCAAACGCAGCGATTTAAACCCGTTCCGGTTCAGCCAGTCTTTGCTTTCCAAAGCGTTTTCGCGCGTATTGCACGCCACGTGTCCCAAAGTAATTTTATCTCCCAATTCTTCGGGCAGTTCATTAATCGTTTGCGCCAGCAAAATCCAGTCTACTTTTTCATTCACGCCGGAAATCAGCAACTTTTCAGCCTTTTGCCGTTTCAACAAATCAACCGCCGCGGCCACACGTTCCGTTCCTCCTGTCAGAACGACAATCGCATCGGTTGTCGTTCCCGTGTCTTCAGGCCCCCGGTTGACCAAAGAAGCGAACCAAAACAATCCGCCCGTCCAAGCGGCAAACAAGATGAATATGACCGGCGGCACTTTTTTGCGCATCATAACATTCGCCTGAGAGTTCTCTGCACTGTCCAATAAGCCGTCAGCGTTGACAAAACAACCGCCAAAACGGGGACAAGACATAATAAAATCCATGACGCCGTATCAAATCTGGCTTCCGAAAGCAGGCCGCCCTGAATATCGCCGGCAAGAGAAGACAATAAAAACAAAATCGGCAACACCCCCAAAAATCCCGCGGCCGCCCCGATACACGCCAGAAACGCCGTTCTTTTGGCATACTGTTTGGAAATATAGCCGTCATGAGCGCCGGTCTGATGCAGCAGCTCGATCACCGGCTTATGAACGGCCAAAGAAGAACACGTAACGTAAATAACAATAACGGACGTCGTGGCAATCACCAGACTCAGCAAAGCCGAAGCCAGCAAATCTAGCGTCTGCACCAGCCGGATCAACTTGCCCAACCATAACTTGTGCACGTCCAGCGAAGCGTTCGGCGTATTTTTATTTAATAAAGCTTTTAACATATCCAGATCGACTTCCGCCCCCGGAATCAGCCGCACGTCAATTAAATGCGGCATCGGCAGATCGTCCAATAAAAAAGTATCCCCCAACCACGGGCGCAGCAAATCTTTCATCTGGCTGTCCGTCAAAACGTTTGCCGACGCGATCCCGGCCGTTTTGCGCAGGATATCCAAAACCTCCTGCGTTTCCTGCTGCGTTTTTTTCTTATTGACCCGTCCGTTTTCCTCGATCGGAATCACCTGAACCGTCAAAGACCCGGAAATCGACCGGCTCCAGCGTGACAGCATCGAGTTTAACGACAGCGTTCCCGCCGTTGTCAAACCCGCAAAAAACACCATCAACATGACCATCCACGGCAAAAACCACCCGGACGTATCGCTGGCAAACGGCAGATCGCTGGTACGTCTAAACACGCGGCGCCTCCGTTCTTAAATAAGCCTGATCCGGCGAATAACCGACCGGATAAACCGTCAGCCGACCGTTTGTCAAATGCATGCGCGGATAAGGAAAAGTCCGGATCAGTCCTTCGTTATGTGTTGCGATCACAACCGTCGTGCCGCGCCGGTTCAGCTCCATAAACAAACGCATCAGCCGCGCGGCGGATTTGTCGTCCATGTTTCCCGTCGGTTCGTCGGCCAGCAGGATCTGCGGCCGGTTAATCACCGCGCGGGCGATCGCCACGCTTTGTTTCTGCCCCCCGGACAAAGTCGGCGGTTTGGCATTCAAATGCGCCCCCAACCCGACCCACATCAACAATTCGGCGACACGTTTTTGAATCTCGTTTTCGTCATAGCCGGCAACGCGCAAAGGCAAAGCGACATTATCAACGGCCGACAGATGATCCAGCAGTCTGAAATCCTGAAAAACGACGCCGATTTTGCGTCTGATTTCGGGCAAATCGTCCCTGGCGATGCTCCGCACCGCTTTGCCGAACAGCTTGACATGGCCTCGCGTCGGGCTTTGCGCCAGATACAACAGGCTGAGCAAAGACGTTTTTCCCGCGCCGCTTTCCCCCGTCAGAAAGTGAAAAGACCCGGCGGGCAAAGCAAACGAAACGTCTTTCAGGACTTCGGCGCCCTGCCCGTAACGCAGGCCGACGGCGTCAAATTCTATGACATGCGGTACCGTCACTGATTTCTCCCGTTGTTTTGACAGCCATATTTAAACACATCTGAAAAAAGAAGTTAACATTTTATACGTAAATCTGCATAATACTATATTAAATTTTACGGGAAACAAAAATGCTGATCACCTGTCCGCAATGCCTGACAAACTATGATGTTCCTTCGGTTTTGGAAGAAACCGGACAAAAGGTAAAGTGCGTCAAATGCGGCTGCGTGTGGGAAATAGACGACGCGACGGTCGAACCCGAAGCGGAAGACCTGCCAAATTTCGATGACGAAGCAATCGCTTTTGACCCCGCGCCGGCCGCCGAAATCGGCGAACCCGACATTCCCATGCCGGCTTTTCAGGATTTTTTCAAGCCTCCGGAAAAAAAAGAACCTGATTTTTCAAAATGGATCCGGCCTTTGTACTTTGTCAGCCTGTTCTGTATCGCCGCTTCGATTTACCTGTTTTTCTTCCGTTCTCCCGCGCGCGCCCCGGTGACGCTGCAAACGCTGGCTTATGAATCCGTGCAGGAAGAATACAAAACTTATTTGGTACTGCACGCGGCGGCTTTTAACAACACGGATAAAGAAGTCATTCCGGAAATGTTCAACGTGCGTTTTTCCGATGAAAACGGCCGCTTGTTGACGGCGACCGACATTGCTTCGCCCGTTTCGGCGCTGCCGGCGCGCGGCATGGAGCAAATCGACCTGAAAATCGAACGGCCGCCGTCGCATACGGCTCAGGCCGCCGTCACCCTGACAAATTTCAAAACACGTTAAAGCCACGGCGCCGGACGGGTCAAAGCCAGCATATCGTCAAAGCTCTGACGTTCGCGGATAACGGCATAACCGGCGCCGTTGACCAGGACTTCGGCGCATAAAGGACGGAAATTATAATTCGATCCCATCGACGATCCGTAAGCTCCCGCCGTCTTTATCACAACCAGATCTCCCGCTTTCATCGCCGGCAGCAGCCTGTCTTTGCCGAAGACGTCGCTGCTTTCGCAAATCGGGCCGACAACGTCATAAGAATGATCGTTTTGTCCTTCTTTTACGGCGGCAATTCCATGATAAGCTTCATAAATCGCCGGACGGATCAGATCGTTCATGCCGGCGTCCAGAACCAAAAACCGCTTGGTTTCCGTCTGTTTGACCCGTACGGCGCGCGACACAAGAACCGCCGATTGAGCCACCAGAAAACGTCCCGGTTCAAAAACGATTTCACACTCCAGTCCGCCCAAAATCTTACCAACCAAAGCCATATAGTCTTGCGCAGAAGGCGGATTGTCCATCTCCCGATAAGCAACGCCCAGCCCGCCGCCGATATCAATCGTGCGGATATCAATTCCGTCATCGCGCAGCCGGCGCACAATTTCCGCCGCCCGTTCAAAAGCTTCCTCAAACGGTTCCATCTCCAGCAGCTGCGAACCGACGTGCACGTCTATGCCGACCGGCAGCAGCCCCTTTGATTCGGAAAACAGGCGATACAAAGAACGAGCCTTTTTCCAGTCAACGCCGAACTTGTTTTCTTTTTTGCCGGTTGTCATTTTATAATGCGTATGCGCGTCAACGTCCGGATTAATACGTAAAGCTATTCTGGCTTTTTTACCGGCCAGCGCCGCGATTTCGTCCAGCATTAATGTTTCTTCTTCGGATTCGACATTAATCTGCTTAATATTGTTTTCAACGGCCAGCGTTAATTCTTCTCTGGTTTTCCCAACGCCGGAAAAAACAATCTTATCGGCCGGAATACCGGACTTTAACGCCAACAGTAACTCGCCGCCGGAAACAATGTCCGCCCCCGCGCCCAAGCCGGCCAACAGCTTTAAAACAGACGGATTAGCGTTGCTTTTTACGGCAAAGCAAGTCAGCGACTTTTTTAAAATTTTTTTCGCCGCGCCGTCAAAAGCCCGGAAATGATCCGTAATTCCCTGCTGGGAATAAACGTAAAAAGGCGTCGGGACATTTTTGGCAATATCGGAAATTGCGATGTCTTCAATATATAATTGTCCGTTTTGATAATGAAAGGCGTTCATTTTATTTTCCCGTTTCCAAAGATTCATTAAGTTCCCAAATACTTTCCGGCTGTTTTTCTTGCGTCGGCATTGTTTGAACGGTCTTTTGCGCCGGACGCGGTTCACGCCGGGCCGGATACTGGCGCGGATAAGTCGTTCCCGGCGGAAAATCAAGCTTACCCCGCTTTCCGCAGCCGGTCAGACATAACACACACAATAAAACGGCGGCAATCGTTTTCATGTAAAAAGCTCTTTCCTTTTTGATTCTGCGCTCAGAATAGCAACTGTTAAAAACTTATTCACTCTTTTTTTTTATCTTAAAAAAGGGAAATGAAAAAAATGCACGGATTTGTTTTTTATCTGCTTTTCGGGCTGCTGGCGTCGTTTACCGTAAATGCACAGACGACGGGAAACATCTCGATTAAAAATGCTTTGGCGCCGCAGACTTTTAAGCTGTATCCTCGGCCGATTTTAGCGCCGACGGCCGATTTTCAGGACGAAAACGGCAGGAAAATTTCTTTGCGCGATTTCCGGGGGAAAATCGTCTTATTGAATATCTGGTCAACGTCGTGCGCCCAGTGCGTTATTGAACTGCCGATGCTGGACCGGCTGCAAAAAGATATGGGCGGTATGAAATTTCATGTCATCGCGTTGTCATCGGATCTGGAACCTTTGCCCGTTTTGCGCCGTTTTTGGGTCAACCGGGGAATTAAGCATTTAAAAATCTATTCGGATCCGCAGGCTCGTTTTTCTCAGGCCGCCGACGTTAAAGGCCTGCCGACGACTTTTTTAATCGACGAAGAAGGACGCGAAGTCGGCCGGATTCGAGGAATCGCCGAATGGGACGGCCCGAAAATCAAAGCGCAGATCCGCGACCTGATCCGCACGGCCAAAGAAAAAGCCGCCCGAAAAGCCGAAGCTAAAGAAGAAACGCCTCCTGTTTCCAAACAACCCCTCGCGGCAGAACAACCGAAATCCGCGGAGTCTGTTCCGCCGCCGCCCGTCCGGCCGGCGGAAGAAATTCAAAGCTGGTTTAAATAACAGGAGAAACCTTATCTTTTTAAAAAAAGCTTGATTCTGTTGTAAAAAGGGCTAAAAAAATCACTTTCTGATACAGCGCTCAGACATGGAGGCCCCCTATGACCAAACCGCGCTATTTAACAATTTCTTGGGAACAGTTCCACAGCGACGCTCGGACACTGGCGTCAAAATTAATCAATCGCAAAGATCTGAAAAAAATCATCTGCGTTACCCGCGGCGGCCTGTTTCCCGCCGCCGTTTTGGCAAGAGAATTGGAAATCCGCTGGATCGACACCATCTGCGTGGCCGGTTATGATGAAGAAACGCGCGGAAGTCAGGCTTCTTTGTTAAAGGTTCCCGAAACGGACGGCGAAGGCGTTTTAGTCGTTGACGATCTGGTTGATTCCGGCAGAACCGGACGGATTATCCGCGAATTAATGCCTAAAGCCTATTTCGTTACCATGTACGCCAAACCCAAAGGACAGGAAGTCGTTGACGATTTCGTTGTTTCCGTCGATCAGGATACATGGATATTATTTCCGTGGGAAGCTGAGTTATCTCCCGCTTCTCCGCTGGTTCGACGACAAGAAGATTAAAGTTTAGATTAAAGCTTTATATAAAAACAGACCGGCTCTTGTCCGGCCTGTTTTTTTTAATTTTCAGCCAACTTTTTCCAGGCCATATATTCTCCAACGCCCAGACAGCCGTATAAAATCAGGTATAATCCCAACATCAAAGAGATCGTAAAGACTCCGATCATCGGGTGGCTGAGAATCAGAAAACCGAATAACACTCCGATAATTCCCGAAGCCAGCGTCCATTTCCAGAAAATCAAACCGGAAGATCTGGCGTCAATACTGAACGCAATTTGAATGACGCCGACGCACAAAACCCAGATTGCCAGCAGAACCGGCAGTGAAGAAACGGTCACGCCCAAATTTGTCATTAAAATCACTCCGACGATTATATCCAGCAGCCCCAAGGCCAACAAACCGCCGGACGGATATGAAAAAAACGCCGCCAAATATCCGATTCCACCCAGCAGAAATACAATCCCCAGATAAAGCGCCATTGCCAGCAAAGCCGTATCGGGATTAAACCACGTAAAAATACCGGCAAGAATCATCAATATACCGAAAATCAGAACGCTTTTGCTTACTTTGATATTGTTGTTTTCTAAAGTTGCCATGTCATTCTCCTTTTGATTTCCTAATTTAACAAATAATTTGCCGTAATTATGCTTGTCTTTAAGTTGATAATAAAAATATTTCCTTTTTTGTTTCATTTCAAATGCACCTTGTCACTGTACGCATTTTCGGTCAAGAAATTGATTTGATTTTTTTATCTGCCCGGGTTATCCTGATTTTGTTAAAAATCAACTCTGACAGAGGGTGTATGTTGGAAATTGCAGTAAAAGGGTAATGGGCTTTTCTATACCGCATTACCTGTAAAAACATCGGACAGATATGAAAATATCTGTGTTTTGGTATGTCATTTTACTTGCAGAGAATCCAACATGAATATTTCTAAACCGGAACAAAGAACGCTTCACGTCCTTGCCCAGGGCGGCCGGATTACTCATACGCGCGGCGAAAGGGGAAAAATCGAAAAAATTATTTGCTTCACCCGCGATGGTCTTGTACTTTCCGACTGTACTTTGAACGTTTTTAAAAAACTTAAATCGAAACGATTAATCAGTTCAGAAAACGGCAGCCCGTACCGTATCAATTCAAAAGGCCTGAAAGCCGTACGATCTCAAACAGATAACCGCTAACTTTCAAAAGGATACTTTTATGATTAATATCAGACCCGAAATCCCTGGGGATTATGATGAAATCCGCCGGCTTGTCCGCAAATCTTTTGAAACCGCCGAACATACAAACGGCGACGAATATAATCTGGTCGGCCGTTTAAGAAACAGCGACGCTTATATTCCCGGACTTTCTCTTGTTGCCGAGCGGAACGGAAAACTTGTCGGACATATTATGTTTACTCAAATACGCGCCGGAAAAACAATGCAGCTGATCTTAGCTCCATTATCCGTTTTGCCGGAATATCAAAAACAGGGAATAGGCAGTGCGCTGATCACGGCGGGACACGCAGCCGCGCAAAAAACGGAATATGAATTTTCCGTTCTGGTCGGCCATGCGTCTTATTATCCGAAATTCGGTTACCGTCCGGCAGCGGAATTCGGACTGAAATGCCCGATTGAAGTTCCCGCGGAATGTTTTATGGCTTTTAACCTGAAAGGCAGAAAGACATTCCTGAACGCGGAGATTGAGTTTCCGCCGGCATTTTTTGAAAAGTAACTTCTCTATATATGAGAGCCGCTATCAGATCGAAACCACAGCCGCGCCTGTTCCCGGTCGGGAACTCCGCCGGCAAATACAATTTTTCCGTCAATAATCACCGCGGGCGTTGATATTACGCCATAAGAAATAATTTCGGCCATATCTTCTATTTTTTCAACCGTCCCTGTAAAGCCGGCATTTTCGGCAGCTTCTTGAACAACACGCAAAACGGCTTTGCATTTTGAACACCCTGCCCCCAACACTTTAATCTCTTTCATATTATTCTCCTATAATAAGTTTAATAAGTACCCGGTTATAATAAAGGCAGTCATCAGATATCCGATAAATATACCCAGCAGCCTGTACGTAAATACTTTTTTCAACATCATCATTTCAGGCAAAGAAATCGCAGCAATACTCATAAAAGCGGCCAAAGCCGTTCCGATCGGGACTCCCTTCATTAACAGAACTTGGATTAAGGGAACGACGCCGGCTTGTGAAGCATAAAGCGGAATACCCGCAATCACTGCGGACGGGACGGCCCAAATATTGTCAGCGCCCATATACTTGACAAAAAGTTCTTGCGGAATATAACCGTGAATAAAAGCGCCGATCGCAAGACCGACTACAATATAAAGAAATAAAGATCTTACCGTATTAATGGCAAAATTGTTTGCATATTTAATTAAAGCCGCCGTTTTTTCTTTTATATTTTTGCAATTACACATCTGAGGAATAGCCGGAATAATTTTAAGAATCAAATAACGTTCCATATTAAATTTATCCGCTAAATATCCGGCTAAAACTGAAATGATTGTTCCGGATATAATATAAACGGACACAATATAAATACCGTATTTTCCCATAGACAGCAGCATAAAAGCCGCAATTTCACTGATCAAAGGAGAACTGACCAAAAACGCCGTACTTACACCGAAAGGAACGCCGGCCGCTAAAAACCCCATAAATAAAGGGATTGACGAACAAGAACAAAACGGCGTAACAGCTCCGAGGAACACGGCGAAGAAATAGCCGCCTCTGCGAGATTTCCCGGATAAACAATTTCTGACTTTTTCAGGATTTAATTGTGAACGGAATAAAGAAACAAAAAAGATTAACACATAAAGCAAAACAAAAATTTTGCTACAGTCTTCAATAAAGAAATGAACTGCCTGCCCGAAATGAGTATCCGGAGATATTCTCATTCGAGCAACAGACCAATCTGCAAGTTTTGTAAAAATTGCTAACACCCGCCATTCTCCTCACAGCAATCGGCCAACAAGAAACGAACAATTTCTTTAACCAAACAACAGCATGGCTTATAAAACACTTTTTTTCCGATTTTTTCTGATTTGCATAAACCGGCATTTTCTAACAGACTGATATGAAAACACAAAGTTGTCCGCGGCATATTTCCCAATTTTTCTGCCAATTCTCCTTGATTCAGACCATTTTTGCTGTTTTTAACCAACAAATGGAAAATAGCTAACCTTGTTTCATTACCCAAAGCATCAAATGCCATAATAATTTGTTCGTTTTTCATGGATTTTCCCGATTTTGAAAGCCTATCCATTTCTATATAACTAGAAATATAGTTATTAAAAAAATAGTCAAGAATATTTTTCAGCTTTAGATGCTGAACTTTTCAAAACCAAGCGAATCATTATGCCATGATATGCGGGAAAGACGCGAATCATCACCTTTCTTATTACAATAAAAAGTACATAATTAAATATGAATTTTTACACTCTGTTTTAGACCGCTTACCATGCGAAGCGAGTCTAAAAACAAATGTAGAAAAGAGCTTTAAGAACTCTTTAAAAGTCCGTTTTTGCCAGTCTAAAAATGATTGTCAAAAAGTCTAAATATAATTGTCGCGCCACACTCCTGCGGGGCTTCTAATCCCGGTTCACCTAAAATAAAAAAAACCACCCTCACGGGTGGATTTTTTTATTTTGGCGACCCCAGGGGGATTCGAACCCCCGTTACCGCCGTGAAAGGGCGATGTCCTAGGCCTCTAGACGATGGGGTCATCGTGTCAAGTCGGCTTATATATAAAGATTATCCGGCCGGCCGTCAACACATTTTACACATAAAACGCATTTTTTTTACTTTAATCATAATTCCGCATCAAACCAACCAGCTTTCCCTGAATCGTTATGCGCTCGGAACTGTATGTCCGCGTTTCATAATCCTTATTGCACGGTTCCAGCAAAACGGCATTCCCCTTGCGTCTGATCTTTTTCAGCGTTACTTCACACCCGTCAACCAAAGCAACCGCAATTTCTCCGTTTTCTACCGAGTTTGTCCGCCGGATAATAACCGTGTCTCCGTCTAAAATCCCGGCGTCAATCATCGAATCGCCCGCAACCGTCAAAGCATAATGCTCCCCGTTGCCGATCATATTCGCCGGAACGGCCACCGTTTCATTACTGCGCAAAGCTTCAATCGGCGTACCGGCCGCAATCTTGCCATAACGCGGCAATTCAACCGAATTGGCCGCCAGATTTTCGCTTAAACGCGAAAAAGACCGAGTCGTCTGTCTGTTGACCAGATCTCTGGCCGACATAACCTGACATTCCCCCTGATTGTCCGGCAGGCGCAAAACCTCCAGAGCTCTGGCCCGATTCGGCAGACGGCGGATAAATCCGCGTTCTTCCAAACCGGAAATCAAACGGTGAATCCCTGATTTGGATTTCAAACCTATCGCCTCTTTCATTTCTTCAAATGACGGAGAAACGCCGTCTTCACGCAAACGCTTTTCGATTAACATCAGCAGTTGGTATTGTCTTTTCGTCAGCATAAAACCTCCGCGAACAAAGTTTCTCTTTTTGTTCTACTTTAGTTCTTTATTTTTATCAAGAAAATTTTTAATCTTTTCACATATATTTTCAAAGAAAACATATTTGCCGGAGTCTTTTAAGTTTGTTTTTTATCCGTTTTTTTGTTTATTTCATTTTGTTTTTTTACGGGTCGGCCGCCTTTGCCGTTTCCCCTTGGGGCAGCATGGATTCCCCGCCGCGGGCAGCATTAAAAGGCGTCTGGGGAAATGAAAATCCAATTTCCGAAAATGACGAAAAAGACGCTTTCACTGTCGCGGGATTGTTTTTTACCGATAAAGAAGAATCAGACGAAGAGATTCCTCTGCCGCCGTGGCTGGAATACGCCGTTGCCATACCGGACGTTGATGAAAACAGCCCGATGATTGCGATTGTTATTGACGACTTGGGCGTCAACCGGAAAATGACAAAAGAAGTTCTGGCTTTGCCGGGGCCATTAACAGCTTCTTTTTTGTATTATGCCGACGATTTGCCCGGTCAGACACAAAAGGCCAGAGCGGCCGGGCATGAACTGTTGGTGCATACGCCGATGGAACCGGTTAACGCCAAATTCGACCCCGGACCGGGGGCTTTACGTACGGGAATGACGGCGGAAGAAATAAAAGACAGGTTGAATTTGATGCTGGATTCATTTCCCGGATATGTCGGCATTAACAACCATATGGGCAGCCGTTTTACCGCCGACAGCCGGGCGATGCAAACCGTTATGGAAGAAGTTGAAAAAAGAGGATTGCTTTTTTTGGATTCCTTGACTTCCAACCGCAGTATCGCCAAAAAAATCGCTCAGGAAAAAAATATTCCCTACGCCGTCCGTAATGTTTTTTTAGACAATTCGCAAAACGAGCGGGAAATAATGAAACAGCTTTTTTTGCTGGAAAAGCATGCCCGCAGACACCGTTTTGCCGTCGGGATCGGCCACCCGCACAAAGCGACGCTCAACGCTTTAAAAAAATGGATCCCGCAGGCAAAACAAAAAGGATTCGTTTTCGTACCGGTCAGTATGATCGCCGTTTATTTACAGGACGAAACACAATCTGAAAATATCGGGGCTTTAAATCTTCACGACGAATGGGAATAAAATTATTCCAATGTGACGCTGTCCAGACTTCCCGGTTCTTCCCCCAATAAAATCGCTAAATTTTTCAGATATCTCAATCCGTTGTATTTTCTGTATTCTTCAATAGAGGCTTCTTTTTTAGCCGCCTCAACGGCTTCATCAGCTTTGGGCAGCATCATGGGCAGAAAAGTAACAGCCCCGCTGACCGGTTCGCGCTGGATTTCCAGCCAGCCGTTTGTCAAAGAAAATAAATATGTCGCAATAGAAGACGGTTCTTTTACGATTTTTACTTTTAACCCGGAAAAATTATGCCGCAAAAGCATTTCATGAGGTTCTACATACTGCGTTGTAAAAATGCCGCGCACGTCAGTATCTAAAAAATCATTAATCATAATTACGGGCAATTCGGGCATTTTTTCCTCCTTTTTAAAAACGGATTCCATTATACGAAAAACAGGAAAAAAAACAAAATAAAAGCTCCGGATATTGTTTACCGAAGCTTTTTCTGTATTTTTCCCGGCGGGAATATATTTTTTTGTTTTTTATTACTCTTTTTTTGTATTTTCCGGAACAAAGCAGTTCATACGCGACCGGATCTCTCTTTTTCTTTGGTTTCATCAAACATTCCTTTCTTTTCACAAACACATAAAAATATTGAACAAATTAAATAAAGAGTCAACATCTTGCGCAAGAAAACGATTTACTCTTCGTTTAAGGAGTATATCCACTGCAAAACCGGAGGAAAACCATGAACAAAAAGACGGGAGAAATCTTATTTCTTTTAAGTATAGCTTCATTTTTTTGTATGGGCATTACCGTTTCAAACGCCACGCCGAAAACGCACAAATTCAGCACGACCATTGAAAAAGAACGCCCGCAGTTAAACGAAGAAACCAGACGCCTGATCGCGGCTTACCGTGAAAATCCGACAGAAGAAAACCGCGCCGCATTAAGAAAACAGGTTGAGAAGAACTATGACAATGTCATAGCCCGCAAAACAGCCAAGCTGGAAGAATTAAAACAAACGGCTCGGCACAAATCCAAGATCCTTGAAATGCAGGAAATTGTTGATGAAGTTATCCGGGACAAAGAAAACCGCATTGAACAAAGTATGCGCCGTTTTACCGATCCGCGTTTGCGCCCCGGCGTGCGTCAGGCCAAAGACGGATATCTGCCCGTTTTGGGTGCGGCGCAAGATGTTGAAATTGCCAACACGCCGGTAACAAAAGAGGAATACGCCGTTTTTTTAAAACAAACCGGCAAACCTGAACAACCGTTTTCCGAATATGAAGCCAAATACCCCGTCACAAACATTTCCTATCATGACGCTGCCGCATACGCCCGATGGCTTTCCGAACAAGATGAAAGAACAACCTATCGCCTGCCGACCGAAAAAGAATGGGAATTAGCCGCCGGCCATATGCCCAAAGACGCAGATTTTAATAACGGTATTCAAATGACGACAAGCGCCGTAGACGCTTATAAAGACACTTTATCGGCCAGCGGCGCGATTGACATGTGGGGGAACTGTTGGGAATGGACGTCAACGTCCAGAAACGACGCTGGTAAAGCGGTCAAAGGCGGATCTTTTGATTCGCCGCGCATGAAATGCCGCACGGAAGAACGCGAAGAAAGCCGCGATCCGGCCAAAGGATATAACAACGTTTGCTTTCGCCTGATTCGGGAAAGACAAAATCAGCCTTTTTAATTTAAGGAGAAAAATTATGAAAAAACTATTCATTTTTGCCTTACTGGGATTATTGACCGCCGGATTCAATTCCCCTGCGCTTGCCGAAGAAAACAGCACAACAGAAACCACTGCAGAACAAAGAGACGGGCTAAAGGAAGGGTTAAAAGAAGGACATAAAAAAGCCCCGGACGATATGAAAGAAGGAATGAAAGACGGCCTGAAATACGGATTAAAAGACGGATTAAAGGAAGGATTGAAAGACGGCGACAAAAAGAACGCCGCGGCTTCTAAACCCGTCCGAAAGAAAAAATTAAAGCAAGGACTGAAAAACAGCCATAAAAATATTGAATCCGCAGAATAACCGATATCATCAAAGCTCCCTTGCTCGCTTTTTTAACGACATGGGGGCTTTTTTGTATTTCATTTATTTCCTTATTAAAACAAAAGCCTCCGGCGGTTTTCCGCCGGAGACTTATTCTTTGCCTTTCCTGTTCGGAGAACGTCCCGTCCCTACGGCGAGTAGCCCCGCCGGAAGGGCGTTGTCCCCGCACGGGGAGTGCTAGGCGTTGCGTACAGCCGCCTGAGCCGCAGCCAGACGCGCGATAGGCACGCGGAACGGCGAGCAGGAAACGTACGTCAAACCGACGCGGTGGCAGAAATCAATCGTTGCCGGATCGCCGCCGTGTTCGCCACAAATGCCCAGTTTGATGTTCGGGCGGGTCTTACGGCCTTTTTCAACAGCCATCTGAACCAGCTGGCCGACGCCTTCTTCATCAATGGATTTGAACGGATCCTTGGCGAAAATGCCTTTGGCAACGTAATTCGGCAGGAAAGATCCTGCGTCGTCACGGCTCATACCCAATGTCGTCTGCGTCAGGTCGTTCGTTCCGAAGCTGAAGAATTCGGCCGTTTCGGCGACTTTATCAGCTGTCAGAGCGGCACGCGGCATTTCAATCATGGTACCAACCATATAATTGAACTTCACACCGGCCTTTTCCATGACTTCTTCCGCTTTCTTCACGATGATCGCTTTCATCATGTCGAGTTCTTTCTTCGTGTCGATCAGCGGAACCATGACTTCGGGTTCAACCTGTTTGCCCAATTCCTTGGAAGCTTCGACGGCGGCTTCAAAAATAGCCTGCGCCTGCATTTCCGTAATTTCAGGATAGGTCAATCCCAGACGGCAGCCGCGCAGCCCCAGCATCGGGTTGGCTTCATGCAGCTGGTGGACGCGCGCCTGAACGGCTTCCAAAGAAATCCCCAGTTCTTTTGCGATTTCACGCTGTTCCGGTTCTTTCGTCGGCAGGAATTCGTGCAAAGGCGGATCCAACAGACGAATCGTAACGGGAAGACCTTCCAAAGCCAAGAACAATCCTTTGAAGTCTTCGCGCTGATACGGCAGCAGCTTCGCCAAAGCGGCGCGGCGTGCTTCTTCGTTTTCAGCCAGAATCATTTCACGCATGTGCTTAATGCGCATCGGATCAAAGAACATGTGTTCCGTACGGCACAAGCCGATTCCTTCGGCGCCGAATTTACGGGCGACCTGCGCGTCATGCGGCGTATCGGCGTTCGTGCGGACTTTCAGCTTGCGGACTTCATCGGCCCAGCCCATGAACACACCGAAATCGCCGGTCAGTTCGGCGTCTTTCAAAGCAACGGCGCCATTGATAACTTCACCGGTCGTGCCGTCCAGCGTAATAACGTCGCCTTCTTTGATTTCAACGCCTTTGATATTCATCTTCTTGGCCGCGTAATCGACTTTAACGTCGGAAGCGCCGCAGACAGCCGGCGTTCCCATACCGCGGGCGACAACGGCCGCGTGAGACGTCATACCGCCGCGCGCCGTCAAAATACCCTGAGAAGAGTGCATGCCGTGAATGTCTTCCGGAGACGTTTCAACACGAACCAGAACGACTTTCTTGCCTTCTTCGGCCCATTTTTCGGCGTCATCGGCCGAAAAAACAACCTGACCGACGGCGGCGCCCGGAGAAGCGTTCAAAGCCTGCGTCAACAGACGGCCTTCTTTAATCGCGTCTTTCTTGGCTTTCGGATCCAAAGTCGGGTGCAGCAGATCGTCCAACTGCTTCGGTTCAACACGCATCAAAGCGGTTTTCTTGTCGATCAAGCCTTCGTTGACCATATCGACCGCCATTTTCACGGCGGCAGCGGCCGTACGTTTGCCGTTACGGGTCTGTAACATGTACAGTTTGCCGTTCTGAATGGTAAATTCCATATCCTGCATATCACGGTAATGCTTTTCCAGCGTTTCGCGGATATCGCACAACTGCTTATACAGTTCCGGCATTGCTTCTTCCATGCAAGGCAGATCGGAACCGCGTTCCTTTTTGCCTTCTTTGGAAATCTGCTGCGGCGTGCGGATACCGGCCACGACGTCTTCACCCTGAGCCTTGATCAAAAATTCGCCGTAGAAAGCGTTTTTACCCGTGGACGGGTCGCGCGAGAAGCATACGCCCGTCGCGGAATCATCACCGGCATTACCGAATACCATTGTCTGAACGTTAACGGCCGTACCCCAGTCTTCGGGAATATCGTTCAATTTACGATAATAAATAGCGCGGTCGACCATCCAACTCATAAACACGGCGCCGATACCGCCCCATAACTGTTCATTGGGATCCTGCGGAACGGGTTTGCCGAATTTTTCGCCGATTTTTTTGTATTCGGCAATCAGTTCTTTCAAATCGTCAACCATCATATCGGTATCGGATTTGTATCCTTTTTTGTCTTTCAAAGCTGTCAGGGCATGTTCAAAGTTTTCATGTTTTACACCCATCACAACGTCGGAATACATCTGAATGAAACGGCGGTAGGAGTCATAAGCGAAACGTTCGTCGCCGGACGCTTTGGCCAGACCTTTTACCGTTTCGTCCGTCAACCCCAGGTTCAGAACGGTGTCCATCATGCCCGGCATGGAAATACGAGCGCCGGAACGGACGGAAAACAGCAGCGGATCATTCGGATCTGCAAACTTTTTGCCAACGATCGCTTCACAATGCGCGACGCCTTCTTTGACCTGTTCGGCCAGATCGGCGGGGAATGTTTTGCCGTTAGCGTAATAATATGTGCAGACTTCGGTGGAAATCGTGAAGCCGGGAGGAACGGGAATTCCGATCGAGCTCATTTCCGCCAGGTTAGCACCTTTGCCGCCCAACAAGTTTTTGTCGGAAGCTTTACCTTCGGCTTTTCCGTTGCCGAATTTATAAACCCATTTTGTCATGGTGGTTAGATATCTCCTTACCCTTCAATTACAGAAAAATCAGCGACGCCGCCCATTGCGCGCACGATCATTGATAACATGCGCAGACGGTTGGCGCGACGCTGAACGTCGTCACAGTTTACCTGGACTTTTTCAAAAAACGCATCGACGGGGCCGCGCAGTTTTGCCAGCTCCTCCATTGCGCCTTCGAAATCGTCCGAAGCAATCTTCTTTGAACTGTTTAACATAACTTGATCCAGCGCGTCAAACAATGCTCCTTCCTGATCGGCGCCGAACAATGCTTTGTCCGGCATTTGCGTATAAGAGCATTTATCTTTTCCTTCTTCGATCCGGACGATATTTGCTGCGCGGCGGTATGCCGTCAGCAGATTTTCCCCGTCTTCGGTTGAAAGAAATTTCGTCAAAGCGCGGACGCGCGCGATAACACGGCACAGATCAATCAATTCAACATTATTTCCCTGTGCCAAACCGTAAACAGCCGAAATATAGTCATGGCGCACGCCTTTATCTTTCATCTCGACTTTCAGCCGTTCGGCAATAAAGCCCATTAATGAAATCATCTGGCGTACGGACCAGTTAATTAAAACGGTCGGTTCTCCGTTTTCATTTCTTTTTTCAGATTCCGTCATTGCTTCGGCAACGGCGGCCTGCGCCGAATCGCCGTAAACGGCGCGGGAAGCGTTTAATATCTGAAAAATCGGCATATTGATTTTGTTTTCTAAAATCAGCCGGACGATCCCCAGCGCGGCGCGACGCAGCGCGAAAGGATCTTTTGACCCCGTCGGTTTCTGATCAATCAGCCAGAACCCGACCAAAGTATCGACTTTATCCGCCAAAGCGACGGCAATACTGACCGGCGCGGACGGACAAGCGTCCTTCGGCCCCAGCGGAGAATAATGCTCGGCAACCGCATTGGCGACCGCGTCGTTTTCCCCGTCAAAACGCGCATAATACCGCCCCATAATTCCCTGCAGTTCGGGAAATTCCCCGACCATGCCGGTGGACAAATCGGCTTTGCACAGCAAGGCCGCGCGATCGGCGTCGGCGGCGTCCGCCCCCGGAATGTACTTCAGCAATTCAGGCAGCAGCCGGCGCATACGTTCGATTTTATCGGCGACAGAACCCAGCTTGGCGTGAAAAACGCGCGCCTGCAGTTTTTCAACCTTTGAAGCCAGCGTCGTTTTGCGGTCTTCGTCCCAGAAAAACCGCGCGTCTGACAAACGGGCGCGCAGAACGCGTTCGTTGCCGGCAATGATTTCTCTGCCGTCATCGGCCGTTTTCATATTGGCGACGACAATAAACCGCGGCGCCATTTTGCCGTTTTCGTCCGTCATGCAGAAATATTTCTGATTTGTCCGCATGGACGTAATCAATACTTCTTGCGGAACGGACATGAATTCATCGTCAATTTTTCCCATTAAAGGCACGGGATATTCCGCCAGCCCGGCGACTTCGTTGAGCAGCCCTTCGTCTTCCAACAGTTTATATCCGGCGCTTTCAGCCAAAGCGTGCGCCCGTTCGGAAATAATTTTTTTGCGTTCTTCGGGATCAATCAGAACAAAAGCGTCGCGGATTTTTTTCTGATAATCCGCGAAATTCTTTACTTCAAACGCCGCCGGAGCCAAAAAACGATGCCCGCAGGTTTTATTGTCCGATTTTACGCCGGCGAATTCTACCGGAACGACCGCCCCGTCGAACAGACACACGATCGCATGCAAAGGGCGCACCCAATGTTCCCGATGTTCCGCCCAGCGCATGGATTTCGGCCAGGGAAAAGTCGTCAGCAGAGCCGTTACCGTTTCCTGCAAAACTTCGGCGGTCGGACGGCCTTTGCGCGACAGGGAAACGAAATAAAACGTTCCTTTCGGCGTTTCGCGGACTTCCAGCTGATCTTTGGTCATATTGACGGAACGCAGAAAACCGTTCAAAGCCTGTTCCGGCGCTGAAACGGCCGGGCCTTTTTTTTCTTCAACCAGATCGGCCTGCGCGGCGGGCAGCCCTTTGACGCACAGCCCCAGACGGCGGCTGGCGACGAAAGAAACGGCTTCGTCAAATTTCAGTTCGCTTTTGCTCAAAGCTTCCGTAACGAACTTCCGAATATGCTCCGCGGCGTCCGCCTGCATGCGGGCGGGGATTTCTTCTGAGAATAATTCAAGGAAAAATTCGCTCATGGCTTATCCCTCCGCCTTTAAATGCCCGCGGCTTTTCAGCCAACCTTCGCAGCACCCTTTGGCCAAAGCGCGCACACGCCCGATATAAGCGGCGCGCTCGGTTACGCTGATCACGCCTCTGGCGTCCAGCAGGTTAAACAGGTGCGAAGCCTTGATGCACTGATCGTATGCCGGCAGAGGAATCTCCGCCTTTAACAAAGCCTGACATTCTTTTTCCGCGTCCTTAAAGTGCTGTAAAAGCAAGGACGTATCGGCGCATTCAAAATTGTATTTGGAATATTCGACTTCGTTTTGATGAAACACGTCGCCGTAAGTCACCCCTTCGCCGTTAAAATCCAGATCATAAACGTTTTCAACGCCTTGAATATACATTGCCAGCCGTTCCAGCCCATAGGTCAGTTCGGCGCAGACCGGAGAACATTCGAAGCCGCCGACCTGCTGGAAATAAGTGAACTGCGACACTTCCATGCCGTCGCACCAGACTTCCCAGCCCAGCCCCCAAGCGCCCAGCGTCGGGCTTTCCCAGTCGTCTTCGACAAAGCGGATATCATGATGCGCCGGATCAATACCCAATACTTTCAGACTGTCCAGATACAGCTCCTGCACATTTTCCGGCGAAGGTTTCAGAATCGCCTGATACTGATAATAATGCTGTAAACGGTTAGGATTTTCGCCGTAACGGCCGTCAACGGGGCGCCGGGACGGCTGGACATACGCCGCTTTCCAATGTTCCGGCCCCAAAGCGCGCAAAATCGTCGCGGGGTGAAACGTGCCGGCGCCGACCTCCATGTCATAAGGCTGCAGAATAACGCACCCTTTTTGCGCCCAATAGGCATGCAGTTTAAGGATCAGTGACTGGAAATCGCTTCCTGTTTTATTAACCATTGTCAACTCGAGTTAAAGTTATTAAACGTTTTAAAACTTTGCGAAAAAAATACTTCCGAATACCGCACAGGTCAAGGAAAATTCTTATCCGGAAAAGATAAAGTTGATAAAAGCCGCTCCGGCTTGTAATAATGGGGACAGGAATATCTTGGGATAAAGGAAAAAGCAATGAAAATCAGCGTGGTCATTCCCGTTTACAACGCGGTGCAAGACGTTCAAAAATGTCTGGAAAGCGTCAAAGAAAACTTTGATTTTTCCGATGGCGAAGTCCTTATCGTCGATGATTGTTCACAAGACGAAACCGCTGATTATTTAAAAAAAGAAGCCGCCGCCAATCCCGACAAATTCACGCTGATGCGCAACGGCGAAAACAGCGGGTTTCCGAAAACCTGCAACAACGGCATAGCCAAAGCGCAAGGGGAAATCGTCGTTTTGCTGAACAGCGACACAATGATCCCCGCCGGCTTTAACGCTAAAATCGCCGCCTGTTTCGATTCCGATCCGCTGATCGCGATCGCATCGCCGATTGCGTCTTACAGCGGTTCCTATTTTATCCCTTTGCGCGACGGGGAAACGGTCGCGTCAATGAATGAAAAGATTGAACGATTACACGTTCCGACATATCCGACTATTCCGACGGCCGAAGGGTTCTGCCTTTGCCTGCGCAAATCAGCGCTGGATAAATTCGGCGCTTTGGACGAGATCTACGGCAAAGGGTTCAACGAAGAACGCGACCTGTCGTTCCGTATGTCGTCGAAAGGCCTGCGCTGCGCTTTAATCGATAATTTATACGTTTATCACAAACGCCACGCATCGTTCGGCAGCGCGGCGCGCAAACAACAACTGGAAAGGAATGATAAAATTTTCAAAGACCGCTGGGGCGATCTGGTTAAACAGGAAAAAGATTTTACAAAGCACCGCAACCCGATTGACGCGCTGCGCCGCCAAATCCAGCCGAAATATTTTAAAAAAGGTTTATTTTATTCCAAATCCGTCCTGCCCGACAAAACGGTTTGGCGTATATTCGGCGTTAAAATCATGAAAAAGCACACGGGGAGGGGGCAATAACCCTTTTTGGAGCAACTTTTACGTTCAAAACTTTTCCTTTTATCGCAAAAGTTTGTTGTCCGCCTGAAAATTTTTCCGGTCTACCCGCCGCCTTTTATGAAATATCCGCTGTCTTACCGGATATTGAGTTGGTTTCGTTTGACATTTTCGATACGGCCGTCGTACGGCTGCTGCCCCGTCCGAAAGATTTGTTCAAAATTATTGAAAAACAATATGCCCTTCCGTCGTTTTATAAAAACAGACGCCTTGCAGCCCGCTTGGTTCGCGCAGAAAATAAAGCAAAAGGGATTTTAGAAATCACATTGGACGAGATTTACGACCGGCTGCGCGCAATCGACTCTTCAATCACTCTGAAAGCCGAGGAACTAAAACAAGCGGAAATCAATTTGGAACTTCGTTTGTGCCGCCGAAATAACGAAATCGGCGCATTATTTGATTATCTGAAAAAAAAACGGTAAAAAAATCTGTTTTACTTCAGATATGTATCTGCCCGGAAACGTCGTTGAACAAATATTAAAAAAATGCGGTTATGAAAAATACGATTTTCTTTATTTATCAAGCCAAGATAGACTGACAAAAAAAGACGGCGGACGGTTTTTAAATTGTTCGGCTCCCGAACGGATCTTGCATATCGGCGATAATGAAGACGCTGATTTTTTTACCCCTCTACGATCGGGATTAAACGCATTTTTGTATAAACGTTCTTTTCATTGTTTTTTATCCGGCCGTTTAATGAAAAAAAACAAAAAAAATCTTTATCTGGATTTTGCCGGCTGTCTGGCAAAACAAAAAGACTTCCCGTCCTACTGGTTTTCAATCGGTTATCAATATGTCGATCCGTTACTGAGCTGTTTTTGCACTTGGTTAAAAAAAGAAACGGCGGATTTCGTTTCAAATCCGCTTTGTTTTTTGGCACGGGACGGCATGATAATGCGTCATGTTTATGAAACGATGTTTCCCAAAGAGACGACGACTTATCTTTATTGTTCGCGCGCTTTGACGTCAAACACGGACTGCCGTGAAACATACGTTGATTATTTAAAGCAGACGCTTCCGCCCTGTTTTTGCGTCATTGACGTCGGACGAAAAGGAACAATTCAAGATAATTTAAAACGCCTGCTGCCTGAAACAAAAATTAACGGATATTATGTCGATTTGCGTATTTCCTCTTCGGACAAATCCGGTTTTTACACAAACGGCGACAAAAATCACCGCCGTTTTCTGGATTTTTTAGACTTTTTGTTCATGGCTCCCGCTTCCCTGTGTATCGGCATTGAAAAAAAAGACGGTCTTTTCGCGCCTGTTTACCTGCCGATTGACGCAGATGAAAGAAAACGCCATGAAATCGCTGACGAAATTCACAGCGGTACGCTTGCTTTTATCCGCGACGCAGCGGCTTTCACGGATATTCTCTCGGCTGACAGTTCTGCGGAAAACGTATTGAACATATTAGAAATTTTGCTGCGTTTCCCAAAGCAGGAACAAAAGTATTTGGAAAACATTAAAATTCCGTTCGGCATGAAAAACGAAAAAAGCCGTTTTCTGCTTTCACCGCGGTTAAACATAAAATGCTTGTATCACCCCGTATCGTTTTTTAACATTTGGCGCAAAAGCACGATCAAAAGATTTTAAACGGCCGCGCCATATTTGCTTAATGTTATTTTGCTCTGCCAGTGTGAAAAAACTTTTTGATTTTCAAAAACAAACGCTTTCGCCTGATTCGCGCCGCTTCCTGCTCTTCCTTTTCTTCGGCATACATGGACAGACGGCCTTTGGCTTCTTGCAGCAGATCGTTCGTTCTGGCCAGCATAAAACTGGTCGGCGTATCAACCCAGTCGCCGCGCCCTTTGCCGCACGGCGTTTTGGATTGCACCTTTTTAAACATATTGCCCAAAGCGGGAAACAGGCTTTTGCCCAAAAATCCCGTAACGGGCATTTTGACCGTTTCCAGAGTATAATCCGCGCGTTTTAAGGTATAAGAATTATTACATTTCGTTAAAATATGCGCCAGACGGGAATGTACTTTAAAAACGTCTTTAGCGTCAGCCGCGTCCAGAGCTTCTTGAAAAACTTCGTCTTTTTCGATTTCCGCATCAAAAAAATCGGCCGGCGCAGACATTTCCGATAAAATAATATTCAAATCCAATCCGTCTTCTTCGGGATCAATGTCCAGATGTTCGTGCATAACGCCGCGCACAACGGCGGACAACAGCGCGTCGAACAAAAACTCTTCATTCGTCCAGAGCTGTTCTTTTTCCCCCATTGTTATGGCTTTTTGATCCAGTACCTGATGAGCGCGGTATAATTCCAGCCATTTTTCGGGGTTATCCTTATCTTTCAACAATTCGGCCGCTTTTGTTTTTTCCAGCGCTTTTACGGCCTGCCGCAAAGCCTGACAGTCCTTTAAATTTTTTACGGCGTCAACCAAAGCGAACGTCTGCCAGCGTTCCAGAGCCTCCTTAATCTGTTTTTCATTTTCAAATGTGACGAACGAACCGTCCTGCATAAAGACCTCATCTATTTATTTTTTTTATTTTCTTTAAAAGCCGGGGAAAAGTCAATTCCCCACCGGTGAAAGAATTCTTTAAGCCTTTTATTTTATACTGCCGTTAAATAAAAAAACAGGGAGAAAAACCATGATACGCCTTTTTGCCGGTATTGAACTGCCCGAAGAAATCAAAGAACAGCTTTACGCTCTGCGCGGCGGTGTTCCGAACGCCAAATGGGTGGAAAAAGACAACCTGCACATCACGCTGCGCTTTATCGGCAATATTGACGAAGACGACGCCAATGATCTGCACGACGGTTTTATGCAGCTCCGCGCGCCCGCTTTTGATTTGCAAATGGCGCAGGTGGGATTTTTCGCAAACGGTCTGCAAATGCGTCATCTGTGGGCCGGCGTCAGTAATTATCAGGCGCTGGATTTTCTGCATGATAAGCTGGAAAGCGTCGTTTCCCGCCACCGTCTGCCGCCCGATAAACATAAATTTCACGCCCACTGCACGCTGGCCAAACTTTACGGCGCCGGCGTCGAAGACGTGCATAAATTTTTAGAATACAATAATCTGTTCCGGTCGCCGGAATTCCATATCGACCACTTCACGCTGTTTTCCAGCCACCCGCGCACCGACGGCGACGGTTCTTATTACCGTGTCGAAGCGCAGTATCCTCTGTTCGGATATTGGCAGTAACGGCTAAATATAATCGGAAATATACGGGCTTTCGTGCAAAATAACGTCATCTAACCGGCGGACCGCGTCTATATCGCCTTCAATGCGTTCGGCACGGAACAACTGCAATGCCGTTTTATACCCCAGCAGCAGCGCCGTTAAAGTCGCAACGGACATACGGACATGGTAACGGGCGATATCATCTTTAACGATTTTGCATTTGCCTTTTTTAAATAAAACGGTCAGTTTGGTATTGTTCCAGTCCAAAAAAGAATCCGTCACTTCAATAGCGATACGTACTCCCTTTTCATTAGGGTTACAGTTGTATTTTTTTAAAAATTCCGCCACGTCGACAATGCGCCCCATAATATACGGCCGGATCGTTTCGCGGATATCGCCGTCATTCATATAAAAAGCGATCGGTTCGTTGAAATAAGTGTTGCCACGCACTTCGTCGATCATGGAATCATGCGCGCGGATATATTCCCACAGTCCTTTTTGCGCTTCCGTGTTCAAATAAATCATTTCCTTGATATGCATGACGTCGTCTTTAATCAGATACACCATGTATCCCAAAGGTTTTTCTTTCGCATCATAATAGACCGCGACGGCCGTATCGTCTTCGTCCCAGCGCCAATATTCCTCCCATGCCAGTTTGTCACGGTATAAACAGCCGTGCGTCTGTTTGGCAAAATGCGTATGCAAATCCATAAAATCTTCATTTTCCCAATTTACGCGGCGCACAAATCCCGACACTTTAGCCTGTACGGGAATTTGACGGTCTTTGACCGTATAAGAAATCTTATTGGAAATAATTTCCCAGCCGAATTTACGGTACAGCGGAATGGAATAAGGATAAAGCAAAGCCAGCAGCTGCCCTTTTTCCCTCATTCGGATCAAGCTTTTGTGCATCAGGCCGGACATAATGCCCTTGCCTGAATATTCGGGATACGTGCAGACGCTGGTGATGAATCCGATCGGATAAGAAGAATCGTAAATATTCATTTTTAACGGATAAACGGCGAACTGGGAAACCAGTTCTTTACGGTCGAAGCACCCCAGAACGTCGGCGCGTTCCAATACGGGGAATTTAGACTGCTTGATTTCGTCGGCCCGCCAGCCCGTGCGCATCAGTTCGTCTTCCGTTACTTGAAAAGAATACCGCAGAAGGGCGTTGTATTGATCCAGATCTTTTGTAGATAAATTTCTGATGGAAAATTTTGACTTTTTATCTTTTTTTGAGTCGCTCATGCGATATTCCTTTGAAGATTTTTCAATCCGTATAAAATTTCCGGCAGGCAAAACGTTCCGCGGCTCTGACGACGCAGAATCAGATTTTCAATAATGCGGAAATATTTTCATACGAACGTTTTACCTTTATTCCTCTAAAGGATAGTATGAAATACTCGGGCTTGTCAACTCGAAGGGCGCAGAACCTGTTCGGCAAACAGAAAGATCTACGCCTGCGGCTTTTCCTGCGGCGGGGTTATTTTGACGGATTTCCACTGACGCGGATCCAAAAGAGCGGACAAAGCGACTGTTACGGTTCTTTCGTTTCCGCCCTGCTCGTTTAAACGGACATGCGGCGGCAGATCGGGAAATTCAATGACTCGTTCCACCAGCCATTTTGACGACAAACCGCTGGCTTTTTGAAAAACATCGTTGGGCTGTACAGGGTATTTTGCCATTTTATCACGCTCTTTCTTCGTTAATGACTTACGGTTTCCTACCGTAATAAAACAACATTCTAAATCAAGACTTCCCGAAGTTCAAATAAAAGTTACTTTTGAATCAAACGGCGCAGTTCGGCAATCCTTCGGACGGCGTCGTCAGACCTGCGCATAAATTCCACGCGCAGCCGCTTTGCTCCGGCGGCCAGCATTTCGCGTTTTTTCACGACGGGCCGTTTTGACAACAGAAAATGACGACAGTTCTTCATCACGGAAACAAATTCGCCGTACCTTGACGCGATTATTTCCTGCCGGTTTCCGCCGCACTTTTGACATTTTCCGTCCAAAGCCGCATACGGACACGTTTCCGATACGAACAAAGGCGGATCCTGATAAATAACTCCCGCCGCCATATCGGGAAAAGCGGCAAATAAAAAAGCGGGATCCGGCGTTTCGGGCGACACGACAAATCCGGACGCACCCATGTCCGACAACGCCTGCGCCGCGGAAGAATTGGCAACATAAACCGGCCAGTCGAAAGACAGATCGACTTTCCGCCCTTTAAAAACGCTTAACCCCCATACGTTGCCGATTTCAAATTTTTCATATCCGGCAGTCATTAAAGCCTGAACACGGCGCTTTAACGATTCCGTTTCCCATGCTCTGGCAACGGCCGGCAGAGCAAAACGGGTTTTTTCTTTCGGCAGCATATTCGGCAAAACCGCCGGCGTATCCGGCGATAATTCAAAAACGATTTCGTCAACCGGAACATCTTCCCGAACCAGCGCCGCCGCCAAAGCCGGATCGTCCGTTTTAACGCTGTAAAAAACAGCGCCGGACGGCGAAACAAACGCCGGAAACGTTTCCTGTTTTAAAATGTTTTCTTTTTCCCGCGTTTTTTGTTCCTGCCGCGCCTGCGTCAATACTGCCCCGGCCTGCTCATACAACCGCCGGCGCAATTCATTTAAAACAGACAGCGGCACAAACAGCTTTTCAGGATTTTCGACAGTCAGCCCGCCTAAAACAAGCCCTGTCCCGCCCGTTTTTGAAAAAGCGTCATAAATCGCTTTTCGTACCGTTTCAAAGGATTTTGCCGCGGTAAAATTCCCCGGCAACGAAACGGTTATTCCCGCCGCTTCGGCGGAAATACCGTCGCTTTTTACGACGACGCCGACCGAAACAACATTTTCCGCGGCTTCCGATTCTTTCGGTTTTGTATAGGGATACGCTTTCTTTACCGCCCCCGAAGAAGACAAATAAACCGCCGCGCCGACCGGAATAAACGGCGCTTTTTCCGGCAGAGCGATTTCTGCCCGGCTGCCCGCCGGCGCTTCAAAAACATTTCTGCCCTTTACACGCAGCGTTTCGGCCGAAAATCCGAAAGGCCGCTCCGTCTTCGGCAGATCAATCTGTATGCCGTCATACCGCCCGACCGCCGCCGCAGTTTTAAAACAGATGAATCTGTCTTTGCCATGCATCGAAAAACCTTCGATTTTTCCTAAAGCCAACCCGCGGTGCCCGACGATATCGGGATCGACGACGCCGAAATTCCGCCGTCCCTTTAAATACAGTTCCGTTGTCGGACGGCTGAAAATACAACGGATCCCGTCGCGTTTTTCCGCCAGCGTTTTCCGGTCTGTTTCCCCGTCCAGAATCGAACGGTAATAATCAGTAACGGCGGAAACGTACAACGGACTTTTTTTACGCCCTTCAATCTTCAAAGCTGTTACGCCCGCTTTTTCCAACAGGCGCACATTTTCCTCCTGCGCCATATCTTTCATGGAAAAGACATGTTTCGATTCGCCGGCAACGTTAAACGGCTCGCGGCAGGGATAAACGCATTTTCCCCGGTTGGCGCTGCGGCCCGCATAAATTGAAGAAAACAAGCATAAGCCGCTGTAACAGTAACACAAAGCGCCGTGAATAAAGACTTCTTTTTCAATTCCCGGCACACGACAGATATCCGTAATTTCGTCCAAAGTCAGCTCGCGCGCCAGAACAACGCGCTTAAATCCGAGATCGCGCAAAGCCTCCGCCCCTTCGCGGTTATGAACGGCCATCTGCGTGCTGGCATGCAGCCGCAAAGCGGGAAAATATTTTTTAATCAGCCGCGCCGTTCCATGATCCTGAACGATCACCCCGTCGGCGCCGGCCGCGGCGATTATTTGCAGCGTTTCAATCAGATCGGCTTTTTCATTTTCAAAAAAAACCGTGTTGACCGCCGTCAGCACTTTTTTGCCGTTTTCATGCGCATAACGCACAAAACCGGCAAATTTATCCGGCGTAAAGTTTTCAGCTTCGGCTCTGGCCGAAAAACGGGTCAGTCCCAGATAAACCGCGTCCGCCCCATAGGCAAAAGCGGCATACCCCGATTCGATCTGCCCTGCGGGCGCCAACAATTCAACCATTAAACTCCACCCCTGAAACGCGCATTGTTCCGGCGGTCAGAACCGCTCGACCGCCGACGGGCCATACGGCCGATCCGGCCTGATGCCCGTAAGGAAATCCCGAAAACACGGGCCGGTTTATTCTGTGTTTCCACTCGTTTAAAACGTCTTCAATCGTTCCGTCCGCCGGATCTTTTGCTTTGCAGTCCATAAAGACTCCGAAAATAACGGCCGCCGTTTTTTCAAACACTCCGGCATTTTCCAACTGCGTCATCAACCGGTCGATCACATAGGGTTCTTCACTGAGATCTTCCAACACAAGAATATTACCGGACATATCCGGAAAATAAGGCGTTCCGAGCAATCCGGCGATCAAAGACAGACACCCGCCGACCAGCCGTCCGGCAATTTCTCCGCCGTCATAATCGGATTCAAGCCCGGAAAAAACCTGTTCCCGCCCGCTTAAACAATCAGACAAAGACTGTTCCGTATAAGGAAACATTTCGCGCCCGTGACGCGGCTTCATCAAATAGCCCGAGAAACTGATCAATCCTGATTTTTCCAGTAAAGCCAGCTGCAACGCGGTCGTATCGCTTAACCCGACAAACGGTTTTTTATGAGCGGCTATCAACCGGTAGTCAAGCATTCCCAACATTCTGGTAGACCCGTACCCCCCGCAGGCCGCCATAATCACATCGACCTCGTTATCGCGGAATAATGCGGCCAAATCAGCGGCGCGTTCTTCGTCCGATCCGGCAAGAAAACGATTTTTTGCGTATAGATGCGCCGATTCTTTGATTTGATATCCCTTGCTTTTCCAATAAGCTATACCGCCGGCCAGAACGTTTTCGTCAACGGCGCCGGACGGCGTCAGAACACCGATGGTTTTCATGCGACAGCCTCATAAATACTGCGGGCAAAATCACTCAGCGTTTCATCGCGCGCGCCCATAATGACAATTCTGTCCCCTTTGGCGGCCAGCCCTTTGACCAGCGTCGTTATCTTTTTGCGGTCGGGAATAAAGTGCACGCGCTTTCCCGTGCGTTCCAGATCTCTGACCAGATCGGCCGAAGAAATATCTTTCTGCGCCGTCCCGCCGGCATAATAAATCTCCTGCATAATCAACGTATCGTCCAAACTCAACAGACGATCAAACGCTTCGACAATACCGGCGCGCATGATTTTCGTCGGTTTAAATCCGTGCGGCTGATAAATAACGATTAATCTGCCTTTATATTCTTTTAAAGCGCTTAACGCGGCAGAAATTTTTTCGGGATTATGAGCAAAATCATCAATAACGGCAATGCCTTTTTTCGTTACGCCGACCGTTTCCAGACGCCGGTGTATTCCTTTGAAAGACTCCAAGGCCTTCAAAGCCTGATTTCTGGGGATTCCGATCATTTCCGCCGCCGCGACGGCAGCCAAAGCATTGGCGACGTTATGCCGCCCGATCACCGGCAGAAAAACCTCTTCGCCGTCCAGCATAAAACGCACCCCGTTTTCAACGGGAGTAATATTCACGGCTTTTAAATCCGCGTCCGTTCCCTGAACGGAAAAAGACAACACGTTCGAATTGCGGTTCTTTAACGCAATCGTATCGGCATTATCCGCATTCAGCACGGCGCCGACGGACGCCCGTTCAACAAAATCGCCGAACAATACTTTTAATTCTTCAATCGGTTTATGATCCAAAGAAATTGACGTAACGATCGAAACGGCCGGCTTGTATAATTCTATCGACCCGTCGCTTTCATCAGCTTCGATAACACAGAAAGCGCCGCGGCCCGCAATAACGTTTCCCATTCCCAGCGAATCCGCATAATTTAACATCACTCCGCCATTAATAACGCTGGGATCGACGCCGGCTTCTTTTAAAATATGACCGATCATGCCCGTAGTCGTTGTCTTGCCGCTGGTGCCGCCGACGGCAATACCGTTGTGTTCATGCAGGAAATCAGCCAGAATCTGCGCCCGCGTAAATACCGGCACATTTAACTGCCGGGCTTTTATGACGTCGGGAATCGTTTCTTCCACGGCCGAAGAAACGACCAAAGCGTCCGTTTGAGCGTCAATTCCGCCGCCGTCTTGGGCAAACAGACGGATCCCCTGATTTTCCAGGATATGAAACTTTTCCGCATACAACCCCGCGTCCCGGGATCTGTCCGACCCGCAGATATCCGCCCCTTTGTTTTTCAAAGCAAGAGCAAGAGAGCTCATACCGCTGCCGCCGACGCCGCAAAAAAAGTATTTTTTCATTACATTCTCCCGTTTCATGAAACAAAATACATTTTTTATATGTAAAAAAAGATAAATTAAGGTAAACTGAGTTTAAAGTTTTCTTCTCTTTACGTCAAAAGGAGTTTGCAATGCGCTTCAGCCGCTTATTTGTTTTTTCGCTTGTCTTCACAGGATCAGCCCTGTCCGCGCAGGCACAATATACGTCCAGATCGGCAGCGCCGACTGAAACTGCGCCAAAAACCGGGACAAACGCCGCAGCTCCCGCGCCGGCCGCAAAAACAAATCCGTATACCGGAACAAGAACTGCAGCTCCCGCGCCGACGGCAAAAACAAATCCGTACACCGGAACAAGCGCCGCAACAGCCGCGCCGGCCGCAAAAACAAATCCGTATACCGGGACAGGCGCCGCGGCAGCCGCGCCGAACACAAAACAGCAGCAACAGCAACCGGCACAAGCGGTATTTCGTCCGCGGCCGCAGCAGCCTGCGGCTATGCCTCAAACAGCAGAAGACGATGAACTGCCCTCATTTGACGCTTTAGAAAAACCGGCCGCGGCCGCGCAGGGATCTAATCTGCCTCCTCCACCGCCCCCGCCGCCTCCTAAAGGAGAAATCTGGATTTATATGGCCGACGCTTCCTACGAAAATCCAACGGGATATAAAATGTCTTGTGATTGGAAGATTGTTTTACAAAACAGAACAGATACTACCATCAAAAAATTGAATATCACTTATACTTTACTTAACGTTAATTATCCGTTGAGTTTTATGGGCATTGCTCCAAATTCTTCATATGTATGGGATCAAGCCATGTATTCGGAAAAATGTCCGGCAATGGTACAGTCCAAGCCGAAAATAAATGTTATCTCATGCAAATTGGGAACCGTTACCAATCAAGACTGTTCAAAATATATTGTTGTGAAATAATCCGGACAATTTTCGGTGAATCGTTTTTTATACCGCTTTGTTTTCTGGACGGGAATTTTTTTGTGCGCCGGCCGGCCGGTCGGCGCAGAAGAATTAATCCGATTAATTCCGCCGTCCGAAGCGGAAAATACTTCTGAAACAGCCGTATTGTCATCGCTGGACAAGGCTTTGTATACTCAGATTTTTTCCCATTTGGACAACGGCGCGTTCAAAGAAGCGGAAATTTTGTTGGAAACAGTCGAAGACGATTTGTTGAAAGGATATATTCTGGCGCAGATTTATCTGGCCGAAGAATCTCAGCCGACAAAAAAACAGCTGGGCGACTGGTTGAAAAAATATGCCGATCTGCCGATTGCCGAAGAAGTTTATAATTTAGCCGCAAAGAAAAAAGCGCCTCTGCCGCGAAAAAAGCCGTCCGATCCGGCGGCACATATGGCAGCCGGAGCCTGTACTTCCATACGAATCGCCGATCCGATTGATTTGGTTTTTTTTAAAAGAGCCGCTTATGTTCCCGAACCGGAACGCAAAAAAGTCCGTACGTCCATGTTGTATTTTTCCTCGGCAATCCGCCGCGGCAAAACACTGGCCGCCAAGTTGCACTTAAATGAAAAACATGTCAAAAAACATCTGTCGCAAAAAGACCGCGACGATTCTTTGACAGCGCTGGCTTTCGCTTATTTTATTGACCGGCAGGACGAAAAAGCCTGGGAAACGATTCAAGAACCGGTCAAACGAGCGGATAAACGTAATCCGACGGCTCATTGGGTTGCCGGATTGACGGCTTTTCGTATGCAGAAATGGGAAGAAGCCGAAAAAGCGTTTAAGACTCTGGCCGCTCACCCGAAAGCCATTCCGACGCAAAAATCCGCGGCGGCATTTTGGACAACGCGCGTTTTGTTAAAAACAAAAAAATACAGAGAAATAAATTCTTATCTGCAACAAGCGGCGACTGCCGCGCCGAATTTCTTTTACGGCATTCTGGCTCAAAGGGCTCTGGGCTGGCCGATCGGCCATTCCTGGAAAAGTTCTTCACTGGAAAAACCGGACATGGACGCCGTTTTAAAAGAACTGGGCGGACGCAGAGCCGTTGCTTTTGTTCAGATCGGACAAATGGATTTTGCAGAAAAAGAGCTGATTAAACTTTACGCCGAAAATAAAAAGCTGCGCAAACAGCTGTTGGCTTATGCGGAATCGGTTACCGAATATCCGGATCTCAGCGTACGGCTGGCCGCTTTGTCCGGAGAAATCGAAACGCCGGACGGCGATGACGCTTTATTCCCCTACCCTAACTGGACTCCGACAAACGGCTGGCAGCTGGATAAAGCGCTGGTATACGCTTTTGTCCGTCAGGAATCCTGCTTCAAAAATCGGGCGTTCAGCAAAGCCGGCGCCCGCGGAGTCATGCAGTTGATGCCGTCTACGGCGCGATTAATGGCGCGGCGGCTAAAACAACCTTATCAGCTCAGCCGGCTGCATAAAATTCCTTATAACCTGATGATCGGGCAAGAATTAATCAAAACGCTTTTGAATTACACAGCGATCGACGGCAACCTTTTAATGACAATCGCGTCTTATAACTGCGGACCGAAGAACACCGTTAAATGGCAGAAACGTGAAGATTTCAAAGATGATCCCTTAATGTTTGTCGAAGGCATACCGTCGCGGGAAACACGCGGCTTTGTCAAAAAAGTCATGGGCAATTACTGGATCTACCGCAGCTTGTTCGGCGGAGATTTATCGTCGATTGACGATGTTCTGGCCGGGAAATATCCGGTTTATAAACCTCAATAACCCTCTTCTTCCAAAGGCGGCAGAGAAATATCGTGAACGACTTTTCCCCAAATCTGCGCGGGCAGGCCGCCGCCCGTTACTTTTTTCATCGGCGTTTCGTCATCATTACCGACCCATATTCCGGCTGCCAGTTCCTGCGTATAACCGATGAACCAGGCGTCGCGGTAATTTTGCGTCGTTCCTGTTTTTCCCTTGGCCAAAACCGTCGGATTGGCCTGTTGGCCCGTCCCGTATTGAATAACGTCAATTAAAACGGAATCCAACTCGGCGACATAGCGCGGATTAACCAATCTGGCGCGCCCGCTGTCGGAACGAGAATACAGCACCTGCCCGTTTTGCCCCAAAATTTCCGTAATTCCGTAAGGTGTTACCGCAAATCCTCCGTTTAACAAAGACGCATACGCCGCCACAGCGTCAATCAAGCGCGTCTGACAAACCCCCAGAGCGATCGCCCCGTTCGCTTCGCAATCAGATCCGGCAATACCGAATTTACGCGCCGTTTTTAATACGGAACGGACGCCCGTCTTTACAGCCGTCGCGACGGCTACCGTGTTGACGGAATGAACCAAAGCGTCATGCAGGGAAATACGGCCGTAGTATTTTCCGCTGAAGTTTTTAGGACTCCAGCCGTTCAGATAAAGCGGTTTGTCTTCAACAAAATCAGAAGCGGCGGCTCCTTGTTCGAAAGCGGTTAAATAAACAAAGGGTTTAATTGCCGATCCGATCTGCCGGCGCGCTTCAACCGCGCGGTTAAACTGGCTGAAACGATAATCTTTTCCGCCGGTCATGGCAAGAACCGCGCCGTCCTGATCCATAATGACGCCGGCTGCCTGCGTGACGTTTTTTTCTTTAGCTTCCTCTGAATTCAAAGCGCTGACGATTTCTTTATCCAAAATGATCTGTTTATCAGGGCGCAGAGTCGTCTTAACAACAATATCCTGTCCGATACTGCCCAGATAAGCTTCGGTTTCATCTGCGATCCAGTCCGTGAAATAAAAAACGGATTTGCTTTTATCCTTTTCCGCCACCGCGCCGGTTTCCGCAGCGTTCAAAGCCGTTTTAGCTGAAACGAATCCCGCTTTGACCATATTGGCCAGAACCAGTCTGGCCCGCTTATCCGCCGCCTGCGGGTGAGTCAGAGGATTATAACGGCTCGGCGCTTTTAACACGCCGGCCAAAACGGCCGCCTGATATAAATTCAGACGCCGGGCTTTTACGCCGTAATACTTTTGCGCGGCGGCTTCAATGCCGTAAGTCCCGGCTCCGAAATAAACGCGATTCAAATAAATCGTTAATATCTGATCTTTTGTCAGTTTGTATTCCAGCCAGAAAGACAGCAGCAGCTCTTGCACTTTGCGCCGGATTGTTTTTTCCGAAGACAAAAACAGATTTTTGGCCACCTGCTGCGTTAAGGTGCTGGCTCCCTGCGCTTTGCGCCCTTTAATAAGATTGACCGTCAAAGCGCGCGCCACAGAACGCGGATCAATGCCGAAATGCGAATAAAAGCGTCTGTCTTCGGTTGCGATAACCGCTTGCGCCACATAATCAGGCAGCCGTTTTAATTCCACGGGACGGCCGTACTGCGATCCGTAAGACGCAATTTCCGAACCGTCCGCCGCCAAAATATAAATTTTCGGCGCCCGCGGATTTTTAACGGCTTTTTCAATATCCGGCAAGGTTACCGCGCAATGCCCGATATAAACGGCAATGACAGCCGCCGCGCCGAGGACGAATCGAATCGTCCGCCTGTTCAGAAAAAAAGCCCGTAACAGCCCGATTCCTTTTGCCGGACGCGGAAAAGGCCGTTTTTGCGTCTTTTTTCCCGACTCGGCGGATTTTTTGCGCTTTGCCGGCTGACTTCCTGTCTTTTTTGTCATCTTTTTTAAATAGGTTACTATTTATTAATAAAGCTGGAACACAATCGAAACATAGACCTGAAGAGCTTAAAACCAAGTTAAATTCAAGGACCTTATATCATGACAGCCGCGTTTTCCCCTCAAAAGAAACTTTCTTTGAAAATAGACGCTCCCCTTTATTCCCTGTTGGAAAAACAGGCGGACGAAACCGGCGTCGGATTGAACGATTTTATTCAACAGCTGCTGGCGGACGCAATGAACGACTGGTGCGAATACTGCGATACGTTGCGCCGTTTATCGTCTGACGACGAACCCAGACATCTTTGTTTAAAATAGTACCGGATTACAAAAAAACCGCTTTAAACAAGCGGTTTTTTTTATCTTAACGCACCTTTCCGATCCTTGCCGCAATCACTGCCGCGTCAGGCTGCGGCCGGGAAAACTTTTCCGGATCGTTTTCAATACTTTTCCGGGCGGCGGGCGCGCGAGTCAGTAAAGCGCTTATTTTTTCCGCCGATTCCTTATTGACCGCGACATAATGCCCGCTTTCCAAAACCTTCGGGTTTTCCGAGAAATAACAGCTGCCGTCGTTATTCAGACACAACTCTTTAACAATTTTTGCCGCCGGCTGAGAAACAGCATACGTGTCGGCCAGATGATCGCCGCGGTCTTCACGCCGTTGCATCATTTCAACCTGATACGCTTCGTCATAAGCTTTTTTGACCGGTTCATTGTCATACCAAGCCAGAAAAGCCGCCGTGCGCGCATGGCCGTTTTGCAAAGCGTTGTCTTCATATAAAGCGTATTCAAAAGCTTTTCCGATCGCGCGGTTGTCCGGCTGGCGGCAAAAAGCGAATAAAGGAGTCTCATTGCCTTTTTCCATCATTTCTCCCAGCGCCTGAACAGCCGTCGCCTGAGCGTCCGCTTCAACGGCGCGGGTACGCATAATGTTCGTTTTAACCGTTTCCCTGCGAGGCCGCTTATCATCGCTGGCGTCATATTCGCCGCGTTCAAATTGCCCGGCATGACGGCATTCATGAATCAAAACGCCGACCAAAACATCGTCTTTGCTGACAGGATTTAAAATAATATTCTTATTTTCCTTATTGCACCCGCCGTTGCAGCCGAAAGCAAACTCCATACCCAGTTTATAACCGGCCTTGCTGGCGATTTCCAACGTCTGCCGGCCGGTTTCGGATTCGACAATCTGATTAATCATACCCGTAATGCGTTCTTGAACGGACTTGTCGCCGGCGATTTCAAACGGCGGCTGTAAATTTTGCTTTAAAGAAGCCTCTTTCTGTCCGGCGGGAACGGATTGTTCGAAATTTTGTTGTAAAACGGGCATTATCTTTGACCTTTTTTCAAATTTTTCAACGCATAATCGGCTATGGTGTACCCCAGATCCTTTAACAACCGCTGTTCCGCCCGGACGACGCCGGCATACGTATCGTCCACGGGAGCAATCAAAGTAGAGCGCGTCCGGTAAATCATATTGCCTGAATTCGACATGATTGTCCACCAGGTATCCAATACGGCTTCTTTGTCAAAAGTCGCGTCAAATCTTAAAACCTCGACGAACAGACGGTATGGAAACAAATCCCTGTTCAGATTGATCTGTTTGGCCGCCGGATATCCCATGCGTTCGGAAACGGCGCCGGCCAAAACGCGGGGGAAAACGTCGCTCAGCTGTTCCGCCCAACGGTTGAATTCGGAAGCCGTCAACGTCACCGAATCGGCCCGCCGGATCACAATCTGCGGCTTGTCCAGATAATTCGGAATAAAAACCGGTTCAATGCCGATTAAAATACGATCCGCATTTTTCAACGTTACGCTTTGTTCGGGCATAACGTTGCTGTCCAAAACATAAAATGTCGACGGACGAGAAAAACCGCACGCCCCCATAAAAACAGCGGCGGCAAAAATCAGACAAAAACGCTTTTTCATCGGGATCCTCCTTTTCCTCTTAACAACGCTTCGGGGTGACGTTCCAGATAATCCGACCAGTTGCGCAAAGACTGCGCCGCCGCGCTGAAATTACGCAGCATTTTATTCAAATCCAGCATCGTCCTGGAATCTTCGTCAAAAGAATTTAACGCATTTTCCATTTTCTGAGCAACCTGAGATAAAGAACGAGTCAGCGTCGAAACGTCTTTCATAACCGCCGGCGAATCGCTGTTAATCAGGCGGATCAGATCATTGGCTTCGCTCAGCAGGTTGTTCAAATTCGCCATTGTCTGACGCAGCGGCAGTTTTTGTAAAGTCTGCAACAATTCTTCGCTGGTTGACGGCAGAGTCGGAATTTCAATTATTTTCGGATTGTGTTTTTGTAAAATGACCGGCGTTCCGGGATAATAACTTAATCCGATCATCATCTGCCCGGTCAGCAGACTCTGATTTTCCAGTTTTGCGCGTAGCCCCTTTGCAATCATTTTATCCGTAAATTCCTGAACATCTTCTTTGGAATGACCTCTGGAATTTAAAACGACAAAGCTATTTTCATTCGTTTCAATATAAACCGGAATCTGGACTTCCATCGTCTGAACGTCCGTCACCAGAGAAATACCGATGACCCGTCCGATCGGAACGCCGTTAAACACGACGGGCGAACCGACGTTCAACCCTTTGATCGACCCTTGAAAATATAGAACATACTTAATCGAGCGCGAAAAAAACCTGTCCTGATTAATTAACAGAAACGTAGCGATAAAAATAAAAAAAGCCGCCAGTATAAAAATACCGATTAATTTTGGATTTGCTTTTTGAACCATCGTTTTTTCCTTATTTTTTCCCGCGTGTTAAAAAATGTTCAATCGTCTCGTTCGGCGGATTTTTCAACAGCTCGTTCGGATCGCCGTGAGCAATCGCCGTTTTCGTCCGCGCGTCCAGATAAATCGAATTTGTGCCGATTGCAAAAATGGAAGGCAGTTCGTGCGTAACCATGACAATCGTCGTATGCAGGTTTTCCTTGATCTGCAAAATCAGATCGTCAAGATTTTTGGAACTGATCGGATCCAGCCCGGCGGACGGTTCGTCAAAGAAAACGATTTGCGGATCCAGCGCCAACGCTCTGGCCAGACCCGCGCGTTTTTTCATACCGCCGCTGATTTCGGCAGGATAATAATCCTGAAAACCGCCCAACCCGACCAGATCAAGTTTCAACGCAACGATATCCCGTATTTCCGCGGGCGTTAAGTCCGTATACTGTTCCAAAGGCAGAGCAATATTTTCCGCCAAAGTCATGGACGACCATAAAGCGCCGCTTTGATACAAAATTCCGGCTTTGCGCATCGCCGCGTCACGATCGGCTTTTGTGGCGTTTTCTCCCCAAAAGGGCTTTCCGGCAAACTTTTCCGAACCTTTTACCGGACGTTTCAACCCCGTCAGCACCGTCAGCAACGTGCTTTTGCCGCAGCCGCTGCCGCCCATGATAATAAAAACGTCCTCCGCATTGACCGTAAAATTAACGTCATGCATGATAACGTTTTCACCGTAAGCCACTGTTAAATCTTTTATTTCCAGAAACGGTTCCGCCATGGCTATACTCCGAACACGCTGAAAATAAAGGTCAGGATCGCCGTTGCGACGGTCATCCATACGATGGAATTTACGACGGCCGACGTGGTCGCATATCCGACGGCCGAAGCGTTCCGGCCGCAGTTAATTCCCTGATAACACCCGCACAAAGCGATAATCACGCCGTAAGCGGAACCGTGCACGATTCCGATAATAATATTTTTCATCGACAGCGCTTTCAACGTCATGCGGAAATAATCTTCCGGCGACAGCCCCAACATAAAGATACCGACGAACGCCCCGCCCAAAATACCCATCAAATCGGCATAAACCGTTAAAAGCGGCATCATTAAAGACAATGCCAGCACACGCGGCAGAACCAGAAAATCAAACGGAGAAATTCCCATTGTTTTTAGCGCGTCGACTTCTTCGTTGACCTGCATGGATCCCAGCGTCGCCGCATACGACGCTCCGGTCCGCCCGGCCATAATCACGCCGCCCATAATCGCGCCCATGACGCGCGTAACGGCAATCGCAACCAGACTGGACACATAAATCTGCGCGCCGAACATTTTCAGCTGGATTGACCCGACAAACGCCAAGATCAGCCCGACCAGAAAACAAATTAAAGAAACAATCGGAAACGCTTTGGCGCCGGCTTCCTGAATTTCAGACAGAATATCCACTTTGCGCACAACGGCCCGTTTCAGCAGAAAACGGACGACAGAAGCATATGTCTGACGCGCGAACAAATAGGCCGCTTGCGTCGCTTCCCATGAACGCAAAGAAACATTTCCCAAAAAAACCAGAAAAGATTCTTTTTGATCAGTCTGTCCGGCTTGCGTATATTCGGGTACGGCAAAAGCCAAAGCCAGCAGGGATTCAATGCCTTCCGGAAAATTTTCCAGCGTATAGGCGACCTTGTTTTTTTTGCATAAAGAAAGAACATGAACCAAAAAGGCCACCAGCTGGCTGTCCCAGCGTGTAATCTCTTTGCCGTTCAAAACGACGCGCGCAAACCGGGGATCGGCAAATTCGCCGAAAATGCCGTCACGGTTGTCAAGATGCGATTCAAGCAGCCATTCCCCCGATAAAACAAGTTCCGCGGAATTATTTTGTTCATCTTTTTTTAATACGGCGGCAGCAGACATAAATTCTTTAATTCCCTTTAAATTGATCCGGCTGTCGGTCAGCCAGCGCCTGAAAATCCAGCGGCGTCAGTTCATATTGTAAAATCAGATGTTTAATAATATCAGGATATTTAAATGTCTTGTAGGGAAAATTTATCAGCAAATGGGCTATAGAATATCCCCTCATCGGATTATTTGAACGCCGGTACTTTTCACGGGCGATTCTGTAATTTTCAAAATATCCGTTTGTATTCAGATAATGAATCTGGCTGATCACCGCGTCATATAAGGAATTAAAGACCTTGATTCTGTACTGCGGTCCTTCTTTTTGCGCTTCGTCGGGAACAGCGCCGCGGCCGTCCCAGTCGCGCTGATTGAAAACCGCGTTATATTCCCGGGCGTATCTGCCGGTGCCAAAACCGGAATCCTGCGCCGCCATTGTCAAAAGCAGCGTCGGCGTTACGCCGTCAACCCGCGGAATCAAAGAATTAAATAACGTATCCAAATCATCGGACGGCTTGACGTCATACCGTTTGACCCATTCTCTCAATTCGTCCATGGACTGCGCCGACAAATCTCCGGTATCGTCAAATTCCCGCTTTAAACGCATCAGCCGTTCCCGTTCGGCGGCCAGCGTTTCATTGGCTTTTAAAACAACGGGCAGCATCATTTCATAAAACAGAGCCGGGCGGACTTCATCGTATTTTTCCCGATTAAAATCTTCAGGCACAGATTGAACAAACAACCTCGGCACAGGTTTGTTTTCTTTCAGATGATGAATCATATCGTAATCGTATTCCCGGAAAATCCGCTGCAGCTGAGCCGTCTTAACGGGTGGAATAAAAACTCCGTCCGCCGTTTTTTTTACTGCGGGCATATCGTCGCCAAAAAAATGCAGCGCCGCCGCAACCGCTCCGATTATAAAAACCGCACAAACAAGATAAAAAAGCTTTTTATTCATTTTCCGCCTGCCGGATAATCTGCGTCATTTCCGTTAAATCCATTGCCGCCTGCGCCAAATAAAATCCCAGCCCCAGCAAATGATTGGGGGCGAACTGCGTTTCCGCCGCGCCGTTGACGACGATCATCGGCTGCAGCAATACGGCTTGTTTCAAAGACGATACGGCTTTTTCCCATTTATTTTTCAAAACCTCATCTGAAAACGCTTCTTTAAAGTCCGTCTTCAGATCGCGCGTGATCAGAAAATAAACATAAGACCGGCCTTTAATATTATAAAAGACATTATCGGCCTGCGTATCCAAAATTTGTTTTTCTCCTGCGGCGACCTGACGGTTGATTTCGCCGATACATTCTTTCAGATTATCCGCCAAATCGCCGGCGATTGTTTTCAAAGCGTCCGCCGATGCGTTAAAAGTCTGCCGTCCTTCTTTTACTTCCGATTCATATTCCAGGATCAAGTGTCTGGCGGTTCTGTATTTTTTCACCGAAGAAACGGCGGGTTTCCATGCGTCGATGTGCCATACGGACGCCGGATACGCCAGCCGTTCCGCCGCGTTTTTCAAAGATTCCGCCTGCGGATTGACGCGGGCGAAGACAGCCGCCGTTTTTTGCGCGCCGTCAATAATACCCGTTTGAAAAGCCGGCATATTGTCCAAAAGAGCCGCCGGAAAAAAGAACGGCAGATTCGGTGTAAAAGCATGTTTATCAACCTCACGCCCGATCAATTCGGCCAGAGTATTTAAGGATTGAATCTGCTTATCTTTGACTTCGCCGGCGCCGAAACGGGGGTTAAGGTCGATCCGGTGGTACAGCAGAGCGCCCGCGGGATAATACAAAATGACAAAAGCGAAAATGCCACCCAAAGCCCAATGCCACCATTTCATGACAAAAGAAACGATTTTTTCTTTGGCCGGCGGAGTAAAATCGACGCCGGATTTTAAAAACAATTTTACTTTTTCCCACAAAATTGCAAAAGCGTCCGTTATATTTTTAAAAAAGGCCGGCGTTTGTTTTTGCTTTGCCCGATCGGCTGTTTTTTGGAAAAAATCCTTTGCGAACCGTACGGTTTTATCCAGCTTTTCTTTCATTTTCCCGCCCCGTTTAACAATAAGACTGTCTTCTTATCATACGCATCGGCTGGTAAAATGCCACTGAATTTATATAAGAAAAAATTTTTTTGGCAAAATAGCGCTTCGGCGCTTGCGAAAAGAAAACAGGTTTCTTATATAAAGCTGCGATAGTTGCCGAACTCGGTTAAATTTACAAGGAAAAGAGGTTTTTTTTATGGGAAAAGTAATCGGTATTGACTTAGGAACAACAAATTCCTGTTTTGCTATTATGGACGGCAAAGACGCCCGCGTTATTGAAAACGCGGAAGGCGCGCGCACAACGCCGTCAATGGTCGCTTTTACGCAAGGGGGGGAAAGACTGGTCGGACAAGCTGCAAAACGTCAGGCCGTCACAAATCCGGAAGGCACCTTTTTCGCGATCAAACGTTTAATCGGCCGCCGCTTTACGGACAAGCAGGTTGAAAAAGCCAAAACGCTGGTGCCGTATCATATCATTGCCGGCGAAAACGGCGACGCCTGGGTTGAAGCGCACGATAAAAAATACGCTCCCAGCCAGGTATCCGCTTTTATTTTGCAGAAGTTAAAGGAAGACGCCGAAGCTTATCTGGGCGAACCGGTGACGCAGGCCGTCATTACGGTTCCCGCTTACTTTGACGACTCTCAGCGTCAGGCAACCAAAGACGCCGGCAAAATCGCCGGATTGGAAGTCCTGCGTATCATCAACGAACCGACGGCGGCGGCTTTGGCTTACGGGTTGGATAAAAAAGCCAGCGGCACGATTGTCGTTTACGACCTGGGTGGCGGAACCTTCGACGTTTCCATTTTGGAAATCGGCGACGGCGTTTTTGAAGTCAAGGCGACAAACGGCGATACGTTCCTGGGCGGCGAAGATTTCGACGCGCGCATCATTAACTATCTGGCCGACGAATTTCAAAAAGAACAGGGCATCGACCTGCGTCAGGACAAACTGGCTTTGCAGCGTTTGAAAGAAGGCGCCGAAAAAGCCAAAATCGAATTGTCTTCGGCTCAGCAGACCGAAATTAACCTGCCGTTTATCACGGCGGATGCGTCCGGTCCGAAACATTTAAACATCAAACTGACGCGCGCAAAAATGGAATCTTTGGTCGAAGACCTGCTGGAACGCACGAAACTGCCGTGTGAAAAGGCTTTGAAAGACGCGGGTTTAAAGGCTTCCGACATTGATGAAGTCATCTTGGTCGGCGGTATGACCCGTATGCCCAAAGTACAGGAAATCGTCAAAGACTTTTTCGGCCGCGAACCGCACAAAGGCGTAAACCCGGACGAAGTCGTCGCTTTGGGCGCGGCGATTCAGGGCGGCGTGTTAAAAGGCGACGTTAAAGACGTTCTTTTGTTGGACGTTACGCCGCTGTCTTTGGGAATTGAAACGCTGGGCGGCGTGTTTACGCGCTTAATCGACCGCAACACGACGATTCCGACGCGCAAATCTCAGGTGTTTTCAACGGCGGAAGACGGCCAGACGGCCGTGACGATCCGCGTATTCCAGGGCGAACGCGAAATGACGGCGGACAACAAACTGCTGGCGCAGTTTGATCTGGTCGGCATACCGGCCGCGCCGCGCGGCATGCCGCAGATCGAAGTCACGTTTGACATCGACGCCAACGGTATTGTCAACGTATCCGCAAAAGACAAGGCGACCGGCAAAGAACAGACCGTCCGCGTTCAGTCTTCCGGCGGATTGAGCGAAGCCGATATTGACAAAATGGTCAAAGACGCCGAAGCGCACGCTTCCGAAGACAAAAAGAAAAAAGAAGCCGTCGAAGCCAGAAACAAAGCCGAAAGCCTGATCCACGCCACGGAAAAGAACTTAAAAGACCTGGGCGACAAAGTTTCCGCGGCCGACAAAGAAAAAGTCGAAGCCGACATCAAGGCGCTGCAGGACGTTTTGGAATCCGGCGACGTAGCGACGATTAACGCGAAGTCCGAAGCTTTAATGCAGTCTTCGATGAAAATCGGCGAAGCTTTGTACAAAGCGCAGCAGGAAACGACTTCCGCAGGCGCCCAGCCCGGCGCGGACGCTTCCGCTTCCGCGGAATCCAAACCTGACGAAGGCGTTGTTGATGCTGATTTCGAAGAAGTCAAAAAAGACTAACGCTTGCTAATTAATAGCCGTTCGGGGTACAAATAAGTCCTCCGAACGGTTTTTCCGTACCTGATATAAGGTTGATAACGATATGGCTAAACAAGATTACTATGAACTTTTGGGGATAAGCAAAGACGCTTCCGACGTGGAAATTAAAAAAGCTTACCGGTCTATGGCGATGAAATATCACCCGGACCGCAACCCCGGCAATAAAGAAGCGGAAATAAAATTCAAGGAAGTCACGGAAGCTTATGAAATCTTGAAAGACGGCCAGAAACGCGCCGCGTACGACCGTTACGGCCATGCCGCTTTCGCTCAGGGCGCCGGCGCCGGATTCGGCGGCGGTTTCGGCGGATTCAACTTTGATTTCAGCGGCGCAGGTTTCGGCAATATTTTCGAAGATATCTTCAGCGAATTTATGGGCGGCGCCGCCGGCCGTTCCCGTTCGTCCCAATACGCCGGACGACGCGGAGCCGATATCCGCTATGATCTGGAAGTCACGCTGGAAGAAGCTTATCACGGCCTGAAAAAAGAAATCGAAATCCAAACGGCCGTGCGCTGCGACGAATGCGACGGAACGGGCGCGGCGGCAGGATCAAAGGCCGAAACATGCGATATGTGCCACGGCACCGGCCGCGTGCGCCGGCAGTCCGGCTTTTTTATCGAAGAAAGAATGTGTCCGGCCTGTCAGGGAACGGGACAGGTGATTAAGAATCCTTGTAAAAAATGCAAGGGAACAGGAAAGGTTTCTCAAAAGAAAGTTCTGGAAGTCAACATTCCGGCCGGCATTGATTCCGAAAACAGAATGCGCCTGTCCGGTCAGGGCGAAGCCGGTTTGAACGGCGGCCCGAACGGCGATCTGTATATTTTCGTTCATGTCAAACCGCACCCGATTTTTAAACGCGACGGAGCGGATCTGCATTGTGAAATCCCCTTATCCATGACAACGGCGGCCTTAGGGGGGAACATTGAAATTCCCTGCATTGACGGATCGACGGAAAAGGTCACGATCAGCGCTGGCACGCAAACCGGCGAAGAAGTCCGGCTGCGTAAAAAGGGCATGTCGATTTTGCAAAACAAGAACGTCGGGGATTTGTTTGTGCGGTTCAAGGTGGAAACGCCGACCAAACTGACGGCCAGACAAAAAGAACTGCTCCAGCAGTTTGAAGCCGAAAGCAAAGGGAACAGTCCCGAATCAGCCGGTTTTTTTGAAAAGCTTAAAGATTTGCTGAAATAAAGCGCTTAAGACAACCGGTTAAGCCAAAATTCCAAATGTAAGAAAAAGAACAGCGCATAGTAAAACAGCGCTGTTTTTTTCATGTTTTTACAGTACAGGCAATATCCCGCCGCGCCGGAACCGGCGGCGATTGCCGCGCAAAACGACATCAGACAGGCAAAAACGGTTGAAAAAACTGTTATTTCTTCCCGCCATAACAGATAAAGGGCGAAAGACAGGAAAAAAAACGCAGAAACAAAAAGATACAGAAAAAACGCATATTTCAGAAACAACCGAATATTTTTCTTCATCTTTTCTCCTGTTTTTCCATTACGGCAGAAACGCCGTTGTCATTCCAATCCGCGTATAAAGACCCCATTCCCCAGAAACAAAGCTGCATAAAAAAGAACCATGCAAAAAAAACGGCCGCCGCTTTTTTCTGCTTTTTCAAATAAAGAACGCACGCGGTCATTCCGGCAGCGGCAGGAAGAGCAAAGAATGAAAAAACAAATATTAACAACCGCGATACGCCGGTTTCCCAAATAAAGAAAGCGATCAAAAATACCGACGTCAAAGTTGTTAAAGCCAGATACGGCAAAAACAAAGCGGCGAATAAAACGGCCGGAATTTTCTTTAATTTTGTTTTAATCATAAAAGATCTCTTTTCTTCTTTTTGAGATTTTACTTAAATCTGTTTTTCTTCGCCCATTGTTCACAATCTTCGTTTTTATTGAAATACCCATGCCAAGCTCCCCGAAGATTATTGTTCATATCCTTTATAACCCCTTTTACACCACCATAGCGTTCGCGTAATTCACGATTAAATGCTTTTTCTTTAAAATCCCGAACTTCTTTAAATGCCCCTAGCGCTAATATCCCACCAAATCCTATTTCTCCTTTTTGTGCCGCCCGACATGATAATTCCAGATGTTTTTCTCCATCATCTTTGCTTTCGTTCTTCAATCTATCATAGTGTTTTTTTATATCCAAACAATCTTGTTTTTGCTTTTCTATAAAGGACAGCTTTTTATTAATATTCGTCTCTGTTTCTCCTTTCGGCTCTAATCTACCATCAACTGTTAGATTATTCATCTTTTGATAACTTCGTATGCTTTCTTCTAACGGCTTATCCATAAAAGAACGTTCATAAAAGGTTGGAGAAACACCTTTATAGGTTCCAACTTTTTCCATAGCATTTCTGACAGCATTTATATCGTTTAAATCATTTGCTTCCATTGGCCGGACTGTATGCCGTAACTTTAAAAAATCATCTATTTGTTCTTCTTTTTTATTTTCCGACTGTTTTTCTTCAAAATCAAACATCTGTTTTTTCCTTTCAATTATCAAAACTAAACAACAGTTTATATCACAAAATGTTATATATTTCAAGCTTTTTAAAAGTATTCAGTTGGAATGAAACGGTTTTTATAATAAAATACAGTATGTTTTTATTTTTAACAGAGGTTTTCCATGAAAATAGGCGTTACGGGCTGTGCGGGCCGAATGGGTAAAATGCTTTTAAACCGTGTTTTAACGAATAAAGACTGCGAACTGGCCGGCGGTTCCGAACGCCGCGAAAGCGGCTTTATCGGCCGCGATCTGGGGGAAGTGATCGGGGTCAGGCCGCTGGGCGTTTCGGTAACGTCTTATCCTTTCGAACTGTTCAACGCCTGCGACGCCGTCTTGGATTTCACCGCGCCGGCGGCTACCGTCGAACATGCTAAAATCGCGGCGGAAACAGGGAAAATCCTGATCGTCGGCACAACGGGGTTAAGCGCGGATCAAATGGAAATCCTGAAAAAATGCGCCGAAAAAACCGTTATTGTCGCCGCCCCGAACATGAGCATAGGGGTCAATCTGCTGTTTGCTTTGGTCAAACAGGCGGCGGCGGTTTTAGATCCTTCTTATGATATCGAAATCGTCGAAATGCACCACCGCAACAAAGCCGACGCGCCGTCCGGAACGGCGCTGGGTCTGGGCAATGCCGCGGCTCAAGGACGGCAGATTGAATTAAAAGACGCAGCCCGTTATGAACGCCACGGCAATACGGGCGTCCGGCCGGTCGGTGAAATCGGCTTTGCCGCCCTGCGCGGCGGAGACGTCGTCGGCGATCACACGGTTATTTTTGCCGGACAGGGCGAACGCATCGAACTGACGCACAAGGCTTCTTCCCGCGAAATCTTTGCCGACGGCGCGATCAAAGCCGCTTTATGGGCGCAAAATAAACCGAAAGGGTTATATTCCATGCAGGACGTTTTGGGGTTAAAGTAATTTTTTTCTCCGGACAAAAGGATTTGTATGAAAAAACTGATTTTTACCGCCGTTTTCATTTTACTTTCTTCCGCAGCGCAAGCCGGCATGTACGTTTCCGCCGGCATCGGATTAAACGTCAATGACAGCAAAACAACTCAAAATGGAATAAAAAACGACTATGACAATTCAGCCTTTTATTCAGGAGCTTTGGGATACGCCCTGCCCGTACTGCCGCTACGCGCAGAAATAGAAGGCGTCTATTCCAAAAGCAATATCAAAGACGCGCCGGGACACATGACGGTTTACGGCGTTTTGGCGAATGCTTACGCCCGGATTCCCGTTTTGGGACTTTATGTCGGCGCAGGAGGCGGATATGCTTCCGTCAAAAACAAAACAACTCCCGTCTATCAGGGAATCGCCGGTCTGGAATACGGTTTGTTCGGGTTAAATCTGGGAATAGAATACAGACATCTTCAATCCGGAAAAGACATAAAAGACCTGAACGAAAAATCCCGTTTCCGGACAGACGTTCTGATGTTAAAAGCCCGCTTTGAATTTTAACGTCCGGTTTCACTGTTTATTGACGATTGTATTCGCACCGCAGATGAAGTAGACTTGTTTAACATATCCGTTTTGCCGCACAGCCGCCGGCTGATGCGAAAACAGATATTCCAGTTCGTTTAAATTCTTTTTAGCTATATTGCATTTTAAACGATTTCGTTACTTTATGGAGAAGACATGATAGATACGAAAGCTTTTTTTAAACTCACTTACGGGCTGTACGTCGTCGGCGTTAAATGCGGCGCGAAATTCGGCGGCTGCGTTGTTGACGCCGTCATGCAGACAACCGTTCAGCCGCATACGCTGGTCATTTGCTGCAATCAGGGGACTCGGACGCGGGAATGTATTGAAGAAACCAAAGAATTTACGCTTTCCGTTTTATCTGAAACGACGGATCCGTTTATTATCGGCAATTTCGGCTTTCAATCCTGCCGTCTGGCCGATAAGTGGGAAAAAATCCCGCACCATCTGATGAACGGTCTGCCCGTTTTAGATGACGCGGCCGCGTATTTATACTGCAAGGTTCTGGAAACAAAGCAGCTGTCGACGCACACGCTGTTTTTCTGCGAAGTCACGGACGCGCAGGACGGCGCGGGAAAAGCCCTGAGCTATACGGCGTATCAGGAATCATGGAAACCGAAAGTCATGGAAGCTTTTAAAACCGGAAAATGTTCACAAAATATTAAAGGAGAAAATACAATGACCAAATGGGTATGTAAAGTTTGCGGATATGAATACGAAGGCGACGAACTGCCGGCGGATTACGTCTGTCCCGTCTGCGGCGTCGGCCCGGATCAATTTGAAAAAGTAGAAGAAAAAGCCGAAAAACCGGCCGCCAAAAAAGAAAAATGGGTTTGCTCCGTCTGCGGATACGTCTATGACGGCGATACCCCGTTTGAAGACCTGCCGGACGATTATGTCTGCCCCGTTTGTCAGCAGCCTAAAAGCGTTTTTGAAAAAGAATAACTACTCCCCGTAGGGGGCTACTGCCCGTAGGGGGATAACGTCCTCCCGACGGGCACTACCCGTGCGGGGAAAACGTCCTCCGGACAGGGGATTAGGCCGTGCCGGCGGTATAAATAAATAATCTTTACCTGTCAGCAAACTTATTCTATCATTGCTCCCGCAGCCGGCAGGCCGGCTGCGGAGTGTCACAGCTCCTCAATATGGAAAATAATCCCGCCCTTTTTACGAGGGAGCCGGGGAGATAAGCATATTTATGTCGAATAACTCGGACTGTCCATATTGCAGTTGTGAACTCCCTCACCTTAAGGACTAATCCTTAAGGTGAGTTTGTTTTTTTGAATAAAGTTACGGTTCTACCTCCCGTCGGGAGGACGTTGTGCCTCGGCCGCCGGCCGCCCGTCGAGAGGACGTTATCCCCCTACGGGCAGTAGTCGGGAGGACGTTGGGCTGGTGGCGGCGCCACCCGGCCGTGAGTTTGTTTTTTTGAACAAAGTCGCGGTTCTATCCCCGTCGGGAGGACGTTGTGCCTCGGCCGCCGGCCGCCCGTCGATTTCAAATATCATCTGGCGGAAACGTTCAGAACGGAACGGCTGAAACACGGTTTCGCCATGGTTGAAGAATTATTCGAAGCCTGCCGTCTTTCAAATACCGAACTGATGCAGCTGGAAATCGGCAAAATTCCCAGTATTCACGTGATCTTTCGGCTGGCCTGTTTTTACAAAAAACGGGTCCGGATTTCTTTGATATAACTTGATATAAAAAAGCCCTCTGAGAACAGAGGGCTTTTCCTTTTTACGTCGTCTATTGTTCAACGGCGGACATCATAAAATCCGTCACGCGCTGTGAAAACGCCGCGGGATCTTTGATCGGTTCGCCTTCAATGATTTTCGCCTGGTCAAACAACACCTGCACCAACGCTTTGTTCGTATCGCCCGTATCGCCGGCCGCGACTTTCGCCGCCAGCTTTTTAATCAGCGGGTGGCGCGGGTTAATATCAAAATAACGGTTGCTGACGTACAAAGACGGCTGGTTATGCTGGCGCATCAGGCGTTCCAGATGAATCGACGCTTCGCCGTCGCCGGTCGAAAGGGCAACCGGGCTTTTGGTCAGACGTTCCGTCGTGCGGACTTCTTTAACTTCGTCGCCGACAATTTCTTTCATAAATTTTGTCAGCGCGTCCAAATCGGCCTGCGGCGCTTTTTCCAGCTTGTCGGATTGATCCGTAATTAACAGCGTTTCCAATTCCTGCGCGCCGGCATTGACCGATTTAATCGGCTTTTCCTTATACTGCGTCAACCCCTGCGGCCAAAATTCGTCAATCGGATCGGTTAAAAGCAAAACTTCAATCCCGCGGGCGGCAAAGCCTTCCAGCTGCGGATTGTTGCGCAGAACGCTCAAATCATCGCCGGTAATGTAATAGATGCTCTTTTGGCCGTCTTTCATGCGGGAAATATAATCCGCAAGCGTTGTCAGACCGTCGCCGTTCGTCGAATAAAAACGGCAGAGCTCGGCGATTTCTTCGCGGTTATAGGAATCTTCAAAAATGCCTTCTTTCAGCACGGCGCCAAAAGCGTTCCAGAACGTCAGATATTCCTGTTCGTTTTCGGAACGTTTTTTCAATTCGCCCAGAATACGGCGGACAACGCCTGTTTTGATCTTTGCCAGAACGGGGGTTTTTTGCAGCATTTCACGTGAAACGTTCAGCGGCAGTTCTTTGGTATCAATAACGCCCTGAACAAAGCGCAGGTAATTCGGCAACATGTCTGGCACCTGATCGGTGATGAAAACACGGTTGATATACAGCTTGATCTGCGCGTTGCGGTTGGGTTGGAATATGTCAAAAGGCGTCTTGGTCGGAATAAACATCAGGGCCGTGTATTCGATCGTGCCTTCGGCTTTATAGTGCAGGATATCCCACGGGTCGTCAAAAGCGTGCGAGATATGGCGGTAAAAATCTTTGTACTGCGCGTCGGTGATGTCGGCTTTGTTGCGCGTCCACAAAGCGCTGGCCATGTTGATCGTTTCCGTTTCGCCCATGTAATGCATAATCACGGGAAAAGAAATATGATCGGAAAACTGGCGCACGATGCGGCGGACTTCGGAAGCTTCGGCGTATTGATATGCGTCCGGTTTTAAATAAAGCGTGATTTTCGTGCCGCGGGAAACGTCTTTTTCTTCGGTGATCGTAAAGGATCCTTTTCCCGTTGACGTCCACAGCCAGCCTTCTTCTTCTCCGGCTTTGCGGGAACGCACTTCGACTTTTTCCGCAACCATGAACGCCGAATAAAATCCGACGCCGAATTGGCCGATAATCGTCGCGTCCTTTTGTTTGTCGCCGGTCAGGTTATTTAAAAATTCCGCCGAACCGGAACGCCCGATAGATCCCAGATCTTTAATCAAATCCTGTTTGTTCATGCCGATGCCGTTGTCGGCGATCGTCAACGTATGGGCGTCTTTGTCAGGGGTAATATCAATTCTAAATTCACCGTCCCCTTTGGCGATATCCGGCTTCATAATCGCGGCATAGCGCAGTTTGTCGCAGGCGTCCGATGCGTTTGAAACCAATTCCCTTAAAAAAATGTCCGTATCCGAATAAAGAGCGTTGACAACAATATCTAAAATTTTGCCGACTTCAGCTTGAAATTGCATTTTTTCTTCCGACATTATAACCTCCCAGTTAACAAACGTGCTTTAATTAGGTGCGACTGCGGCAGATTTCAACCCTTTATATGAAAGTTTTTCAAGAATGGAACGGATTTTAACAGCTTTGCTCGGCCCGACGAATACGGGGAAAACTTATCTGGCCGTTGAAAAAATGTTAACGCATGAATCCGGCATGATCGGGTTTCCTCTGCGGCTGCTGGCGCGCGAAAACTACGACAGAATCGCGCGGCTGAAAGGAGCGGAAAACGTTGCTTTGATCACGGGCGAAGAAAAAATCATGCCGGACAATCCGTCTTATTTCGTCTGCACGGTTGAAGCGATGCCTTTGGACCGTCCGGTCGATTTTCTGGCGGTTGACGAAATTCAAATGGCCGCCGACGTTGAACGCGGGCATATTTTCACGGATCGTCTGCTGCATGCGCGCGGCGACAGGGAAACGATGTTTCTGGGCGCGGAAACGATCAAGCCTTTGTTGAAACGGCTGATCCCGGAAACGGAAATCGAAACGCGCCCCCGATTTTCAAAATTAAGCTATACGGGAATAAAGAAAATCACGCGGCTGCCCGCGCGTTCGGCCATTATCGGGTTTTCGGTGCAGGACGTGTACGCTTTGGCCGAATTGATCCGCCGGCAAAAAGGCGGCGCGGCCGTCGTTATGGGCGCGCTCAGCCCTCGGACGAGAAACGCGCAGGTCGATATGTTTCAATCCGGCGAAGTCGATTATCTGGTGGCGACCGACGCGATCGGCATGGGGCTGAATATGGATATTTCTCATGTCTGTTTTACGTCTTTGCGCAAATTCGACGGACAGAAAATGCGCGCTTTGTCCGCGGCCGAACTGGCGCAGATTGCCGGACGCGCCGGCCGGTACATGAAAGACGGAACGTTCGGCGCGGCTGCGGAAGCGTCCGCTTTGACGCAAGATGTGATCGACAGGATTGAAGAACACCGCTTTGAACCTTTATCCCACCTGTTTTGGCGCAATCCCGATTTAAAAACGACGTCTTTGGACGCCTTGATTTACAGCTTGAATATCCGTCCGTCTTTGCCCGGTCTGGTCGGCGCGCGCAAAGCCGAAGACCAGCAGGCGTTGGAATCTTTGGCGCGGGACACGGGGATTGTCCGGCTGGCAAATCATGCTTCGCGCGTCAAGCTGTTATGGGAAATCTGCCAGATTCCCGATTTCCGCAAAGTAACGCCCGAAGCCCATGCGCGTTTGTTATCGCAGATTTACCGTCTGATCTTGGACAAAGGACGTTTGCCGCAGGATTGGTTTGAAAAACAGGTAAAAATACTGGACAATACCAACGGAGATATTGATGTTGTTACGGGACGTATTGCAGGAATCAGAATTTGGACGTATATTGCGCAAAGAAAAGAATGGATCGACCGGTCGGCGTACTGGCGGGACATGACGAGAGCCGTTGAGGACAGATTATCCGATGCTTTGCATCAAAAACTGGCGCAGCGGTTCGTGGACAAGCGTACATCTGTTTTGGTAAAAGGTATGAAAACACAGGTAGAATTATTTACAAAGATCGAAGAAGACGGCTCGGTTGAAGTCGAAGGGCAATCTGTCGGAAAAATGGAAGGGCTGCGTTTCGTGCCGATTACGGGCGCCGGAAAGTTTGCCGACCGCGTTTTGATTTCCGCGGCGGAAAAGGCTTTGCAGGCCGAATTTCAAAACAGAATCACGGCGATTCTCAATGCGCCCGAAGACGTTTTTACGCTGGAAAACGACGCGCAGATTTTATGGCGGGGACAGGCGCTGGGAAAAGTCGTTAAAGGACGCGATATTCTGCACCCCGTCGTTGCTTTAAGCGTGCATGAAACAATCGAACAGGCGCAGATTGATCAGGTAAAAACACGCCTGAACGGCTGGCTGGAAGTATATCTGGCCAATAAAATCGCGCCGCTGTTCGCGGCTTTGCGCACGCTGGACGAAGAAAACGCTTCCGGTTCCGCCCGCGGTATTTTATGGCAGGTCGCCGAACAGCTGGGGACGATGCCGCGTGAAAAAGTATTCGATTTAATCAAGGGGTTGAACGAAACGGATAAAAAGGTGCTGGCTAAAGCCGGCATGCGGCTGGGACATGATTATTTGTTTTTCCCGATGCTGTTAAAGCCCGCGGCTCAGCGCGTCTGCGCAATTTTATGGAAAATCTGGTTTGATAAAACACAGTATGCGACCGGATTTGCGATTGACGGCAAGATGTCGTTTGCCGTCGAACGCGGCGTACCGCGCGCTTTGTATCTGGTACAGGGGTATGCTCTGGCGGGAACGCGGGCGATCCGTGTCGACGTTATGGAACGCTTTACGGCAAAGCTGCGCGAAATTACGCGGCAGGATAAAGGAAAACCGCAAGTTTTACCGCTGGATCTGTTGTCGATTGCCGGACTGAAGCGCGACGAAGCCGAAGAAGTATTCGGATTTTTAGGCTTTCGTGTTACCAAAGAAAAACAAACGGCAACCGTCGGCGAAGAAACCAAAGAAACCGAAATTTTGATGATTCAGCCGAAGTTTAAAAAACGCAAAGCCGAAACAAAGACCGAACCGGTCGATATGACTTCGCCGTTTGCGGCTTTGGCTTCTTTGAAAAAGAAATGAGCGATTCACAACGAATCGACAAATGGCTTTACTTTACACGTTTTGCGAAAACCCGCGCGGCGGCGCAGGAAATGATCGCCGGCGGGCATGTGGCCGTTAATGATGAAAAAGTCCTGAAAGCCAGCCGGGAAATAAAAACGGGCGATGAATTGAATATTCTGCGCAGTTCCGTTCGGTTTTTCGTGCGCGTGACGGGATTTGCCGAAAAAAGAGTCGGCGCTCCCGTCGCCCGGACATTATATGAACAGCTGCGCGATCCGGAAAATTTGGCTCCGCCGCCGAAAAAAGCGTTTGAATTCCGCGTAGCCGGATCAGGCCGTCCGACTAAACGTGACAGACGGGCGATCAACCGACTGAAAGGGAAATTTTAGCTTTCATTAATGACTTTTTTGTCGTTGAAATAATTTTGTTTTTCCACAAAACAACGTCTTTTATCGCCAGCTTTTGTTGCGCCGTGATGAATGATTCCATAAAATGATAGTCAATGCTTTTATCGTCTATAACAGGAAGCCATAGGAGATCTTTTTTTATTTTTTCTTTTGAAATTGAATCTCCCCATGAATATTTATCATGAAGGCTTTTATATAGAGCCGACACTAAAAATAAGAAATGTTTATATGTTTTATTTATTTCTATTTTTAATGATAACGATAAATTGTGACTGTCGTTTGAAAAATAATTTTTTTCTTGATATGTGATAACCATTGACTTCCCTGCAATCATAATGGAATTTCCTTTTTCTAAAAAAGATTTATCATACGAAATATATGTAAGAATAGAATTGTTTGTTTCTCCGGCTGTTACATAAGGATAATTTCCACTATTCGGTACAATTTGATTTTTTAAGATACTATGAGTGTTTTTAACTGAAAAAATTCCATTTTCACCTGTTATTTTAAATTCTTTAAACCGGATTTTTCCGTTTTTAAAATCGTCCAGCGCTGTTTGTTCGGCAGCTGTTAAATCGTAATCTTCCAATCCGGCGGCGCGCAGGTATGTTGCAAGCTCGCTGACGCACGCTTGTTCAAGCTCGCAAATATAGTGTTCCATATAATCGAAAGCGAGGGATTTATTTAAAGTTGGTAAAATGATTTCATGTTTGGCCAATTCGTTTAGCTTATATCCACTCTGTTGGCCATTATATTTAGAAATAAATTTTTGAATATGAGTTACTAAATAAAGAGCAATAAATCTGTTAATTTCAAAATTAGGTTTTAATACGTTGATGTTTTGAGAACAATAATATTCGCTTTCTTGAAATTTGGCATATTTGTAGTTTCCTATGACAGTCGCTGTAATTGTATTTTTTTCATTCGGATTAAAATCTTGAAGAGAAATTTTTCCTTTAATCCCGTTATTATCATCAACTCTTCCAACAAAGTTAATCCCCTTTTCAGTAAAAGTTAGTTTGCCTTCATCTAGAGATTTACTTCCTTTAATCTGGAATAATTGTGCATGTTCCAGTGTGTATTTTTCCCATTTGCCCCCGTTGGATTCAAATTCTTTTTTCAACTGTTCCAGACGAGGGCTTACAGAAAATTTTCAGGTGTTCCTTCTTCTTTTAAAATTGTTGACACTTTCCACGCCAGATAATCTGCGACTGTTTTCCTAAAATCGGATTCGGTCGGAATCGTGTCCACCTGTTTGTGCTGCGCGTATGTCCAATCGTCGCCGTTCAGGGAAATCGTGTCCTCTATCACGCAATCGTCAAAATAATGTGTCGCCCTTTTGCGGTTTAAAACGATGTCGGCGACTTCGCGATAGCGGCCGGCGGCGTCGCCCGTGTTTTTTAAATTAACGTCCGCACTTGATTTTTTGCGGTTTTGGCGTGTATAGCCGTCGTTTGAAAAATCAATGCATTTCACCAGATTGTCCGCGCCGTGCGGAACGCCGACGTCGAAAACGTAAATTGCCGTCTGCACGCCCGCTTTACCGCAAAAGATGTCGCTCATGTGAATCGCGGCAACCAGCGTGTTGCGTTTCAATATTTCCTTTGTGTAGGGCAAACCGTTGCCGCTGCCGGCGTTTTCCTGAATCAAAATCGCGGCGCGTCCGCCCGACATGCGGCTTAACGCGCGTTCAACGAAAACAAACCCTTTTCCTTTGGCGGAATAGGGCGGATTTAAAAGGAACACATCGGCGGGAAACGGCGTGTCTTTTTGCGTTCCCTGTTCGTAATTGCCGTTAAATTCGGTCAGGGAATCCTTGTGCAGAATGTTGCACGACCCGTCCCCCATCAAAATCATGTTCAAAACCGCCAACATATAAATGTCGGCGCGCAATTCAACGCCAAGCAGCTGAAAATACTTGATGTGTGCGATTTTTTCGGCGCGTTCCCGCGGGCTGGTGATCGTTTTTTCCGCGTCGTCAATCATTTGCTTCATTGCGGAAATCAAAAATCCCGCGCTGCCCGTCGCATAGTCCCAAACATAGCTGTCCTTGTTGACTTTGCACAGTTTCGCCATAAATTCGCAGACATAGCGCGGGGTCAGCACGACGTCGTTTTTATCGCCGTCCGGAATATCCACCCATTCGTTCAACACATTGAACAATCTGCCCGTAAAATCCAAATGCCGCGCGGACGTGAAAATCGGCATGATGTCGTTTTTAATGACGGTGTAAACGGTTTTTATCGCGCTTTCGCCATTTTTAGGCTTGTAAATCTGCGAATAAATGAACACTTGCGACAAATCGGAAACGATCAGTTCCCGTTTTTCCTTGGGCAGATTCTTTTCGTTTAAAAAGTCGGCTATTTTGTTGACGACGATCTTTCCGTCGTTTGAATTTTCCCCCGTGTCGCCCTTTAAATCCGTTATTTCCAACGGGGAAACCCTGCCGTCGACGCCCAAAGCCGCCATAATCAGCCCCGCCACCAGCTGAACGCGCGATCCGACGGATATTTTCAATTCGTCGTGCATTTTTTGGTTTAACGCTTTCAGCTTGATTTCGATCTGATTTTCATAATCTTTGGCTTTCGCTTCTTTTTCCTCTTCGGTTAAAGAAAGCGCGTCGATTTTCTGAACGAAGCTTTCAAAGTTTTCCGGATACAGAAAACTTAAATCGCTGTAATCGCCGACTTTTTTCGGAATACAAAAATTGTTCGCCGAAACGTAATAAACGCCCAGTTCCGTTTTGATTTCGCCCGCGTCTTCGTACCCGTTCACGCCGACGGCGACGGATTCCTTGTACGACATTGTGTTTTTCACAATCGCGTCGGCGTAATGAACCGCCCCGTTCACCGCGTATTTTTGAATGTTGGACGGTTTTGAATTGTCGATTTCTCCGTTCGGCGCGGTTTTGATCAAAGATCCCTTAGTTCCTTTGACTTCAATCATCACGGGGATTTTGCGGTTGGTCTTCGTCGTCAGAAACAATTTGATGTCGGGATAGTTGTTTCCTTTTCCGCCGCTTTTGGACGGGGCGTTTTTCAACGCGTCGTCAATTTCGGCGTTAATATTTTCGGTTTTGGTAAACGTCCGGCATTTTTTCAGCTGTTCCTTGGCAATGTTTTCGATTTTTTCTTCGATACTGGGCATCAAGTGTTTCCTTTAAACGAAAAAAGTCGCCTGATGAAGGCGACCGGAAGTTGGAAACTACTCTAATGAAATAGTGCGACATATTCGCATATGACAAAAGTGCCGCGGTCAACTAGTATTCCACGGTGTTTTGCATACACTTATTTTGTCGCCTTCCGGTCGTTTGAACCAGAAGGCGTGCAAAATTATCGTCTTTACACAAGACGCATTAGAGGGGTTTCCACACCCCGGAACATTCATCAGATGTTCCGGTTAAAGGATAAAACCCAACGGTTACAAATTTCTTACCGGCAGGGAAATTTTGACTGCTTTCAGATTCGGGCTTGAAAAAACGTCAAAATTGTCTATATTGCTTTACGTCATACAAAACTAGTTTTGAGGAGATTTAATATGGCTTCTGTTGTTAATGATTCCTGCGTAAAGTGCCTGACCTGCGTTGACGTCTGCCCGGTCGGCGCGTTCGTCGAACTCGATACGCAGGTCGTCGTCAATCCCGACACCTGCATCGACTGCGGCGTATGCATTTCCGAATGTCCGCAGGGCGCTATCACCACCGAAGATGAAGCTGATGAAAAATGGATTAAGTTTAACGCCGAAGAATCGCAGAAAGCTTAATTAAAAAAACAGAACCCTCCGGCGCGCCGGAGGGTTTTTTTATATCCGGAAACAGTTATTTGCCGTTATCTTCGGCTTCTTTGATAATTTCCTTTAAATCAACGCCGATACATGAAGCAATCATAAATAAAGTCCGTAAAGTCGGACTGTTCTGCTTTTTTTCCATTAAAGTAATCGCCGTACGGCTGATGCCGGTCTGTTCGGATATTTTCAGTTTTGTAATTTTCCGTTCCGCCCGCTTTGCGGCAAGGATTTCAACGACCTTTTCGGATAATGTTTCGGCATCTTCTCTGTTCATACCATTTAACATTATTTATTGACGGCGCGATTTAAATGTAATTATAATTACATTTGTGCCGGCAAAGTGAAAAAGCATCTGCCAAAACGGTTAGGAAAAACAACTTTTCCAAAGAAATAATTTACAGGGACAAACGAAATGGATCGCAATCTTATTGATAATTTTATTCTGATAAAAAGAATCTATCTGTTCGGATTGCCGATTATAAAAGTATGTATTGAAAAATATAAAACAAAATATTTTCTGTTTAATATTATTCCTTTTTTTGAAATCAGCGTAAAAAATATTGATTCTAAAATAAAATGACAACAATTCCTGAAATTTCAGTTATCATTCCCGTTTACAATGTTGAAAAATTCCTGCCGCAAGCTTTGGATTCGTTGTTGTCGCAAACATTTTCGGATTTCGAAGGCGTCTGCGTTGACGACGGCAGCTCTGACAAAAGTGCGGAAATATTGGCCGCTTATGCCGGCAAAGACAGCCGTCTGCGGGTAATCAGCCAGAAAAATCAAGGCGTTTCGGCGGCCAGAAATACGGCGCTTGACGCCGCGCGGGGGAATTATATTGTTTTTCTGGATCCCGATGATTTGATTCATATTCGGTTTTTGGAAATTATGCTGGAAAAAATAAAGCGGACGAAAGCAGATTTCGTCTGGTGTGACACGGTCAGGATCAGCGGCGGGGGCGCCGACGTCAACGCGCCGCTTTCCAATCAATGGCGCAGCTTTTTTATCTCTGAGCCGTTGGAAAAATTTGTCCTGCAAGAACAACCCTGTCTTAAAGCGGCGTTGTGGGATAAGATTTTCAAAGCTGAATTGTTTAATCATCTGCGCTTTGAAACGAACGTTTATGTCGCGGAAGATTTTATTTTGATGCTTTCGCTGCTGCGCAAAGCCGGAAATGCCGTTTATATCAATGCCGCGCTGAAATATTACCGGATCCATGAAAACAGTCTGATGCACTCCGGGCTGACGGAAAAATATGTTGACGGGCATATAACGGCATATTTTCTGTTAAAAGCGCGCTGCGCGGATTTGCCTTTATCCGAAAAAGCCGGGAAGAAACTGGCTTGCCGGCTGACAAAAATGTTGTATCGCGCCTGCGTTTGTTCACCGTATAAAAAGGCGCGTCAAAACAAAATTGTTTTTCAATTTTGGGAAAAATACAGCGCCGTATTAACGCAAATGGTGCTGAAAAAAGAATTGGATATTTCTTTACTGGATTTTAAAAAACGCTGTTTAATGCGCCTTTTTTTACTGAAGAAATTTAAACTGTTAAACTTTTTCCTGAAAATTCAGAGCCTGAAATGACTAAAGTTTCCGTTTTAATGCCGATCTATAATACGAATCCGCTTTATTTAAAAACGGCGGTCGAATCTGTTTTAAACCAACCGTTGACGGATTTTGAATTACTGATTTTAAATGATTCCCCGGATAACCGGGAATTGAAAAATATTATTGCCGGTTATAACGACAGCCGTATCGTTTATATGGAAAACGATCGCAATATCGGTATTTCGGCCAGCCGCAACAAATTATTAAAAGCTGCCGGCGCACAATATATCGCCATTATGGATCATGATGATATTTCTCTGCCCGGCCGGCTGGAAAAACAGGCTTTGTATCTGGACGCACACCCGGATACAGGAGTTACGGGCTGTAATATCAAAAGGATCGGCACAAAAATTGTTTCCGATTTTCCGATTGATAATAAATCCGTTAAATCCGCTTTACCGGACGGCTGCGTCATCGCGCATACGGCGGCTATGATCCGCAAATCCGTTTTGACGGATAATAATATTTCATGGGAAGACGATTTTTCACCGTGCGAAGATTATATGCTGTGGGGCAGACTGGCCGGAAAAACACTGTTTCACAATCTGCCGGAAATATTGGTCGAGTATCGTTCTTATCCTGAAAATACATCGCACCGGCGAAATGAAAAAATGGCCGAACAGACACTCAGGATACAATACCTGATAAAAAAAGAATATCCGTATCTGTCCGGCAGTTCTTTTCCCGTTGTCAGGTGGATTTACTTATTTTCTTTTATTCCGTTGATAAAAATAAAAAAACGCAAAAGAAGCATAAGCTTTTTTCTGTTTGGTTTTATTCCGGTATTCCGATACGGCGGTTAAGCCGGCGTTTTAAAACCCGCCGGCACTGACGGCGGCGACCAGGCCGGAGGATTTTTCCGTTTCTTCCCGTTTTTCCGTATCGTTTTCGGAAGCGTCAAGATAGTTTCGCTGTTCGGCTTCATAGTTGTTTTCATCAAAAGCGTGCGCGGAACACCGGCAGCCGTATTCCGATCCCGGATTACCGCCGGCCGGCGGATCCGACCATTTAAAGACCTGTCCTTCGCGCGCGGCATGTTCGGGACGGACGCGGTCGTCTTCCTGCGTTTCCCAGACATAATAAACGGTTTTCGTCGGTGTATCGGCGTTTTCTGACAGTTTTTCAATAACTTGCGCCATAACGGATTGATTTTCCAACAACGCTTCAAAATGGGCTTTCATTTTTTCAACCAAAGCGTCATGTTCTGCGCCGCGGCCGTATAAGTAGTCGCCGCTGTTCAAAATTTCCCGATATTCCGCCGGGGACAACTGCCGGATTTCATCGGGCGAAAGAAGAATAACGACCTGCCCGGGATCCAGAGAGAACAAATTCACCGCCGGATTTTTGGCAAAGATTTCCGTAACGGCCAGATTATTTTCCATTGCAATGGTAAAGACCGTTTCCCCTTGCTTAACAACATGATTTTTTTCAATCAGATCCCGGCGCGGATAACGATTTAAAGAAGCTCTGTTTTCAAAAATTTCCTTTTCCAAAGTTTTTTTTTAAATTGGCGCCGTATTTGTCGTACAGCTTTATTCCCAGTTGGACGGCATTGGCGTCTTTGTTTCTGTCGGAAAAAGTATCACTGATTGAATGACCTTTGGCCGCGTCATGTATTTTTGCTCCCCAGTCTAAAGTTCTATCTTTAAAACCTGACATTCTTCCCGCATATCCGTAATGAATATTTGACCAGATGTCATAATCGTAAATATATTTTTTGTCACCGGGCAGATATGTTCCGAAAACCGTCGCCGGCTTTTCCGGATTTACAGAAGATTTTTCCGTTTTGTGATAAAATGAAGTCGCATATTTTCTGATTGTCGGCTTATGATCCCATTTTCCGCCGGATCTGACTAAAGAAAAAAACTTTGGAAAACCGTAATAAACTGACCTTTCGTTTAAATTTTTAACATCTTCATCTTTTTCTCTTAATTTCATTTCGTTATATATACCCGCGGAGATATTTTTATATGGGTCATTTTTCTTATTTAAATTGTCAAAACCTTGACTTTTCGTTCTTTTATTTGTATCATTCATCGTATTGTCCTTTCAGTGATAAGGGTGTTTTTTATGACAAAAAAAGAATTATTATTAAAAATTTTAAAAATAATAATTATTTATTCTTATCTTTCCTCTTTGTGTTGCTTCTATTTGATTGTTTTTATGATAGGATTTGAAGGAGAGCTCTTTACTGTAACTCAATTTTATTTAATCTTATATGGTGTTCCTCTATCCGCTTCGATTTGTTTTTGGTTTTATCGCAAAAAAATATGCCGTTATTTATTTTGGTTCATCATGACTCTTTCGTTTCCTTTCGCTCTGCTGTATTTGTTAGGAGAACTTTCCATTATATAACATAACGTGATTAGATGTGCAAGATAAAAAAGGGGCTGATTTTTTAGCAATAGAGGTAAAAAATGATAACTTATTGATTTTTAACAGTTTTAATTTATTTTATCTTTCTTGGGAAGAATAGGAGGCGTTTTCATGACAAAAAAAGAATTTCTATTAAGAATTTTAAAAACAGCTCTTATTGGTTACTATTTTTATGAATTATGCTATTTTTATTTAGCAGTTTTACTGATAGCTACAGGTAATGAAATTATTTCTGTATTTCAAACGTGTTTAATCTTATATGGTACTCCTCCTTTTGCTTCGATTTGTTTTTGGTTTTATCGCAAAAAAATATGCCGTTATTTATTTTGGTTCATCATGACTCTTTCGTTTCCTTTCGCTCTGCTGTATTTGTTAGGAGAACTTTCCATTATATAACATAACGTGATTAGATGTGCAAGATAAAAAAGGGGCTGATTTTTTAGCAATAGAGGTAAAAAATGATAACTTATTGATTTTTAACAGTTTTAATTTATTTTATCTTTTTTGGGAAGAACGGGGGTATTTTCATGACAAAAAAAAAGAATTGTTATTAAAAATTTTAAAAATAATAATTATTTATTCTTATCTTTATTCTTCGTGTTGCTTCTATTTGATTGTTTTTATGATAGGATTTGAAGGGGGGCTCTTTACTGTAACTCAATTTTATTTAATCTTATATGGTGTTCCTCTATCCGCTTCGATTTGTTTTTGGTTTTATCGCAAAAAAATATGCCGTTATTTATTTTGGT